>NZ_JBQFLR010000013.1:0-117597 GCF_056531345.1 Ruegeria sp. N7 | reverse complement strand
TCCCCCGTCAACCGCGTCGACAACGCATACGGCGACCGAAACCTCGTCTGCACATGCCCACCCATGGACGCATACGAAGACGCCGCAGAGTAACACAACCCAACCCCGCCGAGATATCGGCGGGGTTTTTCGCCAATCGGAAACGCGTGTTCTGATTTGTGCCCGTTTCAGATGTCGTTTTCACCCGGTAAAGCGTCTTTTCTGCTTGCTGCAGGTGCGAAGGCCCCCTAGGTCTGTCCGTGGGACACCCCTCCCCAACGAGGGGCGTGTATCTGGAAGGGTAATACACATGACGATCGAACAACCGGCGACGCGGCCGGCAAATCCGCGTTTTTCTTCGGGCCCCTGTGCCAAACCCCCCACATTTGACCTGACAAAACTGGCCGATGCCGCATTGGGCCGGTCGCACCGCGCCGCTGTCGGCAAGGATAAGCTGAAGGCGGCCATCGAAGGCACGCGCGAGATTCTGGGCATTCCGGCGGATTACCGCATTGGCATCGTTCCCGCCTCGGACACCGGCGCGGTTGAAATGGCGCTGTGGTCTTTGCTGGGTGCGCGCAAGGTCGAGATGCTGGCCTGGGAAAGCTTTGGGTCCGGCTGGGTGACCGATGTGGTCAAGCAGTTGAAAATCGACGCCGAGGTGAAGACCGCGGATTACGGGCAGATCGTTGATCTGGCCTCGGTCGATTTCGCAAATGACGTGGTGTTCACGTGGAACGGCACAACCTCGGGTGTACGGGTACCCAATGGCGACTGGATTGCCGATGACCGCCAGGGCCTGACGATCTGCGATGCAACCTCGGCGGCCTTTGCGATGGATCTGCCCTGGGACAAGCTGGATGTAACAACCTTCAGCTGGCAGAAAGTGCTGGGCGGCGAAGCGGCCCACGGGATGCTGATCCTCAGCCCGCGCGCCGTTGAACGGCTGGAAAGCTATACCCCCGCATGGCCGCTGCCCAAGATTTTCCGCCTGACCAAGGGCGGCAAACTGATCGAAGGCATCTTTACCGGGGCAACGATCAACACGCCGTCAATGCTGGCGGTCGAAGATTATCTGTTTGCGCTGGACTGGGCGCGATCGGTGGGCGGATTGCAGGGGCTGATCGCGCGTGCGGATGCCAATGCGGGTGCGGTACACGCGTTCTGCGACCAGAACGGCTGGATCGCAAACCTGGCAGAGGATGAGGCGACGCGTTCGAACACATCCGTCTGCCTGAAGTTCACCGATGCCCGTATTCAGGACGGTGCAGCCTTTGCCAAGGCAGTCGCCAAGCGGCTTGAGACCGAGAATATCGCGCTGGATATCGGCGCCTATCGCGACGCGCCAGCAGGTCTGCGCATCTGGTGCGGCGGTACGGTTGAAACCTCGGATATCGAGGCGATGCTGCCCTGGCTGGCCTGGGCCTTTGCGACCGAGATCAAAGCGCAGGCGCAGGCTGCCTGAGTTTCATGTGCCGGGCTGAAGCCCGGCCTACCCCATCACCGATATAGGGCGGGCGTCAGCCCGCCACCCCCTGAAGAATTCAAAGGACCAAGCAAAATGGCTCCCAAAGTACTGGTATCCGACAAGCTCAGCGAAACCGCAGTGCAAATTTTCCGCGACCGTGGCATCGACGTGGATTTCATGCCCGAGCTGGGCAAAGACAAAGACAAGCTGGCCGAGGTGATCGGTCAATATGATGGTCTTGCCATCCGTTCGGCCACCAAGGTCACACCGACCCTGCTGGAAAAAGCCGACAGGCTGAAGGTCATCGGCCGCGCCGGGATCGGCACTGACAATGTCGACAAAGAGGCGGCCTCGAAAAAAGGTGTGATCGTGATGAACACGCCCTTCGGCAACATGATCACAACCGCCGAGCACGCCATCGCGATGATGTTCGCCGTGGCGCGGCAGATCCCCGAGGCCAGCACCTCGACCCATGCGGGCAAGTGGGAAAAGTCCAAGTTCATGGGGATCGAGCTGACGAACAAGACACTGGGCGTGATCGGTGCCGGTAACATTGGTGGCATCGTGTGCGAACGAGCGTTGGGCCTGAAGATGAAAGTCATCGCTTATGATCCTTATCTGGGCGAAGAGAAAGCCTCCAAGATGGGCGTCGAAAAGGTCGAGCTGGACGAACTGCTGGCGCGCGCCGATTTCATCACCCTGCATGTGCCGCTGACAGATCAAACCCGCAACATCCTGAGCCGCGAAAATCTGGCCAAAACCAAAAAGGGTGTACGGATCATCAACTGTGCCCGTGGCGGTCTGGTCGATGAAGTGGCTCTGTCCGAGATGCTGCAATCCGGCCATGTTGCCGGAGCGGCTTTTGACGTGTTCAGCGAGGAACCCGCCAAGGACAACGCATTGTTCAACCTGCCCAACGTGGTCTGCACGCCCCATCTGGGCGCGGCGACGACCGAGGCGCAGGAGAACGTGGCCTTGCAGGTGGCTGAACAGATTTCGAACTACCTGCTGACAGGCGCGGTCGAAAACGCGCTGAACATGCCCAGCGTGACTGCGGAAGAAGCCAAGCTGATGGGGCCGTGGATCAAGCTGGCAGGTCATCTGGGCAGCTTCATCGGCCAGATGACGGACGAGCCGGTCAAGGCGATCAATATCCTCTATGACGGTGTGGCCGCTGAAATGAATCTGGCTGCGCTGAATTGTGCCGTGGTCGCGGGGATCATGAAAAAGTTCAACCCCGAGGTGAACATGGTCTCGGCCCCTGTAGTCGCGAAAGAACGCGGGATCAAAATCTCGACCACCAATCAGGACAAGTCGGGTGTTTTTGATGGCTACATCAAGGTCACGGTCGTAACGGACAAGCGTGAACGGTCGATCGCCGGCACCGTGTTCAGCGATGGCAAGCCGCGCTTTATCCAGATCAAGGGCATCAACATCGATGCCGAGGTCGGCGCTCATATGCTGTACACCACCAACGAAGACGTGCCCGGCATCATCGGCACGCTGGGTCAGACCATGGGTGAGAGCAACGTCAATATCGCCAACTTTACCCTCGGCCGCGCTGAGGCCGGAGGCGAAGCGATTGCACTGCTCTACGTCGACGAACCGGTCCCGGCCGAAGCGCGGGCGAAGCTTGCCGAAACAGGCCTGTTTACACAGATCAAGCCACTGGAATTCGACGTCGCCTGATCGGGGCTGTTGAGTTTGAGGAACAGTTCAGGACCCGGTTATGCGAATATCCGGGTCCTTTGTTCTCTCAAACCATGATCTGAGGCACAAGCAAGCTGAACTTTACCGCCGGAGGCCGTCTATGACGCAGCCAATCTATGTTATTGGTGATCTGCACGGGCAGGTGGCTGAGCTGGAGCGTGCGCTGTCCCTGATCCAAAGCGACGGCGGACCCGATGCTCAGATCGTGTTTCTGGGTGATTACGTGGACCGCGGCCCTGACAGTCGCGGGCTGATCGAACGCCTGATTGAAGGGCGTGATGCGGGTCGGAACTGGATTACTCTGCTGGGCAATCACGACCGCATGTTTGCCTGGTTCATGGAAGACACTCCGCGCCACGATCCGCATTTGTTGGTGGGATACCACTGGTTGCATGACAGGTTGGGCGGGGTCGACACCCTGCGCAGCTATGGGGTGGAATTCGAAGGTCAGATCCGCCTTGAAAACCTGCACAGGATGGCGCAGGCAGCGGTGCCGAAGTCGCACCTGACCTTCCTGCGCGATCTGGTGGTGATGCATCAGACCCCCGAGATTGCCTTTGTTCACGCGGGTATCCGTCCGGGTGTCCCGCTGAATGAACAGCAGGCAAGTGATCTGATCTGGATCAGACAGGACTTCCACGACTACCAAGGCCCGCATCCCAAACTGATCGTTCATGGACACACGCCTGTGGATCAGGCGACGCATTATGGCAACCGGATCAATCTGGACACGGGGGCCGGGTACGGACGCCCGACGGGCGTCGCCGTATTCGAGGGACAGAATTGCTGGGAACTGACCGAACAAGGTCGAACACCATTGACGCCCTGACCGTTCCGCATGGGTATGACACTGGAGATTGGAATATGTACGTCGCCACTTTGCTGACCAACCCGGCTGCACCCTCACTGGACCGCGCCTTGCCAGAATCGCTGCGCAACGCGTGGGGCGGTGGGGATGTCCTGTGGCTCAGCCCGGACGAGGCGGTCGAGTTTGACCTGCGCGACATGCCCGCCAATCGCTGGGACGTTTGGGCAGACTTGCAAGGCATGGGCGTGGACCTGATTGTACAGCCTGCGGCTGGGCGGCGCAAAAAGATGCTGCTGGCCGATATGGACAGCACCATGATCCAGCAGGAATGCATTGACGAACTGGCGGATGAGGCTGGCGTCGGCGAAAGGGTCAAGGACATCACAGCCCGCGCCATGAACGGAGAGCTGGATTTCGAGGGTGCTCTGATCGAACGGGTTGGTCTGCTGAAGGATCTGGATGAAAGCGTCATTGGCAAAGTCCTGCGCGAACGGATCACCCTGATGCCCGGCGGACAGGTGTTGCTGGCAACGATGCGGGCCAACGGTGCCTATGCTGCACTGGTGTCCGGTGGCTTTACCGCCTTCACCGCGCGGGTGGCAGAACTGCTGGGGTTCGATGAAAACCGCGCCAACACTCTGCTGGCCTCAGATGGCAAACTGACGGGCGATGTGGCGCGTCCTATTCTGGGACGTCAGGCCAAGATCGAAGCGCTTGAACAGATCTCGACACGCCTTGGCCTGTCCGAAAGTGACGTGATCGCCGTGGGCGACGGGGCCAATGATCTGGGCATGCTGGGGCGGGCCGGAACCGGGGTTGCGCTTCATGCCAAACCGTCGGTGGCCGCAAAATGCGACGTGCGGGTGAATCACGGCGACCTGACGGCACTGCTTTACCTGCAAGGGTACAGTCGCACGGATTTTGTCGAATCCTGACAGGGCTTTTCATTATTTAACATTTGTGTTAAATAGAGGTCATGAGCACGCTTCTGACCACCTTTTCCGCTTTGTCTGATGCCACCCGGTTCTCGATTGTCGAGCAACTGATGGAGCAGGGCGAACTGCCCGCCGGTGACCTGATCGAAGGGCGTGGAATATCCGGCGCTGCGATCTCGCGACACCTAAAGGTGCTGCGCGAGGCAGGGTTGGTGCAGCAGCGTGTGCGGGGCACCCAACGGATGTACTCCATCCGGCCCGACGGGCTGCGGATGATTGCCGACTGGACCATCTCCAAACGGCAATTCTGGGAGAGCAGCCTGGATCGTCTGAGTGAAGTAATCGAAAGGGAGAATTCATGGCCGACCTGAAACTGGAACGGGACTTCCCCGTCAGCCCAGAAGACCTGTTCGCATGGATCAGCGACGGCAGCCGGTTGTTGCAATGGTGGGGGCCCGAAGGGATGCACGTACCTGATCACAATCTGGATTTCTCGCGCACCGGTCCTTGGTACTCGGTGATGGAGAATGGCGAGGGCCAGCAATACAAGGTCTCGGGCCACGTCACGCATGTCGACCCGCCAAACTCGGTGGGGTTTACCTGGGGCTGGCATGACGATCAGGATCAGCGCGGGGGCGAAAGCCACGTCACCTTTACAGTCACAGCGACAGGCACGGGGTCACGCCTGGTTTTGGACCACCGCGAACTGGCCGATGCCGAAGCCGCCGCGAACCACAATCAGGGCTGGACGTCTTCGCTGCGCAAACTCGAAGCGAAGTGCAAATAAGGTTTCATCAGGGAGGAGCGATATGCCCCAATATTTGTTTGTCTATCACGGGGGACACACCCCGACCGACCCCGCCGAGATCGAGGCGACCATGGCCGCTTGGGGCGCATGGTTTCAGGGTATGGCCGAAGCGTTAGAGATCCCCGGCAACCCGGTCGGACAGTCCTATACGGTCAGCAGCAGCGGGGTTGTCGACAATGGCGGTGCGAACCCGGCTTCGGGCTTTACCGTGATTAAGGCCGACAGCATCGAAGCCGCGACCGAGATGGCCAAGGGTTGTCCGATGGTCGTCAACGGTTCGGGCTCGGTCGAGGTTGCCGAGGTGCACGAGATCGAGATGTAGCGGCCTTAGCCGGGGAAACCCGGCGCAGGTTTGATCACGCCGCATTCCAGCCCCCGGCGGCTGTATTGCGTGGCGTTCATGAATTTGCGGGTGGCCGGGTGATCGGCCTCCAGCACACCAAGGCTCACCAGAATGGCGGCGATGGCACATTCGCTGGCCCGTGTGGTGCCATCGGTGATCTTCAACGCAACGCCCATGCGTTTTTCCGGGATGATGGCCACAAACACCGCCTCGGCCCCGGTCTTGATGGCGACGCGCCCGTTCATGGCGCGCATCAGTTCGGTGCAGGCACGGGTCTCACCGGCAACCAGTTCCGGATGCTTCACCATGGCTGCCACCAACTGAACCGCCGCCTCGCTGGAACGGTCGGACCGATCCGAGGCGCTTGCGAACCACGCCATCGACCGGGCCAGCCCGGCCAGCGACACGGCGAAATTCGGGGCGGAACAGCCGTCAATACCGTAACCGGGGCTGGTTTCGCCTGACGTCTCTTCGATGGCAGACAGGCAGGCCTGCTGCACCGGGTGGTCGATTTCCAGATATTCCGGTCCTGCGCCCATATGCTGACCCAGTGTCAGGAAACCACAATGCTTGCCGGAACAATTGTTGTGGATCTGGCACGGGGTGTCATCCGCCAGAATCAGCCAATCCCGCGCGGCAGTGTCCGCTGGCTCCTGTGGCCCGCAGCGCAAGTCGTGCTCGCTCAGCCCCAGATGATCAAGCCACGCTGTCACGCGGTCGGTATGGATCGCGGCCCCATTGTGGGACGCGCAGGCCAGCGCAAGATGTTCGCTGTTCAATCCGTATTTTGCCGCGGCTCCCGACGTGACCAGCGGAAGCGCCTGAATCATCTTGGCGGATGAGCGCGGATAGATAACCGCCTGCGGGTCGCCCCAGCTGCGCACGATCTGGCCGGTGTCGTCGCAGATGACCGCGTGGCCCAAATGCAGGCTTTCCAGCAAGTTGCCACGCCACAGTTCTGTCATTGCTACGGGCTGCGTCATCTGGACCTCCGAAATTTATGCGCAAAATTCTGCCAATCGCCCTTTCGCCTGTGGCGAAACCTGCGTTAGTGTGTGTATGTCGGCAATCATCGGAATGCGCAACGGAATAGACGGGCCGGAAGGGTTCGCAGCCATGTCCGATGGATTTGAGGTATCGGTCGAGCTAGGAGGCTGGACAAATGGGATCAATGCTCGTTCGTACGATCGCGGGCCTGTGTGTGGCAGGCATCGCCGCAACGTCTGCACTCGCCCAACAGGCGACAAGCACAAACCGGGTTGCTGCAAAAACGGACTGGAGCGTTTTTGTCGAAGATGATCCCACCGAATGCTGGAGCGTTTCGGCCCCCAAGGAAACCGTGAACACCCGGGGCGGGCGCGTCGTATCCGTGCGGCGCAGCGACATCCTGTTGTTTGTGTTCTATCGCCCCAATGCCGAGGTCAAAGGACAAGTGACCTTTACCGGCGGCTATCCGTTTGCACCGGGATCGACGGTGAACCTGAATGTCGACGGGTCCGAGTTTGAGCTGTTCACCGAAGGTGAGTGGGCCTGGCCCGCATCAGATGCAGATGACGCCAAGATCGTCACCGCGCTGAAACGCGGAACCGAGGCTGTTCTGACTGCCCGGTCCGAACGCGGCACACAAACCAAGGACACCTTCTCGCTGCTGGGCTTTACCGCAGCAATCGAAGACGCCGAAAAGCGCTGCACCAAGTAAGCACCCCGACCTAAGCAAATGGTCCCGTCTTTGGCGGGGCTTTTTTTGTTTTTACGCTCCCCTGTACCTTTACGCAGGATCAACCCGTTTACTTGATCCGTATCAATGTGAGCTCTGACGATTTCCGAACTAATCAGTTCAAGAGAAACCAAGGAGTTGCCACCATGCTGAACAAATCTCTTGTCGCGTTGATGATGATATCAGCCATGCTGCTGAGTGCCTGCGAAAACAAGGGCGAGACTTATCCTGTAACCGGCGAACAATGCGGACCGAACGATCCGGTCAAGACCCTGGATGCCGAAGATTGCTATATCCCACCCGCGGGTGTCTGACGCGGAACTGCATTTCCGTTGGTTTAGGGGGCCAACCGGCATCTAAACCTTTCTGGCAAAACATGTTACTCTGGCCTGACCCCAGCTGAATGGATGAATGAGGCGGCCATGCGTCTGATCTTGATCGCGCTGCTTTTGCCAGCCACCGCAACCGCCGACCCGGCGTTGGAATGTTCCGACGCCGGATCACAAGTCGAAATCGGATCCTGCGTCGGAGAGATGGAAGCACGGGTCTCGCGCGCGCTGCAGGTGAGTTTTGATTTGGCGGTACAATCTGCCAAGGAGCTGGACGAGGTCACCGGGCGGATAGTGGCTGAACCTGCCCTCATAGCGGCGCAACAGGCCTGGGAAACCTATCGCGATACGCATTGCACCGCCGTCGGCGCGTCGTTTGGTGGCGGATCGGGTACAGGTATCGCAATCACATCATGCCGGGTGAATTTAGGGCGGGCACGCGTTGAAGAACTGTTGAGTTTTGCCAACTGACTGAAACGATTCCTTTTGATCTTTGCACAGGTTCCTATATAGAGGCGCATCCCAAGCCAGAATCCTTGAAGATACGCCTCAGCAGGTACCACAATGTCGCCCAAAGCGCCGATCACTCAAGACGTCATGACCCTCCCTCGCAAATTGCCCGAGGGGAAGGTGAACCTTGTCGGTCTCACCCGCGACCGTTTGCGCGAGGTCCTGATCGAACATGGTACGCCCGAAAAGCAGGCAAAGATGCGCACCGGTCAGATCTGGCAGTGGATCTATCAATGGGGCGTGCGCGATTTTTCCCAGATGACGAATCTTGCCAAAGCCTACCGTGCGCAACTGGCCGACAACTTTGTGGTCGAGATACCCGAGGTGGTGACCCGACAGGTGTCCGAGGACGGCACCCGCAAATATCTGTGCCGGATCGCGGGCGGGCACGAGGTCGAGGTGGTCTACATCCCCGAAGAAGATCGCGGTACGCTGTGCATATCGTCTCAGGTCGGATGTACGTTGACATGTTCGTTTTGTCATACCGGCACCCAGAAGCTTGTACGTAATTTAACATCTGCCGAAATTGTCGGGCAGATCATGATGGCGCGCGACGATCTTGACGAATGGCCGACCCCCGGTGCGCCAAAGGATGAAACGCGCCTTCTGTCGAACATCGTTCTGATGGGAATGGGCGAGCCGCTTTACAACTTCGAAAACGTCCGCGATGCGATGAAGATCGCGATGGACCCCGAGGGGATTTCCCTGTCGCGCCGCCGCATCACGTTGTCAACCAGCGGAGTGGTGCCCGAGATTGCGCGCACCGCCGAGGAAATCGGCTGTCTGCTGGCGATCTCGTTCCATGCAACCACGGATGAAACCCGCGACGTGCTGGTTCCAATCAATAAACGCTGGAATATCGAGGAGTTGTTGCAGGCGCTGGCCAGCTATCCCAATGCCTCGAACTCCGAGCGGATCACGTTCGAATACGTGATGCTGGACGGTGTGAATGACAGCGACGCGGATGCCCATCGTTTGATCGACCACATCAAGCGTCACAAAATTCCGGCCAAGATCAACCTGATCCCGTTTAACGAATGGCCCGGCGCGCCGTACAAGCGCAGCTCGAACAACCGCATCCGCGCTTTTGCCAACATCATCTATCAGGCAGGCTACGCCTCTCCCATTCGCAAGACACGGGGCGAGGATATCATGGCGGCGTGCGGTCAGTTGAAATCGGCAACCGAACGTGCCCGCAAATCACGCAAACAGATTGAGTCCGAAGCCGGTTTAACCCGGTAGTTTTCCTGTCCGGTTCATCATGGATCGGGTGGTCGTGCTTTGATTGTCCAAGATGACCGCCTGCACGCATGAAGTGTGCCTGTAAACTTAATGTTTCAGATGCTGATTCAATATGCATAATTTGCTATATATTAATGATTCAATGCCGCAGGATGCAGGTTCAAATCGAAGCACAAGGCGGTGAGTTTCCGGGACCTGAGCTGGTAAGAGATCCCAGAGCCGCTAGAATAAGAACTCTGTCGTCACGTGGCGCTCAGGCGAACTGATTTTCAGGTGGGTCGTAATAATGGACTCGTATCTTCGAATAATTCTCCAGCACAAAGCCATTGCGTGCGCGATACTTCTGATTTCTTCAGGACTGGCAACGGCGGATGGTCACAACGCTCACATCGCGATCGAAAACCCGGCAGAGCTAAGCAAGGATGAGGCCGCGGCCCACTACCATTCACTAAGCCGTCGCATGGCACGGGGGTATGCTGCGGCGCAACTGGATCTGGTTCTAAACTACCAAAGCTGGCCGCTTTTCAACGATGCGCCATATATCTCGGCCACACACGGACAGCGTTTCGTAAACACGTATGCCAACCGAATGGCCCATAACTACGGGACATTGCAGCAAGGCGAAGAACTTCCCATGGGATCGGTGCTTGCCAAGGACAGCATGACGGTGACCGATGAAGGTCACATACATCCCGGCGCCATGTTCATAATGGAAAAACTGCCAGAGGGTACCAGCCCGAACACCGCTGACTGGCGTTATATCATGGTGCTGCCAGACGGGTCCTTGTATGGCGATACAATGGGCGCCCGTGCCAGCGAAGTTGCATATTGCCATGTCTGTCACGAACAAGTGGCGGATCGTGACTATACGTTCTTTGTTCCCGAAGAATATCGGGCGGGAAACTAAGCCGGTTCTCCCGGCAGCTTGAGTTCTGTCGCCTCGCGGCGGCTGAGTTGCTCGCCTTGCTTCCGTTTGGACAGTACCTCGCGGGCCAAAGCGTATTTGTCATCCTGCCAGAAGATCAGGCATCCGTTGCAGCCCTTGCCGCAGCATCCTTCCGTACCGATGCGGTTTGTCTTGAACCGGCGTTCGTTACCGTCTGCGCCGATCTTTTCAACCAGATCATCGCGACGGCGTGCATAAGCTGTTGGATTGTCTCGACCGGAGGTTTCCAATCCCTGCACGAGCTTGTCAAAGCGAATGCGGCTCCAGTGTTCGTCGGTCAGGGCGCGTTCCTTGCGCAGCACCGAGTAGACCGGAAAACGGGCGCGCAGGTCGTCGGTATCCTCGTGATCGAACAGGGTGAAAGGCATCCGAACGATGGTTTTTGTGCTGCCATGTACCACGCCCAACCGCGCACCATCATGGGCGCGTTCGAAATCATAAACCCGCAGCAGAACCGTCTCGCGCGAGATGGGCGAGACAAATTCCAGCACATCGCCCGGTTCCAGCTTGTTCTTTACCTCGACCAGAAAGGCATCCTCGGTCACTTCGGTGACGATCCCGGCATATTCCCACTGCGCGATGGACGCCGTGTGCTCGTAATCATGGGCGTAGTTGGTCAGACGCCCCTCGTGGAAGGCCAGCGTATAGCCGCGGTTTCCCACGGTCTCCAACTCGCGCATGTAACGCTTGGGGTCCCAATTCTCGGGGTCCGCGAAATAGTCATCGATGGCCATACGATAGGCCCGCGCGACGATCGCGGCGTAGTATTCCGATTTGCCGCGCCCTTCGACCTTGAGGCTGTCGACTCCGATTTTCAGGTACTCGTCCAGCTTCGGCATGATGCAGAGGTCGCGTGAGTTGAGGATGTATGAGCCGCGATCATCCTCTTCGATGGGCATCAGGTCACCGGGGCGACAGCCTTCTTCCAGCAGAAACTCGAACAAGTCGGCGTTTTCGTCGGTGATACGCAATTCCTGATGCGTGCCATCCTTGAGGCGCAGTTTCAGGCCATAGTTCCAGCGACAGGAATTGGCGCAGTTGCCTTGGTTGGCCCCGCGTTCGGCCATGAAGTTCGACAGCAGGCAGCGGCCCGAATAGGTCATGCACATGGCGCCGTGCACAAAGGCCTCGAGCTTGATATCAGGGCAATTCTCACGGATCTCGACCAGTTCGGGATAGGAAACCTCGCGGGCCAGAACCACCAGCTCGGCCCCCTGATCCTGCCAGAACTTCACCGACAGCCACGAACAGATATTAGCCTGGGTCGAGATGTGCAGCGGCAGTTCGGGCGCGCGCTCGCGGACGTATTGGAACACGCCCGGATCGGCGATGATCAACCCGTCGGGCTGCACCTTGCGCACCGTGTCGATATATTCGTCCAGCTTCGGGATGTCTTTGTTATGCGAGAACAAGTTCAGTGTCAGGTAGGCGCGCCGGCCATGGCTGTGACAGAACTCGACCCCTTCAATCACCTCGTCCAGCGAAAACTCGGACTTGGTGCGCAGCGACATATCTGGCGTGCCCAGATACACGGCGTCTGCCCCATAGAGGATGGCGAGCTTAAGTTTGCGCAGATTGCCCGCAGGCATCAGCAATTCGGATCTGGGCTGGGTCATGGAAGCTACCTGACAAAGGATCAAGGCGGCCTTCTACGCCAAAATCATTGCGCCCAAAACCCTGTTATCTGCGACGGAACCGCGCTGTGCCAATGACCTCGATCAGTTGTTGGCGCACCGGCTCGGGTTGCGCCTCGACTGCGTTCAGAACCTCACGCAGTTCAGCGCGCAGCCCATGCATCTGATCAATCAATGAGATCATCATCGACAGCGCATCGGCCTCCATGTCGTATTGCTCGTGCAACTCGCAAGCCAGTTCCAGCCGGGCAACGTCGATACTGTGATAGACCAGCCCCTGCTCCGATTGTTCAGGGATCACGATTTCGGCCGCAAGATACTCGGTCAGGCGGTCCGAGGTCAGGCGCGAGACGGTTTCGATCAGTTCCTTTTCGGTCAGGGTCATGACGGCATTCCTTTCCGCGGATCGTAGCGGTGCGTTTCGCGCCATGTCTCCATGAACTGCCTGAGATCATCATCGATCTTGTCGGGCATCGAGACAGTCAATTCGATCAGTTGGTCGCCGCGCAGGGACGAGCCGCGTTTCTTCACCCCCTTGCCGCGCAGGCGAAGGGTTTTGCCGCTGCTTGTGCCCGCCGGAACATTGACGTTCACACCGCCATCGATGGTGGGGGCGGCGACTTTCCCGCCCAGAATGGCCTCATCGATGCTGATCGGCAGCGTGATATGGATGTCGTCGCCCTGACGGTCAAACACCGGATGTTTGGCGACCGTGACGGTCACCAACGCATCCCCCGGAGGGCCTTCGCCATAACCCGGAGCACCCTTGCCGCGCAGGCGGATGGTCTGACCTTCGGTTATCCCGGCGGGGATCTTGACCTCGATCCGGTTGCCGTCTGGTAGCGTCAGTTTCTGACTGGCGCCAAACACGGCAACCAGAAAGCTGATTTGCAGGGAATAATTCAGGTTATGCCCCGGCGCATGAAACTCATGCCTTTGCTGGCCGCCAAATCCACCGCGGCCGCGCATGAATTCGGCAAAGATGTCCGACATGTCGTCCGGGTCCGCCTGACGCCCGCGATAGGGGTTTCCAGCGGCCTCGGCATAGTCCCGGTAATAGTGTTGTTGCGGGCGTTCCTGACCCGATGCGTCGATTTCGCCATTGTCGTAACGGGCGCGGGTTTCAGGATCTTTCAGCAAGTCATACGCAGCAGCTGCGGCCTTGAATTTGGCCTCGGCCTTGGCATCGCCGGGTTTCAGGTCCGGGTGGCACTCCTTGGCAATACGTCTGTAGGCTTTCTTGATTTCGTCGGCGCTGGCGTCCTTCGGTACGCCAAGGACGGAATAGGGATCGTCGCTCATCTCACACTCGCGGGTCAGGGACAGGTCTGATCTTGATGAATGTGTTCTACCACGTGTTTTCAACGGGTCAAAAGGAAGAGGCGATTGAATTGTCTCGAAAAAACTCAGAAGCCTGCTAATATCTTCATATTTCTGATTGTAGATTGACGGAGGCCATCCCATGTCGCGCAGAATCAAATCCGCTTTGGCCCTGCTGGCCGGCAATGCCATCGGGTTGTTGCTGGCTTCGCTGATACTGTCCGGTTTCGCGATCAAACCGATCTCATTTATCGTGGTTGTGATTGTTTTCACCGTCGTTCAGGTGATCGCCGAGCCCTTGATACTGAAGCTTGGCGAAAAGAAAGCGCCCGCATTGAAAGGCGGGATCGCCCTGGTCGTGACATTTGTGGGCCTGCTGGTGACCGACCTCATCGCGTCGGGGCTGACAGTTGGTGGTATCTCGAACCTGCTGGCGGCGACGCTGCTTGTCTGGCTGGGAGCGCTGATCGCCAGCGTGGTACTGCCGATCTACGTTTTCAAGGACCTGCGTGCCGCGAAGAAGTAATCACAGCGCGTTCAGGCTGGCCTCGATCGCTTGCCACAGTTCGTCCACCGGTTCGCATCCAACGGACAGTCGGATGAAGGCCGGGTCGACACTATCGCCCCAGCGCGCGCGGCGCTCGGCCGAGCTGTGAACACCACCGAAGGAGGTGGCGGGGCGCAAAAGCGGGCAAGTGTTGATGAAGGCCTCGGCCTTGTCTTCGCTTTCCAAAGTCAAGGATAGCAGAAATCCGAACCGTGCCGTTTGTGCCTGCGCCAGTGTGTGTGATGGATCTTCGGCCAGCCCGGGATAGCGGACCTGCTTGACCGCCGGGTGACCTGCCAACCGTTCCGCTATTACCTGAGCCGAGTTGCACATCCGGTCGAACCGGACATCCAGCGTTTCCAACCCGCGATGCAACAGCCATGCCTCATGCGGTCCGGGGATCGAGCCGGAGACTCTCCGCCATTCCTCGACCCGTTCCATGATGTCACTGTTGCGGCTGGCCACGTGACCCATCAGCATGTCGGAATGCCCGCCCATCGCCTTGGTGTCGGACGACACGACCACGTCGATGCCCAAATCCAACGGGCGCTGACCCAGCGGTGTCATCGTCGTATTGTCGGCAATCGTCACCCCGCCAGCAGACCGCACCTGTTCGGCTATAACTTTCAGGTCAATCATGTCCAGACCGGGGTTCGAAGGGCTTTCGGCGAACACAACGTCAAACTCATCAAAACCACCTGCGGCAAACGCTGTGGTCGGGCGCTCTTCAACTGTCACGCCAAGACGCGAAAGGAATCGGTCCGCCAGCAGACGGGTGACATAGTACCCGTCCGAAGGGATCAGAAGGCGCGACCCGGCTTGCACCGTTGCAAACAGAGCCGCAGAAATCGCGGCCATGCCGGACGGGAAGCTGAGACAAGGCGCGTCTTCCAGATGCGACAAAACATGCTCAAGATGTACCCAGGTGGGGTTATCGACACGGCCATAGGTCGGGTGGCCGTCCGGCGCACCGGGCAGATGGAACATGCTGCTTTGCGTCAGTGGAAGGGCGACGGGTTCGCCTTTTGACAACGCGTTGCCACGCAGGTGGAGCATTTCGCCTGTCTTTGGAGTTTTCATCGCTCAGCGCCCCGGAATTTCGTCGCGGGGCGGGGCGGGTTCCCAGTTCTCGATGATCTCGGCCGCCTCCTGCGCGGTATCGACAAAGCGGAACAGGTCCAGATCCTCGTCCGAGATCGTACCGGCATCCGCCAGTGCGTCCCAGTTGATGACCTTTTCCCAGAACGCGCGGCCAAACAGCAGGAAAGGCACACGATCCATTCTGCCGGTCTGGATCAGGGTCAGGGATTCGAACAGTTCATCCAGCGTCCCAAACCCACCGGGAAAGATGGTGATGGCGCGGGCGCGCATCAGGAAGTGCATTTTGCGGATCGCAAAATAGTGGAAATTAAAGCTGAGATCTGGCGTCACGAAGCTGTTTGGTGCCTGTTCGTGCGGAAGCACGATGTTCAGCCCGATCGAGCACCCGCCTGCTTCGTGTGCACCGCGATTGCCAGCTTCCATCACACCGGGGCCGCCGCCAGTGACGATCACATTCTCGCGGCATCCGGTTTCTTTCGATTTCACGGTCATCAGTCGCGCGAATTCGCGTGCCTCATCATAATATTTCGACAGACCGGCCAGGGTTTCTGTCCGCGCGGTGTGCTTTTGCGAGGGTTCGGGAATGCGGGCGCCGCCGAACATGACGATGGTCGACGTGATCTCCCGCTCGGTCATGATCATTTCGGGTTTCAGCAACTCAAGCTGCAACCGTACAGGGCGCAGCTCGTCCCGGCACAGAAACTCGTCATCCGCGAAAGCCAGACGGTAGGCCGGAGAGCGTGTTTGCGGTGTGTCCGGAACCTCTTTCGCGGTCGAGCGGTCGGTCTGCGCATCGCGAAACGGACTGTGGCGGTCTTCTCTCATCGGTGATCGATCCCTGCTTGCGTGTTTGACAAACAGCTATAGGGTTCGCGGGCAGAGTGCCAGTCACGGAAAGACGAGAATGAATTGGAAAAGTGAAATATCGGCAGCACGGGACCGCATCGCGGGATATGCGCAGGTGACCCCGGTTATGGAAAGCAACATTCCCGGCTATCCGGTTGAACTGAAACTCGAGCACATGCAGCATACCGGCAGTTTCAAGGCGCGGGGTGCGTTCAATACGCTGCTCAGCTCGGATGTGCCGGCTGCGGGTGTGGTCGCCGCATCCGGTGGCAATCATGGTGCGGCGGCGGCCTATGCAGCGCAGACGCTGGGGTATCCTGCAAAAATATTTGTGCCGGAACTGGCGGGCCCGTCCAAGATCGCACTGATCCGGCAAACCGGTGCCGACCTGAGTGTTGCTTCCGGTGAATACGCGAACGCGCTGACCGCAGCGCAAGAGCATGAGGCAACGACGGGTGCAATGCAGATCCATGCTTATGACGCCCCGGCCACGGTGGCGGGGCAAGGGACCTGTTTTGCCGAATGGGACGCCCAGGGCTTGCAGGCGGATACGGTACTGGTCGCTGTTGGCGGCGGCGGGCTGATCGCAGGGGCGCTGGCCTGGTTCGGTGGCGCGCGCAAGGTTGTGGCGGTCGAGCCGGAAACGTCCTGTGCGTTGAATGCTGCGTTGTGCGCTGGTGAGCCGGTTGATGTTTCCGTGTCGGGCATCGCCGCAAACGCGCTGGGCGCGCGGCGGATCGGCGAAATCTGTTTTGAACTGGCGCAGGGTATGAGTTCGGTTCTGGTGTCAGACGATGCCATCGCGGCGGCACAACAGGCGCTTTGGCGCGCGCATCGCATTCTGGTAGAACCTGCCGGCGCGACCGCATTGGCCGCCTTGACCTCGGGTGCGTACCGACCTGAACAGGGTGAACGCGTGGGTGTTCTGGTGTGCGGTGCAAATATCGCGCCGGACCCGTTCGCTGGGTGAATTATCGGGTTGTGGATGTGGATGGTGGATTTTATCTATAATCCATGACTGCAATGATTTCCGACACGATTTACCAAAGCCTCAGCCAGCGGATCATCACCGGAGAGCTGGCAGCCGGTGAAAAGCTACTGCAGGATCATATTGCCCGAACCTTCAATACCAGCCATGTTCCGGTGCGTGAAGCCTTGTTGCGGCTTGAGGCGCATGGATTGGCCCGGCATGAACCACGCAAGGGAATGCGGGTTACGGCGCTGGACCCGGCAGAGGTTCGGGAGGTGATCGAAATGCGCGTGGCGTTGGAAACGCTGGCGTTGCAGCAATCGATGCAAAACATGTCTCCGGTCGCGTTGGAAAAGATCGAAAACGCACGCATCGCCTGTGACGAGGCGCAGTCGATGCCGCAATGGGAGGCTCTGAACAGAACGTTCCATCGCGCCATTCTGACGCCTTGCGGGCTGCCTCGGCTTTTGCATGCAATCGACGATCTGCATATCGCAAGCGCGCGCCATCTGTTCGCGCAATGGCGGTTTAAATGGGTGCAACGGGCTGACACGGATCATGCGGCCATTGTGCGGGCTTTGAAGCGCAAGGAAATGGCCACAGCAACGGCGATCCTGACCCGCCATATTCGGCGCGCAAGCTGATGACCCTCTGCTTCAGACGCAATTGGGCCCGTCTACGTCGCATTGCGCCATGGGTCCGGCTTGCGTATAGGCCAAATCAACGTGAACAGATTCTGTAGGGAGACACCCCATGTCCAACGCGCAACTGGAAGCCGCCATCGAAGCCGCCTGGGAGGCACGCGAGACAATCACGCCCGCCACAACTGGCGAGCAGCGCGAGGCGATCGAGGATACGCTGAATGCGCTGGACAGTGGCTCGCTGCGCGTGGCGGAAAAGCTGGAAACCGGTGACTGGCACGTAAATCAATGGGCCAAAAAGGCGGTTCTGCTGGGCTTCCGTATCAAGGACATGGAAATCCAGCCGGGCGGTCCGCAGGACGGCGGCTGGTGGGACAAGGTGGACAGCAAGTTCGCCGGTTGGGGTGAAAACCAGTGGCGATCTGCCGGGTTCCGCGCGGTTCCAAACTGCGTGGTTCGCAAGTCGGCATTTATTGCACCGGGCGTGGTGCTAATGCCGTCTTTCGTGAACCTTGGGGCCTACGTTGACGAAGGCACGATGGTTGATACCTGGGCCACTGTCGGGTCCTGCGCGCAGATCGGCAAGAATGTGCACCTGTCGGGCGGCGTTGGTATTGGCGGAGTGCTTGAGCCGATGCAGGCTGGCCCCACCATCATTGAAGACAATTGCTTTATCGGCGCGCGCTCGGAAGTGGTCGAGGGATGTATCGTCCGCGAAGGCTCGGTTCTGGGGATGGGCGTGTTCATTGGTAAGTCCACTAAGATCGTGGACCGCGAAACCGGAGAAGTCATGTATGGCGAGGTTCCGCCCTATTCGGTTGTGGTCGCGGGTTCCATGCCGTCGAAGAACAACGTCAGCCTCTATTGCGCTGTGATCGTGAAGCGGGTCGACGAAAAGACCCGCTCGAAAACGGGCATCAACGAATTGCTGCGGGACTGATCGTTCTGGGAATGTCATAAGGCCGGAGCAGTTACGCTCCGGCCTTATTTGTTCTTTGGGTCAGGTCGGCTAAGGCAGATACCAAGCTTGTGGTCCTAGCCTGCCTTGAAGTGCTGCTTAGCGGCTCTCACCCTGCATGGCTTCCACTTCTGTGCTTCCTGCATTGGTTTCCGCACCACCGCCTTCGGCCTCGCCGCCGCCATCGGCTTCACTGCCACCTCCGGATTCACCATCGCCGCCGGATTCGCCTCCGCTTTCGGCCTCACTACCGCCTTCGGAATCGCTACCGCCCTCGGTGTCACTGCCACCTTCGGCCTCACCATCGCTGCCGGATTCACCTCCGCCTTCGGTCTGCGCGCCGCCTTCGGCCTCGCCGCCACCGGTGGTTTCGCCGCCTTCACCGCCCGCTTCTTGGGCATAAGCAGCATCACTTGTTACAAAGGACAGAATTGCAACAGCCGGTATACCGGAAAGTACAATCACGCTTGCTGTTGTTGTCATCAATCTGGACAGAACACTCATCTCAACTCTCCTTTGAAAATGACTTATGCAGTACCCGCAGCGTAGGGCCGGCATCGACGCTTAGTTGTGAATTGCTGGCGTCGTGTCCCGGCTAGCGGGAATTGGCCCAAAATGAAGAGGAAGACTGGCGCAAAAGTGCCGGATTCAACTCAACAGCTTTTCAGGCCGGAGGCCTTCAATCAATGAGGGAGGCCGAGACTCGCGTTCACTGAGTCTCTCACCCAGCTTATCCCTTGATCGGATATCGGTCCGGTTCCTCGAAAACATCTATGACCCGTGTGCCAGCCTTGATTTTGCCGCCATGTTCCACGCCTGATGGGATCGAATAACTGTCGCCCGAGCGGTAGGTCCGGGTCTGCCCGTCGATGGTCAATTCAATCTCACCCTCCACCACTATGCCCCATTGGGCTTTGTGAGAATGTAAGGGCAATTCGAAATCCTGAAGAAACGTAAAGAACGCCACCAATCCTGCATCCGACCGGATCACGGCCGTTTGCACCACGTCGTCGGGGAACGGTACGTCGAGGCTGGGAAAACTCGCTATGAAATCTGGGTAGGGCATGAAGACGTCCTTTGTATTCGGGATCGGTTTATTCCGGGTACTATGGGGGCAAGGCGGGGCTCCTGCAATTGTTGGCTGCTTGACCGCGAACCGGCGCGGGGCTATGGCCCGGTGCATGGAGAAGCAAAAGAAACCCTCGCGTCAGCAAGTCTATACCCTTCTGGTCCAGATTGGCCGCAAGGAGGGCGACGGGCTGCCCGATGGGGCGACCGGCGCGGCGCTGATGTGCTATGCCAGCGGCGTGGATGAGGCCGAGGCCGTGCGTGAGACGGTCGCGATCCTGAAGCAGGCCGACACCGCACCGCTGGATGTCACCGGATACGGCACATTGGCCGAACGTGAAGCGCAAGGTCACGATATCGAGGCGGACGAACGTGCGCTGATGCAAAGAGCATTGGATGAAAACGCAGTGATCGTCGCGCAGATGACACCGTTTTTCGGAGACGAGGCGCAGGCCTAGTTCCGCGATCCGAACCACTTGCGATAGATTTCGTCATAGGTTCCGTCTTCGCGCAAGCCAAGCAATGCCTGGTTTACATCCTCGACCAGTGGTGATCCGGTCGGGAAAGCGATGCCGTAGTTTTCGCGCAGGAAAACACCACCTGTCATCGACGCAATGCGCCGCCCTTCATGGGCCGCAAAATAGGACAGGATCGGCGCGTCGAATACGACGGCATCCAGATCTTCGGCCTTGAAAGCGTCCAGCATCTCATTCAGCCCCGGATAGCTGGTAAACTCGATCTCGCGCCGGTTCAGAAAACTTGCCGCAGTCGACCCTGATATTGTCCCGACAGTCTTGCCGTACAGGTCGTTCACCGAATTCACGCTGCCGGTAATGGCGTCCACGGTCATGACCGAGGTGATGCGGGCGGTGAACACCGAAACGATGAACAAGGATGACACCACCAGCACGACACCCAACATTCGACCGAACGGAGTGCGTGGCATTCGCTCTTCGAAGCCGCCATTCACAACCAAGTTCAGCGCCCACCAGAACGATGGGAACCACGCTTCGTTCAAGTCGCGGTCGAAATAGGGTTGGGCGCGGCGTTCAAAGCTCCACATCAACATGCCGCCACCGAGGAGAATGGCAAAGGCCAGCCCTATGGCGATGAACAGTTCTTTCGAGAGCAGGGCCTGCAACAGCGATGGTTTTCGTACCGCGTCCGAGGGTACCATGATCTGAAGACCCGCTTCGAAGATCGGCTGAGAGAAATCCATTTGCGTTTCACGCAGGGCGGTGATCGAGATATTGGCGATGGCAAGGTCTGCAGATCCGCTCTGCACGGCACCCAACATGTCAGAAAACGCCTCGACGCGGTTGACCGTGTGGTCCCAGTTCAGAGCCTCGGCCAAAGCCGCCAGCAAATCCATAGAGAAGCCGGTTTCGTCGCCATCCTCGACATAGGAAAATGGCGGGCGGGTCACGGTTGTGACCGAAAGGGACTGTGCCAGGCTTTGCTGTGCGATGACGGCGAAAGTCAGGCAGATCAGTGCGAAGAAGGCGCGCTTCATATTCAATTCACCTGTTTCGCGGCCCTGTAACGCGAATTTGTGGCGGGCGGCAAGGTGGTCGCAGGGTAAAGTGTCATGTTTTATTGGGGTGTCGCTTTGATATCTAAATATTCGGATGACCGTTTTTTTACGGATTGGGGTTGGAAAACCGGCCAAATCGTTGAATCTGTGCGCGAACCCGCGTCAGACACAGTTCCAGAGGCACCCGCATGATTGATCCCGTCCAATTGACAGCCGAACTGATCCGTTGCCCTTCGGTCACACCCTCAGAAGGCGGAGCACTTGTTTTGCTTGAGGCGGTGCTGTCGGAGGCAGGTTTCGAATGCACGCGCGTTGATCGCGGCGGCATCAGCAACCTTTTCGCGCGTTGGGGGCAGAAAGGTCATGCGCGCAGTTTCGGATTCAATGGTCACACGGACGTCGTCCCTGTCGGCGACGAAGCTGCCTGGACTGCGCCGCCCTTCGGGGCCGAAGTGCGGGATGGTGTGATGTATGGGCGCGGCACCACCGATATGAAATCCGGAGTTGCGGCTTTTGCGGCTGCCGCAATGGATTTCGTGCGTGACACCCCTCCGGATGGGGCAATTGTCCTGACAATTACCGGTGATGAGGAAGGCGATGCGTTGGACGGCACCACTGCGCTTCTCGATTACATGGAAGGCGCGGGTGAGCGTATGTCGGTCTGTCTGGTAGGAGAGCCAACATGCCCGAACAAAATGGGTGAGATGATCAAGATCGGTCGCCGGGGCTCAATGACTGCGTGGTTTAAGATTACAGGTGTGCAGGGGCATTCGGCTTATCCCCATCGGGCCAAAAACCCGCTGCCCGCAATGGCGCGGCTGATGGACCGGCTTGCCAGCCATGAACTGGATCAGGGCACGGACCATTTCGACGCCTCCACGCTGGCTGTTGTCACCATCGACACTGGAAACGCCGCGACCAACGTGATCCCGGCGCAATGCAGCGGCGCGGTCAACATCCGCTTTAACGATCTGCATTCCGGAGCCAGCCTGAGTGACTGGTTGCAGTCAGAAGCGGATCTGGTGGCAGCTCAGTACGGTGTCGAAATCGGTGTCACGATCAGTATTTCGGGTGAAAGTTTTCTGACCCCGCCGGGGCCTTTGTCGGATCTGGTGGCCAAAGCGGTCGAAGCCGAAACCGGCGTTACGCCTGAGCTGTCGACAACCGGCGGCACCTCGGACGCGCGCTTTGTCAAAGACCATTGCCCGGTGGTGGAGTTCGGCTTGGTCGGGCGCACGATGCATCAGGTGGACGAGTGTGTTGAGGTTGCGCAGATCGAGCAGCTCAAATCGATCTATACCCGTATCCTGACGGATTATTTCGCCTGATCCATGCAACGCACATTGGTGATCATGGTCAAGGAACCCAGACCGGGTCGTGTCAAGACGCGGCTGGCGCGCGATATCGGCATGGTTGGTGCCGCGTGGTGGTTTCGGCATCAGACCCGCGCCTTGATCCGCAGGCTACGTGATCCCCGTTGGCAGATTGTGCTGGCCGTGTCGCCCGATGCGGAGGGCCTTGTAAGCCGCGTCTGGCCCGTTGACCTGCCACGCGCGCCGCAGGGGTCCGGCGACCTGGGTGGCCGGATGAAGCGGATGTTGCGCGGAATGCCCAAGGGGCCGGTTTGCCTGATTGGTGCGGATATTCCGGGTATTTCGCGTGCACATATTGCCCGTGCATTTGGTGCGCTTGGGCGATCCCAGATGGTGTTCGGCCCCGCGCCGGATGGCGGCTATTGGCTGGTCGGTGCGCAGCGCTATGGCGCGCTGCCCGCAGGTCTGTTCCACGATGTGCGTTGGTCGACAGAACATGCTTTGGCTGACACACTTGCCTCAATCCCAAACTGCCGTGTGACCCTGCTGGACCAGCTGCGCGATGTGGATACGGTTGCTGATCTGAAACCCTGAGGTTTTTTGGTCATGACGCGGTCGCAAACGCGTGCTACGCCGGAAGCATGACTCGCATCCCCACCAAGCAGGAGGTCCTTGACTGGATCTCGGCGAACCCCACCCTGACCTCGAAACGCGACATCGCCAAAGCCTTTGGTATCAAGGGCGCGGATCGCATTGACCTCAAGCGCATCCTCAAAGAGCTTGAGGCCGAAGGACACCTTGAAAAACGCAAGCGCAGCTATCGCGATCCAGACCGTCTTCCACCTGTCAGTGTCTTGCAGGTGAAGGCCCCGAATGCCGATGGTGATCTGTTTGCCCGCCCACTGGAATGGCATGGCGAAGGCGTCGAGCCCATCGTTCTGATCATCGCGCGGGCCAGCGACCCGGCCCTGGGTGAGGGTGACCGCATTCTGGCCCGCCTGACCGTCGTGCACGAAGAAGATCACAATTACGAAGCCCGCCTGATCCGCCGAATCGGGACCAACCCGCGCAAGATCGTGGGCATATTCCGCAAAGGGGCCGAAGGGGGCAGAATCGTCCCTATCGACAAGGCGGGCCAGACTGAATGGCTGGTTGCCGATGGCGCGGTGCATGGTGCCAAAGACGGCGAATTGGTCGAGGCCGAACAGGCCGGGCCGAAAAATCGCATGGGCCTGCCGCGTGCGCGCATTGTTGAACGGTTGGGTGATCCGACCGCGCCCAAGGCTGTTTCGCTGATCGCGATCCACCAGCACGGTATCCCGGATGACTTTCCCGACAAGGTCATTGCTGAAGCAGACAATGCCAAACCCGTTGGCCTGAAGGGCCGCGAGGACCTGCGGGACATGCCGCTGCTGACCATCGACCCTTCGGATGCGCGCGATCGTGATGATGCCTGTTACGCGCACGCGGATGAAGACCCCAAGAACCCTGGTGGACATGTGATCTGGGTCGCTATCGCCGATGTTGCTGCTTATGTGCTGCCCGGCTCGGCCCTGGACCGCGAGGCGCGCAAGCGGGGCAATTCAAGTTATTTCCCTGACCGTGTGGTGCCGATGCTGCCTGATCGGCTGTCGGGTGATCTGTGTTCCCTGCATGAAGGTGTCCCGCGCGCCTGTGTCGCTGTGCGGATGCAGATTGACGCGGACGGTAACAAGATTGGTCATCGTTTCGTGCGGGGGTTGATGCGTTCGGTCGCGTCGCTGAACTATGCCGAAGTGCAGGAGGCCATCGACGGCAACCCGAACGACCGCACCGGGCCATTGCTGGAGACGGTCTTGAAACCGCTTTACGCCGCTTATGCCGCGCTGAAGAAAGCGCGAGCTGTGCGACAGCCACTGGAACTGGACCTGCCCGAGCGAAAGATCGTGCTCAGCGAGACGGGTCATGTCGAAAGCGTGGCGTTCCGCGACCGGTTGGATGCGCATCGGTTGATCGAAGAGTTCATGATCCTCGCCAACGTCTCGGCTGCCGAGACACTAATCGCCAAGCGCCGTCCGCTGCTGTTTCGCGTGCACGAGGAACCCGCACCCGAGAAGCTAGAAAGCCTGCGGGAAACGGCGCAGGCTGCCGGATTGAACCTCGCTAAGGGGCAGGTGCTGCAAACCCGACACCTGAATGCGCTGCTGAACGCCGCCGCCGGGACCGAGGATGCGGAACTGATCAACCTGACCACCCTGCGGTCGATGGCACAGGCCTATTACAACCCTGAAAACTTCGGCCATTTCGGGCTGGCGCTGCGGAACTACGCGCATTTCACCTCGCCGATCCGGCGCTATGCCGACCTGGTCGTGCATCGGGCGCTGATCTCAGCCCACGGTTGGGGCACGGACGGTTTGACCGAAGACGAGATTACCCGGCTCGAAGAAACGGCCACTCATATCTCGGATACTGAACGCCGATCCATGATGGCTGAACGGGACACGACTGACCGCTATCTGGCCGCATATCTCAGCGAGCGGGTTGGCAATGAGTTCACAGGCCGGATCAGCGGCATTGCCCGGTTTGGTGCATTTGTCAAAATGGACGAAACCGGCGCGGATGGCTTGGTTCCGGTGCGATCATTGGGGCGCGAGTTCTTCCATTTCGACCGCGAGGCCGGGACACTTATGGGGGCGGACACGGGGCTGATTATCGCCATCGGCCAACGTGTCACCGTTCGACTGACCGAAGCGACACCTGTGACCGGTGGATTGGAGCTGGAGCTGCTGTCCATTGACGACCAGACCCTGCCGCGTGGACATGGGCCAAAAGGGCGATCATCCCGGCGCAAAGCGATCAGCACCAAGCGCAAGAAAGACAAGATCAAGCGCAAGGTCGAACGCAGGCGCCGTCAGAGGTGATAGGTTAACGCGCGGGCAATCAGCCATCCGTGGCGTGTTGGATCGATTTGTGCGGTGTCATCAAACAGAACGGAACGGGTCCCATCGATCCGGTCCTCGGCCGGAAAGGCGGAAGTGAAATCGCTTATCAACCGGCTCTGACAGTGCACAAACAAGGCGAAACTTGCCGATTTGTGCGCGCCCAGCCGGATCGTTGACCCTTTGGGCGCAAGATAGGCGGGCTGACCCCAGCGCAGTTCCTCTCGCACCGTGCGGACGGCAGGCAGAGAGGCTGCCGTGTCAAACACAAGCTCCCGCAAGGCCAGCGCCCCCGCACGGGTTTGCGGGGGCAGGGTCTCAAAGGCCGAAGCGACCAAAGGGTTCTCAAAGGGTTTCATGCAATTGGTATCGCCTGTTCCAACCGGTCCACGTAGCTGTTCAGCAGGTTATCCTGTTTGATCCGGCGGGTCAGGGGGGTGTCCGCAGGTGTGGCGCGCATCGCGGCAAGCATTGGACCAACGCTCATGTCAGCCGATGTCGGACGGTCCCCAAGCAGGAAAGAGGATTGCCACAGATAGGCTGAGATCGCCTCGAGGTCACGTTCGATCCGGTCCAACCGTTCGGACAGCGAAAACCGCCCGATTCCCTGTGACGTAATCCCCTTCAGAACGGATTTCCGGATCGCATTGGATGCCGGTTTCCGGATCAACGCCGGAATTCCGGTAAAGAACGTATCGCGTAAGACTGGCCAGACTTCGTCATTGCCCCAACGATCCAGAACGATGTGAAAATACAGATGCTCTTCGGCCATGCGCACCAGTGCGCGGGACTGCGCCTTTTCGACATCCGTCAACCCTTTGTCGAAATCCGCGCCCTGCTGTTCCAACCAATCGCGGATCAGGTCGCTGTCCGGGACTAGGCGTTCCGGCGTCCGCAAAACGGGCAGCTTCTGGTGGGGCATCTTGCGGGGGTCAAGCATGTCCGAGCGCTGCCAGGTCTGGCCGGACTGCTGAAGCATCAATGCTGTCTTGACACAGAAGGGGCTGGCACTGAACAGGCCGAAGGCAGAGGGGAAGGTGAGAAGGGTCAGCATTATAAGGCTCCGTGTTATGGGGTGCTGACTGAGTATCGGGACCTAATGACAGTTTCTGTCATTAGGGATAAGCTATAATACATCATGTCCCGCACCGCCCGTTTGTTCCAACTGATGCAAGCCCTGCGTTCTGGTCCTTCGCCCAGAACATCCGAACAGTTGGCGCAGGATTTGGGTGTTTCGGCCCGAACAATTCATCGGGATATTGATGCATTGCGCGGACTGGGTGCCGTGATCGATGGCGAAGCGGGGTTTGGCTTTACGCTGATCGAGGACGCAACCCTGCCCCCATTGGGGTTCACTGATGATGAGCTTGAAGCGTTGGTTCTGGGCCTGCGCGAAGTTCAGGTGATTGGCGATCCGGCTTTGTCGGGCGCAGCGGGCACGGCCCTGCGGAAACTTCAGGGACGCTTGCCGCAACGCCAGTCCCACCGGCTCAGCCATGCGGTTCTGGCTGCTACGCGGTTCAACCGCCCGCCTGAACCCACGATTGACGTGGCCACTCTGCGGCAGGCGACGTGGGATGAGCGCGCGGTCGAGTTTTTCTATACGGACGCGAAAGGCGACGCTACGCACAGGCGCGTCAACCCTTTGAGCATCGTCTATCTGGATCACTCGAACGTGTTGTTGGGCTGGTGCCACCTGCGACAGGATTTTCGCGTTTTCCGGTTGGATCGCTTACAGGACATGTCAGTGACGGAACAAAGTTTCAGGCCGAACCGCGTGCCCCTGCTGCGCGAGGCATTGGAACGCATTCGGGCAGAGCGTGCTGCGCAGGAGCGTGAGGCGAACGTCTGAGCACTTTGTGAATTTCTGATTCTGCGCTACCCTGTGGTCGAGCAGTAATCAGGAAAAAACGGAATGCGAAAATGCGTAGGCGGCGTCATGACCGTCGCATTGTGGGCATCCATAGTGCAGGCGGAAACAACAGAAAACACCAGATGGGCAGACAGCGGGACTTCACGCGCAGCGCTGCAACTGGCTTCGGCGGATGTGACCGTTTCGATCCGTCCGGTCCCGCGCCCGTTGATTGAGGCCTTGCCCGTGGCTTCTGCGACAACGGCAAGGTTTCAGTCCTGGCTTGGCGCCTTTCAGGGACGCGCGCGGCGGCAGGGCATTTCGCAGGGAACACTGACTCAGGTGTTTTCGGGGATGAGCTATGACGAAGATGTCCTGGAACGGGATCGCAATCAGGCTGAGTTTTCGAAACCCATCTGGGAGTATCTTGAAACCGCAGTGTCGGAAACGCGCCTGTCGAACGGGCGCGCCGCCCTGCAGCGGCATCGGCAGGTGTTGAACCGGATCGAGGCTGAATACGGTGTCGAAAAAGAGGTGGTCGCTGCCATCTGGGGGCTTGAAACCTCTTTCGGGTCTTATCGCGGCAGCAGTCCAACGCTTCGTTCATTGGCAACGCTAGCCTTTGATGCGCGGCGGGCACAATTCTTTGAAACGCAGTTGGTCGCTGCCCTGCGGATTGTGCAGGCTGGCGATATCAGCGCCGGCAACATGCTTGGCAGTTGGGCGGGCGCAATGGGGCATACACAATTCATGCCCACGTCATATCTGGATCACGCGGTGGATTTTGACGGTGATGGCCGGCGGGACATCTGGTCGGATGACCCGACGGATGCGCTGGCTTCGGCGGCGTCTTATCTGGCGCGGCATGGTTGGACCAGGGGTCAGCCGTGGGGCGTGGAGGTTCGTCTGCCGACCGATTTCGATTACGCCTCAGCCCGTCGCGATTTTATGCTGATGCCGTCTGAATGGGCCGCTCAGGGTGTCGTGGCGCGGGATGGTACCGTCGTGCCGGATCATGGGAAGGCCGCGATCCTGCTTCCGGCCGGAAGTCAGGGCGTCGCGCTGATGATTTTTGACAATTTCAACGTGATCGAGGCGTATAACGGGGCCGACGCCTATGTGATCGGCATCGGGCATCTGTCTGACCGGCTTGTAGGGGGCGCACCGTTTCAATCCGACTGGCCGCGCGGCGACTTGGTGCTGAGTTTTGCCGAGAAAAAGGAACTTCAGACCCGTCTGACGGATGCGGGCTTTGACACAAAGGGTGTCGACGGGCGCACCGGGCCAAATACGATCAACGCCGTTCGGGCGTATCAACTGGCGCAGGGGCTGGTCCCGGACGGATACCCCACGCCAAACCTGCTGGAGAGGTTACGGTAAAGAAAAGGCGGCCCGAATGGGCCGCCTTTGAAGACGCATAAATCGCTAAATCAAGATGCGGCTTTCATCAGCCCTTGCGCAATGATCTCGGCCTGTGCTTCGTCCAGCGACTTGTAGATCCGCACGAACATCTCGTCGATATCCGCGGGTGTCAGGATCAGCGGGGGTGAAATGATCATCCGGTCGCCGACGTGGCGCATGATCAGGTTATTGGCAAAGCACCGATCACGGCAGATATAGCCGACCGTGCCGGGTTCGGATGCGAATTTGGCGCGGCTTGCTTTGTTCGGGGTCAGCGCGATGGAGGCCATCATGCCAACGATCTTGGCCTCACCCACCAGCGGATGATCTGCCAGTGCCTCCCATTTCTCTTTCAGATAGGGGGCGGCAACGTCGCGCACGTGCTCAACGATCTTCTCTTCTTCGAGGATGCGCAGGTTCTCCAACGCCACGGCAGCCGCGACCGGGTGGCCGGAATAGGTATAGCCGTGATTGAATTCGGTACCGCCGATCACTTCGGCGATTTCGTCGTTCACGATGGACCCGCCGATGGGTGCATAGCCCGAGCTAAGGCCCTTTGCGATGGTCATGATATGCGGTTTGATGCCAACGGTTTCCGATCCGAACCAGCTGCCTGTCCGGCCAAATCCGCAGATGACCTCGTCGGCTATCAGCAGGATATCGTACTTGTCGCAGATACGCTGAATTTCCGGCCAGTATGTATCGGGCGCGACGATCACGCCGCCTGCACCCTGAACCGGCTCGGCGATAAAGGCGGCGACCCGGTCTTCACCCAACTCTTCAATCGCCTCTTCCAGCTCGCGCGCGCGGGCCAGACCGAATTCTTCGGGCGACATGTCACCGCCTTCGGCCCACCAGTTGGGTTGGTTGATGTGGTGGATATTCGGGATCGGAATGCCGCCCTGCGCGTGCATCCCGGCCATACCACCCAGCGAGGCCGAGCCCACGGATGAGCCGTGATAGGCGTTTTTGCGGCTGATGATGACGTTCTTGTCTGGCTGGCCCTTCTGGGCCCAGTAGGTGCGCACGAGGCGGATATTGGTATCGTTTGCCTCGGACCCGCCTGCTGCGAAAAAGACATGGTTCAGATCGCCCGGGGCCAGTTCGGCAATCTTGGCGGCTAAAGCAATCGCGGGGACGTGGGTCGTTTTGAAGAAGGTGTTGTAATAGGGCAGCTCGCGCATCTGGCGCGCGGCAACATCGGCCAGCTCATCACGCCCATATCCGATATTGACGCACCACAGGCCCGCCATCGCATCCAGAATTTCCTCGCCTTCGCTGTCGGTCAGATAAACGCCATTGGCACGTGTGATCACGCGCGCCCCTTCCTTCCCCAGCGCACCATTGGCCGAGAAAGGGTGAATGTGATGCGCGGCATCCAGCGCCTGCAATTCGGCGGTCGGCATGTGGTTGGTGATGGTAGACATCGGAGAATCTCCTACAAGAACGCAGTTGGCGAACACAATATGATCAAATTTTTTCCTGTCAATCGAATCAAGTTAGATCAGACAGACGTCAATGCCTCCGCCATCAGGTCCATACCCTGTTCGATGTCCTGAGCGGTTGCCTTTGCAGTCATTTCTGCGTCACCGGCGCGCAAAGCGGCAATAATGTCCTTGTGCCGATCCGGAAGGCTCTGTGTGCCGAAGCGCCCGCAGACAACACGCAAAGAGGGGCCAAACCGCAACCAAAGTCTTTCAGCCAGATCACTGAGGATCGGCGCGTTTGCGTAAGAATACAGCGTTTCGTGAAAAGCTTGGTTCAAACGCAGATAGCCACCGACATCACCATCGGCGATCATGCGATCCAAATGCCTGTCCAGGCGTTCCAGGTGATCAATGTCCTGCGTTTTCAGGTTGGCGGTTGCACGTCTGGAAAGCTCTGATTCTATTGAAATTCTGGCGAAGATCATCTCTTCAATATCGTTCGAGTTCAGCAGCGGTACACTGACGCGCCGATTGCCCTGGAAAACCAACCCTCCATCCGAGATCAACCGGCGAATCGCTTCGCGGACCGGAGTCATCCCAACACCCAGCGAATCAGTCAGGCCCTGGATTGTGACGGGCTGACCTGGGACCAGTTCACCGAACAGAATCTGTGATCTGAGTGTTTGGTAAACCTGCTCATGCGCGGGTTGTTTGCCCCCTTCGGTCGACGGCGCATATGCCTTATTTTTGATCAAATCCAATTGGTTCTTCCCATTTCGACTAAGCCTGACTTGTCAGGTGACTGGCCACGTGAAACCATACGCTGGATCGAGGGAAAACGCAAAACTTGATCAAATCCAAAAAAACGGGAAAATACCCGTACACTTGCAGGGAGAAGAATATGACAATCAAAACGCTGACTATGACGGCGGTCATCGCATTGGGGACTTCGGCGGCATTTGCTGAAGAGGTGCGTGTTTACAACTGGTCCGACTACATCGACGAAGAACTGCTGAGCAAATTCGAAGCAGAAACAGGTCTGACCCTGATCTATGACGTGTTTGACAGCAACGAGGTTCTGGAAACCAAGATGCTGGCTGGTGGTTCGGGCTATGATGTGGTGGTGCCGTCAGGTACATTCCTTCAGCGCCAGATCCAGGCCGGCGCGTTTCAGCAGCTGGACCAAAGCAAGCTTTCGAACGCCGGAAACCTTTGGGATGTAATCGAAGAGCGAACCGCCGGTTATGACCCGGACAACGCGTATTCGATCAACTACATGTGGGGAACAACCGGGATCGGCGTGAATGTCGGTAAGGTCAAAGAGGTTCTGGGCGACGACGTTGCTCTGAACAGCATGGATCTGGTCTTGAAGCCCGAGAACATGGAAAAGCTGGCCACTTGCGGCGTGCATTTCCTGGATGCCCCGGCCGAGATCATTCCCATGGTGCTGCAATACCTTGGTGAAAACCCCGACAGCCACGACGCGGACGTGATTGGCAAGACCGAAGCGGTTCTGACGGCGGTCCGCCCGCATATCCAGAAATTCCACAGCTCGGAATACATCAATGCACTGGCAAACGGCGATATCTGCGTTGCTGTGGGCTGGTCGGGTGACATCCTTCAGGCACGCGACCGTGCTGCAGAAGCAGATAACGGTGTAGAGATTGAATACCACCCCTTCGCCGAAGGGTCGCTGATGTGGTTCGACCAGATGGCAATTCCTGTCGATGCTCCAAATCCCGAAGGCGCACACACGTTCCTCAACTTCATTCTGGACGCCAACAACATGGCGGCGGCATCGAACTATGTGTATTACGCCAATGGCAACAAAGCGTCTCAGGAATTTCTGGAAGAGGACGTGATCGGCGATCCGGCCATCTATCCGGATGATGCCACGATGCAGAACCTGTACATCACGACACCTTATCCGGCGAAAACACAGCGGGTCGTGACGCGTCTGTGGACCAAGGTCAAATCGGGTACCTGATCCGAATTGCACCGGCAGGGCGGCGCCGCCGCCTTGCCTCTCTTTCCAGCTATTCGAACGAGGGCCGTAGTGAATTCTGACGTCTTTGCGCCATGGGATGACCCGCAGGCGAAACCCTTGATCCAGTTCCGAAACGTGACCAAGCGTTTTGGTGAATTTACTGCCATCGACAACCTGTCTCTGGATATCTTCGAGCGAGAGTTCTTTGCCCTGCTTGGTCCGTCTGGATGTGGCAAAACGACGATGATGCGGATGCTGGCCGGGTTCGAAACACCGACCGAAGGCCAAATCCTGCTTGGGGGGAAGGATATCGACCCGATCCCGCCCAACAAGCGGGCCGTGAACATGATGTTCCAGTCCTATGCCCTTTTTCCTCATCTTAGCGTCTGGGAAAACATCGCCTTTGGCTTGCGCCGGGACAGAATGCCCAAACACGATCTGGAAGACCGGGTCGAAGAGATGCTGCGCCTGACCCGGCTTGAACAGTTCGCCCGCCGCAAACCGCATCAGATATCGGGTGGGCAGAGGCAGCGTGTGGCGCTGGCGCGCTCACTTGCCAAAGCGCCCAAGCTTTTGCTGCTGGATGAACCGCTGGGCGCGCTGGACAAGAAGTTGCGCCAGGATACCCAATTCGAACTGATGGATATTCAGGAAAAAACCGGCACCACATTCGTGATCGTTACGCACGATCAGGAAGAGGCCATGACAGTCGCCAGCCGTGTGGCGGTGATGGATCAGGGTCAGCTTATGCAGGTTGCCACTCCGGACCGGATTTATGAGAACCCCGCCTCGGTCTATGTCGCTGATTTCATCGGGGACGTGAACATCATCGAAGGGCGCGCGACATCTGTCGGAGAGGATACCTATCAGGTAGACTGGGCCGAAGGGCAAGCGCCGCTGACCGCCGCATCAGCGAAGAACTTTGAAAAAAGTCAGTTTTGCCATCTGGCGATCCGCCCGGAAAAAGTGACAATCTCGGCCGAGCGTCCGGCAGATGCAGTGAATGCGGTGCAAGGCAAGGTTCATGACATCGCGTATCTGGGCAATCTGTCCACTTACCACGTTGAGTTGGCAAACGGCACAATCATCAAGGCACAGACGGCCAACACCCGCCGCATCTCGCGCCGTTCATTCACCTGGGAAGACCCGGTCTGGCTGTCCTGGACGGCCACGGCTGCGGTTCTGCTGGCCGACTGATGCGCCGCGCTGTTCTGATCGCCATACCTTATGTCTGGCTGTTGGCGCTGTTCATGGTGCCATTCTTCATCGTTCTGAAGATTTCGCTGTCGGACACCGCGCTTGCGATCCCGCCCTATACACCGACACTGGATTTTTCAGCTGGTTGGTCGGGGATCAAAGAGTTCTTCAGCCAGCTTGATCTTGAAAACTTCATCTGGCTGACCGAGGACGACCTGTACTGGAAAGCGTATCTGTCCAGCGTCAAGATCGCTTTGATCTCAACCTTCCTGACTTTGCTGGTTGGCTACCCCATCGCCTATGGCATGGCCCGTGCGCCCGAGGAATGGCGGCCAACACTGATGATGCTGGTGATCCTGCCTTTCTGGACGTCATTCCTGATCCGGGTCTATGCGTGGATGGGCATTCTGTCGAATGAAGGGTACCTTAACCAACTGCTTCTGTGGACGGGCATCATTTCGACGCCTTTGACGATCCTGAACACCTCGACTGCCGTCTATATCGGTATTGTCTACACTTATCTTCCGTTCATGATCCTGCCGATCTATTCGTCATTGGAACGCATGGATGGTTCGCTGATCGAGGCGGCCGAGGATTTGGGTTGCTCGAGGGCACAAGCCTTCTGGCTGGTCACCATTCCACTGTCCAGACCGGGCATCATCGCAGGTTGTTTTCTGGTGATGATCCCCGTGATCGGTGAGTTTGTGATCCCGTCACTACTGGGTGGGTCCGGCACGTTGATGATCGGCAAGGTTCTGTGGGAAGAGTTTTTCTCGAACCGAGACTGGCCCGTGGCAAGTGCTGTCGCGATCGTGCTGTTGCTTATTCTGGTCGTTCCCATTGTGCTGTTCCAGCGCAACCAGCAGAAACAGGCGGAGGCTGACGGATGAACAGATTAAGCTGGTTCAATACAGTTTCGCTGACGCTGGGTTTTGCGTTCCTCTATATTCCGATGATCATCCTGATCATCTTCAGCTTTAACGAAAGCAAGCTGGTCACGGTCTGGGCCGGGTTTTCGACCAAATGGTATGGCGAACTGGTTCAGAACGAGGCATTTCTGGATGCCGCGTGGGTCACGGTCCGGGTTGCGGTGTTTTCTTCGACACTGGCAACGATTCTGGGGACTGCGGCCGCTTATGTGCTGGTTCGGGGCAAGCGGTTCTTTGGTCGGACACTGTTTTCCGGCATGATCTACGCGCCACTTGTGATGCCCGAGGTGATCACCGGCCTGTCGCTGTTGTTGCTGTTTATCGGGATCGGGCTGGACCGGGGTATCCTGACAATCGTTCTGGCTCACACAACATTTTCGATGTGTTTTGTCTCGGTTGTCGTCTCGTCACGGCTTGTGACATTCGACAAATCGCTGGAAGAAGCCGCTTTGGATCTGGGTTGTTCACCCGCGCAGGCCTTTGGTCTGGTCACCCTGCCGATCATCGCGCCTGCGGTAATCTCGGGCTGGCTGCTGGCTTTCACATTGTCGCTGGATGATCTGGTTATCGCGTCGTTCACATCGGGCCCGTCGGCGACGACCCTGCCGATCAAGATCTTTTCGGCCGTGCGGCTGGGCGTCAGCCCCGAGATAAACGCGCTGTCGACGATTATGATCGCGGTCGTGACGGTTGGGGTGATCACGGCCTCACTTGTGACCAAACGCGCGATGATGCGCCAACGGCAGGACGAGCAGGCCGCTGCGCGCACCGAATGAAACGGATATTTCCCGAATACACCTATGGCGCAGGTCCTCGTGGTGGTTGCTGGTGGGACGAAACCATTGCAAACCCGAACTGGCCAGAGCTTCAGGGCGATCTGAACGTTGATGTTGCCATCGTCGGTGGCGGCTTTACAGGGGTCTCAGCGGCTTTGCATCTGGCCGAAAACGCGACCTCGGTAGCTGTGTTCGAGGCAGGCCCGCCGGGGTGGGGCGCATCAGGTCGCAATGGCGGTTTCTGCTGTCTTGGCGGATCGAAGCTTGGGCAAAAGTCTATGGTGCGCCGCTATGGCCGCGAAGCGGCGCAAGCCTATGAGACGGCTGAACAGGATGCGGTCCAGCTTGTTGCCGATCTGCTGGCGCGGCATCGGATTGACGCCGATACGCATTCCAACGGTGAGACTCAACTGGCCCATTCGCGGCATGCGATGGATGTCCTGCGCCGATACGCGGACGAGACCGGCATTCTGCACCAAGCCGCTGAATTACCAGCGCTCGGTATGGGTGGTGCATTTTTCGGTGGGTATACTCTGCCGGTTGGCTTCGGGCTCAATCCCCGGAAATACCTGTTCGGGCTGGCAAGCGCTGCGGCAGCTTCGGGAGCGAATTTCTTCCAGAACAGCCCCGTTCTGAACATTGAAAAAACGACGTCCGGCTTCAGGCTGCAAACAAGCGCGGGGCAGGTTAACGCACAGGTCGTGCTGATTTGTACCAACGGGTATTCCAGCGAAGACATCCCCGATTGGATGTCCGGACGCTATTTGCCTGCGCAATCGACGGTTATGGTAACACGCCCACTTAGCCAGGCAGAACTATTGGCGCAGGGCTGGAACTCGGACCAGATATGTTACGACACGCGCAATCTTCTGCACTATTTTCGCCTGATGCCGGATGGGCGCTTTTTGTTCGGAATGAGAGGCGGCTTGTTGTCGTCGCCCCGGTCCGAGGCCGCGATCCGGGCAAAGGTTCAACAGGACTTCAAGCGCATGTTCCCGGCCTGGGCAGCGGTTGAGGCGACTCATATCTGGTCGGGGATGGTGTGCCTTTCGCGAAGCCTGATGCCTTATGTCGGTGCCGTGCCCAAGCAGCCAGGCATGTTTGCCGGATTTGCGTATCATGGCAACGGCGTCGCTATGGGGACTTACAGCGGGCGCGCATTGGCGCGGCTGGCATTGGGCAAGGAGGCCCACTTGCCAGCCCCGATGAGGCAAACTCCTGAACGGTTTCCGATGGGCCGCTGGCGTCGCGCATTGATGCCACCGGCATACGCCCTGTTTGCGCTTTCCGACCTCAGGTAAACTCAATCGGTTTCAGGGTTTCGATTTCCAGTTTCAACCCTTCGGAATAGTCGGGTGCACCGTTTTCTGCGCGCCACAGGCAATAAGCGGCCATGCGCCAAGCATACCATGGCTTGAGCCGTTGATAACGGGCGACAATCTCGGGTCTGCGATAGGCGGACAGAAACTGAACTTCTTCCGCGTCCGACAATGGTGAGCCCCGGTACAACCTTTGCATTGCCGGGGACAGAAACAGCGCAAGGTCTTCGCACGGGTCGCCAAAGGCCGGGCATTGCCAGTCGATCAAGGTCAGGCCGCGGGACGCGACCAGAATATTTCCAGCGACCGGGTCGCCATGGATCAGGCAAGTCTTGGTCGTGGAAGGAACAGATATCGAAGGTTGCAGTTTTGCCAGTTCGTTTCGGGTTTCTGACCTGCACCCTTGCAGAATTCTGTGCCCATGGGCCATCAGATCCGCGCTGCCGTTACACCCGGCGGGCGCTGGAATGGTGTTGGGCAGCGAGTGCAACCTGCGCAGCAGTTCACCAACCTTGTCCGACCCATTCCGCCAAGGTGTTCCGGGTGCGTGGTCGTAAAACACCCAATGCGCGTTCCTGTGCTGTCCTGCGGCGCGCAGCCTTGGTACAAATCCGGTCGGTCCAAGCGCCTTGAGGCAGAGAGCTTCCAGCTTTGCATCATTTCGAAACAAGGGGTTGCGTAAGGTCGGGCTGTAGAGCTTCAGTACTTTGTCGCCGTTGTCCCCCAGCACTTTCCACACCCTGTTGGTCCGACCACCATACAGGATTTCGAACTGCGCGTACATGTTGACCAACCCCATAGTGCTGAGGTGTTCAACCAGATCATGAGGGGGGGCAGGCAGGTCGGGCAGAGGTCTTTTCACTTCTTCTGGCGAGTCGAGTTGCCAACCTTTGGCCCGTACTGCCTGACAGATCAAGCGCCCGTTCGGACCGCAGTGATCAGATCTGCGGAAATCACTTGACCACCTTGCAGGGTCAGCAGAACAGCATCCTCTCCCACCTGCGCTTCGACGACGCGGTTATAGGCAGCAACCGGTTTCTCGGAAATCAGCCGGTCATTCTTATAGCTTTCCAGCGTCGCGGTGTAGTTGCCAGCGGCCATCGGATCGCCTGAGGAATTCACACCTGCCCAAGCAAACTCCGTCGCTGTTGTGGGAACAGAAACCGTGTCGACGACTGTGCCTTCATGATCACGGATCACCAGTCTGGTTGCGTCCGCGTCAGAATCCGCGTTCGAGAACAGGGTCACCGGCTGGCCGTTGAAATGGAACCCCGATGCAGATCGGACGTCCATTCCGACCCAGCTTGCAAGGTCGTTCAGATTGACACTGCCAAGCGTGCTGGTCAGGGCGGAAAGCAGGTCATTGGTTTGAACCTGTTGTTCAACCATCGAAAACTGCGCAAGTTGCGATGCGTATTCGGTTGAATCCATCGGCTCCAGCGGGTCCTGATTCTGGGCCTGCGCGGTCAGCATCAGCAGAAACGTTTCGAAATCCGAGGTGATCGCAGAACTCCGGGACGGACCGGCAGTTTGCTGAGAGGTGGCAGCCTGTGTGGCGGTGACGGGTGTGATCATTTTTCAATATCTCATATCGATGCCCCTGACCGGAGCAGGAGTTTGTGGAAGCGGCGTGGCTTGCGCGAGGTGTACGTTCTGAACCGGTTCGGATTCCGGTGCGGCCTGAGCGTCGAATTCATCTGTCCACTGATCCCGTGCACCTGAATCCGACGGAGTCCCCAGATCGATGTTCAGGTTCCCATAGCCCAGTTTCTGAAACTCCTCCGTAAGAACGGACAGGTGGCGGCGCAAAAGTTCCATCGTGTCCGGGCGTTCGGTGGCGATTGTCATCTGGAGCCCGTCATCCCGACCGTTCAGCACAATGGATACGCGCCCCAATTCTTCGGGGCTTAGCGAGATTTCCATGATGCCGGTTCCCGGTCGGGTCTGAATCGTTGCCGCCAATTGCCCGGCTATGGCACGGGCAATTTCAGCACGGGCGAACGGAGAGGGCATCGCCGAGTGTTGTGCCACCTCGCGGGGGGCTTGCTGAACGGGTTCGTCTAAGGCGATGGGCACAGAGTCAACCTCATGAACCGGTGCCGCCTGTTCCGCTTCGATTGAGTTGAGGATCAGCTGAAGCTGCGCAACGGGTGTCGCGCGGTTTGGACTTGTCGGATTGGGCGTGGCAGCGACTTCCGCTGTCTCGGGCGCCGTCTTTGCGCTTTCAAGGAGGGGTTCGGCTTTCAACCCGGCTGTCTGGTCCTTTGATCGGGTTGGCTGGCTCAGCACAGGCAAAGCCTCTGAGGGTTTTTGGGCTGGCGTGACCTGGGTCGAAGCGGTGTGAACCTGCTCTTCGATTGGTTGCCCGGGCACAAAGGGTTGAATGTCGGTCTGACGGGGCAAACCCATTGACGCAACGGTTTGTTCCGGTTCTGTCGTACCCGTTGCGGGGATATCCGCTGCGGCAGGAACAAACGGCGCGGGATGCACTGTATCTGCCCCAGGCGTTTCGGATGTCCCGGCCATCTCGGTCTGCGACGAAATGTTGTTTGCCAACTCTGGTGCCCGAGGTGAAATCGCCTCGACAGATGCCTCAGCCGTGTTTGACAGAACGGCCTCAACCTCAATCTCGGCAGTTTCGTCGGTGGTTTCGATAGAAGTGGCCAAAGCCGTGGTGCCGGGGAGAGGATGTGTTTGGTTTCCCTGTTCAAGGATGTCCTCGAAACTGTCCGACCCGGCAGTACGACCCGGATCTTTGGCGGGCGAACTGGGTTTCGCAGTTGCTGTTGGCGCTGCGGCTGCCAGCGTTAGTGGGTTGGGCATTTTGCTCTGGCTCCGTGTGATTGATCAGAACTCTGCCCGCAGGAAGTTACGTTTATTTTAACCGCTTTCACCTTTGATCGAGAAAGTTCGAAGCATTTTCGGAGAAAACCATGCACGTCTCAGCAATTCCCCAGGTGGCTCAAACGCCATTGGCCCAGACACGACTGAAAGACGCGGCCATCGAGTTGGAGGCCGCATTCCTCAGCGAAATGATGAAGTCGGCCGGATTGGGCAAAACGCGCCAGTCTTTTGGAGGAGGAGCCGGTGAAGATCAGTTTTCTTCGTTTCTTGTTCAGCATCAGGCACGCGAACTGGCCCGGGCTGGCGGGGTGGGTTTGTCAGAAATTCTGCTGAAATCACTGATGGAGAAAACCGATGACGTCTGAGGTCGACATGGCACTGATCAAATCTCTGGAAGAAGTTTTGGATCTGGAGCGTGCCGCGCTTGTCCAGGGTGATCTGGATCGTCTGACGCATATGGTGCCCGAAAAAGAAAAACTGATCGGCGCGCTCAACGACCTTCAGGTGCTTGACAGTGATGCATTGGTTCGAGTGCAGCAGAAAGTCGAACGCAACCAGGCATTGCTGAACAGTGCCGCCGAGGGGATTCGGGCCGTCGCCAGCCGCATGGCTGAACTGCGGCGGGTTCGGCAGGAGTTCAGTACTTACGGCGCTGATGGGCAACGAAGTGAGTTTCCCGTTCGTAACACGCCAAAGCTGGAAAAACGCGCATAGGCCTGGGTTTAATTCAAATCTGAAACTTCTGGTCCGGGCGTTTTAGCACTCCGTTAGGGGATCGGGCTCAAAAGTGATGCTGCACCTGAAACATCAGGTGGCGCGAACAGCCACGCGGCGCGTCGCACAAGTCAGAAAGACACAAATGCCCGCAGATACTGTGGGGTGAACATGGGCGAAAATGGCCCGAAGGCAAAAGGAAAAAGCTATGTCCAGCATTCTGACAAACAATGGCGCGATGGTGGCGCTGCAAACTCTCAAGTCGGTCAACAAGAACTTGGCAATGACCCAGAACGCGATTTCGACCGGTAAGGACGTCGCGACTGCCAAGGATAACTCGGCGGTTTGGGCGATCTCGAAAGTGATGGAGTCCGACGTTAAGGGCTTTAACGCGATCAAAGACAGCCTCGCGCTGGGCGAATCGACTGTTGCGGTTGCGCGAAATGCGTCTGAAACTGTCACCGACCTGTTGACTCAGATGAAAAGCAAGATCGTCGCGGCGCAGGAAGACAACGTTGATCGCGGTAAGATCAATGACGATGTGACCGCACTGAAGGATCAGATCGCATCGGTTGTCAGCGCGGCCCAGTTCAACGGTCTGAACCTTGTTGACGGCTCGACCGGCTCTGCATCGATCCTCGCATCGCTGGATCGGGACAACACCGGGGCGGTGACTGCGTCGTCAATCTCAGTCTCGGGGCAGAACCTGTCGACCGGTGGATATGTCACCAAACAGGTTTTCGACGGCTCTACCGGCGCATCGACCGGCAATGACCGCGTGGGGGCAACCATTGACAATGGTGCAACGGCCGCGACGGCGTTGGTGACCGATGAATCCAGCGGTGCTTTCGCGGCCGGAGATAAGGTTGTCGTCGCCATTAACGATCAGGTTGTTTCCTATACCGTTTCCGCGGAAGACGCTGCCGCGACGACGACCGGTGACCTTGTTGCTGTCGGATTGAAATCGAAGATCGAAGAGCTGGGAATTACCGGTCTGACTGTCGATTACGACTCCGGCACTGCGGGTACGTTGTCGGTTACAAACGGCACAGGATCTGACATCTCGTTCTCGGCTCAGTTCGTGAATGCGGGTGCCGGTGGTTTGGGCGCGCTGGCAGGTATTGATGTGTCGACAGGTGCGGGGGCGACCGCTGCGTTGGCGGCTGTCGAATCGCTTATCGACACGTCGATTGATGCCTCGGCCGCCTTTGGCTCGGCGCAGGGTCGTATCGAGACCCAGAAAGAGTTCATTTCGAATCTCTCTGACTCGTTCAAATCCGGTATCGGTGCGCTGGTCGACGCTGACATGGAAGAAACCTCGGCGCGTTTGCAGGCCCTTCAGGTGCAGCAGCAGCTGGCAACCCAGTCGCTTTCGATCGCCAACCAGGCGCCGCAGTCGATCCTGTCGCTGTTCCGCTAATACGCAACGCGGTCCGGGGCGCGGTTTTCGCGCCCCGGTCGTGACTATCTGACGACGGCTTTTTGGAAGGATTTCAAGTGACCCCGCAAACCCTCGCTCAATACACCTATGCGCAAGCCGCCGCGCCGACGCGAACGCCCCGTGACACTGAATATGAGGCAATTTCCAGAATTACACGGCGTCTCAAGGCGGCCACGGCGCGCAAGGCAACGGATTTCTCGGCGTTTGTTCAGGCCGTGCACGAGAACCGCCGGTTATGGGGGGTGTTGGCGACAGGTGTCGCGGATTCGGCAAACGCTTTGCCGAACGATATTCGCGCCAGGATTTTCTACCTTGCCGAGTTTACGGAACTGCACAGCAGCCGCATTTTGGCGGACGGCGCGTCCATCGAACCATTGCTTGAAATAAACACAGCGATTTTGCGCGGATTGCGCCAGATGAGGGCAACCTGATGAGCGGGCTGGTTTTGAAACTCGCCCCGAAGGAAAGGGTGCTGATCAATGGTGTTGTGATCGAAAACGGCGACCGCCGTGGCCGGTTTTCGATCATGACGCCGCAGGCCAATGTCCTGCGGCTGCGCGATGCGATACACCCGGATGAAGTAAATACTCCGGTGCGCCGTGTCTGCTATGCCGCACAGCTTGTTCTGTCCGGAGACATGGATCCGGCTCGGGCACGTCAACATCTGTTGCGCAGCGTCGAAGAGCTGAGCCAGGTTTTTACAGATACAGACAGCCGCCGTGTATTGTCCGAGGTGACAGATGCGTTGGTGGCCGAGCAATATTATAAATGCCTCAAATCACTTCGCTCGCTTCTTCCGCGCGAAGAACGGTTGATGGCCTATCAGCAATGAGCTTTCAACCTGTCATTCCGACTGGCGGAATCGTCGGCTGGCGGTTTCTGCAACGTACTTATCAAGGTCAGTTTCAAAGCTTCTCGTCTTCGGCAGTGAATGAGAGGGAGACAAGGTACTTCCTGGACAACATTGGGAAAGTGAAGACCGCCGAACAGTTGGTTTCGGACCGCAGATTGTTGCAGGTCGCTTTGGGTGCCTTTGGGCTGGAAGGGGATGTGGATAACCGGTTCTTTATCCGGAAAATCCTGGAGGATGGAACACGGGCGGATGACGCTTTGTCCAATCGTTTGGCGGATAAACGGTACCGGGAATTTTCAGATGCTTTCGGGTTTGGGCCAGGGGCTGTTCGAAAAACGGTGCTGGTAACCAATATGGAAAAGATAGCTCAGGCCAATCTGTCTGCGCGGTTTGAGGTTGCGGTCGGACAGTCGGATGAGACGATGCGCATTTCGCTTTATGCCCAGCGCGAGCTGTCTGACCTGGCGAAAAGCGGAAGCAGTAGAGATACGAAATGGTTCGATCTTATGGGATTGCCACCGTTGCGCAAAATGATGGAAACGGCGCTTGGGCTACCGCCATCATTCGCCCAACTGGATATCGACAAGCAATTGGTCGAGTTCAAAAGCCGGCTATTCCGTCTGACTGGATCGGATGATCTGGCACAGTTTTCCGACCAGAAGGCGGTTGAGAAACTGACCGACACCTATCTGGCCAGAAGTCAAATCGCGGGTCTTCAGAGTACGATTTCGCCAGCGCAGACCGCTTTGATCTTGCTTGGGGCTGTGTAATCAGAAGACGCGGGCAAAAGCCCGGGTCGCAATCTAGTACCCGACATCCCTCGTTTGACCTGCACAAACCAAAAGTTAACCGTTCAAAATCTCGTCGGCTGTGGTTTGCAATGCGTAGCATATAACGGGTCGAGTCACGTTGTGCAGGTTGACCGCGCCCAATGGTAAGGCGTTGGAACAAGCAGGCTCAATATCTTCGGACACGACTATGCGATGGCCTTCGGTTTTCCCATATTCGCCCAACCGCGCTGCTATGTTGGCCGCTTGTCCAATAACCGTAAAATCAAGTCGTTCACGAGAGCCCACATTGCCATAGGTGACGCGCCCATAAGCCACGCCAATAGAACAGTCGCAATGTATGCCGGTACCTGCTTTGCGCAACTCTCCCAACGTTTCGACGATTTTGATTGCCGAGCGCTGGGCGTTGGCACGGGCCGCGCTTGCGTTTTCATCGGCTGCCGGGAATACCGCCAGAACAGCGTCACCAATGAATTTCAGAACTTCGCCTTCGTTTTCGTGAACGATACCCGAGACGGTTTCAAAGAACTCGTTCAAAACACTGATATATGTGCCCCGCCCCAGTTTCTCTTCGAGGCTTGTCGAGTTGCGGAGGTCACAGAACATGATTGCAGCGTCGATTTCATCCCCGTCACCGCGCCGGATCTCGCCCCCTAGAACGCGTGCGCCAGAGCGTTTTCCAACATATGTTTCCAGCAAAACCTGCGCATTCTCGCGTTGCATGAACACTTCGTAAAAGCGGGCGATTACCGAAGAGCATTCGAATACAAGACCCAGATTCTCGGTGGTGAACCCGTTGGGATGGTCACAGGTCAGGGTCAGAACGTTGGTCCGACCGTCAGAGAAGGGCAACGGCATCGCGACATAGTCGGTGGCACCCTTTGCCCGCAACTCCTCCATGATTGGGAAGCTGTTATGCGGGTTATCGTCGTTCAGTCTTTGCCGTACGCCGCCCAACCCGTTCGAGACATGGCGCAACGGGCTGTTGATGAAAGCCGGGTGATCATAGATTTCGTAGGTCGGGGCGCGGGTCAGAATCTCGTCCTGATCCTTTTCCCAGATGTAGTGTTTGCCCGCGATCAGGGGGTGCAAGGACCATGCCAGAATGCTCAGCCGCTGGATGGCGATGCCGTGCTCCAGCATCTTCTCGGCCAATGCCTTGGTAAAGCTTTCGGGCGTGGTCGCGGCGGAAGCACCGCGCATCAGCCAGTCGATCAGTGGTCCGCTGATATTGCCGTCGTCAGGCTCGCGCAGGCGATTGTTGCCCAGGTCAATCCGGGTGTAGGCGCCGGACACAAACCCGATACAGCCCCGGATGTCAGCGCTTTCCGGCAGGGCTTGTTCATAAGCCCAGACGGAATTGGTCAGAGGCCCCGAGGCCAGCTGGATGTCGTGGTAAGTGGCGGTGCCTTTGAACGGGCAGAATGTTTGCAGGTCTGTTTCTTCGCTCAGATCCACACATACATCTGCGCGGGGAACGTAAATCGTTGGCGGCAAACGCGTTTCATACATCACCTTTGCGTTTGTGCTTTCAGCCAGAAGAATGTCGTTCCGGTAAATGGCAATCCTGCCTTCCAGCGGCTCAACTGAGATTCCATATCCATTCATCTGTGGCGCGGCGTGGACGTTCATAAGCGACCTCCTCTGCCTGGGGTTTGTTTAGAATGGGGCTTTCCACCTGACATTCCAAGAGGCTGCAACGGGAATTTACCGGGCGCGAGCGACGCGCCAAAACGTCAGACCATTTGAATGACGTCCTTCTCGATCGACAGCATATACCCCTTCTTGGCAATATTCTTGACCAGCAGTTCGCTGACCATCTGGTTGCCAAGCGCGTCGCGCAACCGCTTGATCCGTGTTGCGCCCGCGGCTTCGTCACAATCGGCGGCATCGCGACCGGAGATCATGGCCTCGATCTGGGCGCCGGACAATACCTCGTCATCCAACCGGGATTCCGCCAGAATCGACAAGGTTTCCATCGCGGCGGGCGTCAGTTTGAAATCCATGTTGTTAAGGTAGACAGTGTTTTCTTCGCGACTGATCAGCAGCGACGTTACCTGAATGCCGGTACGTTCGATCTGTGCCATGCGCCGGTTCAACAAGACCAGCATCACCAAAAAGACCAGTGCCGAGATCATCATCGCACTGGCAAAAACCAGCAGCACATAGATTACCATCCGGTAACTGGACAGGGTGTCAGCAAAGGCGGTGCCAGACTGGGCCAGAATTTCAAGCAGGCGAATCTCGGTCTGTGACGTCAGATCGGCCTCGACAAACAGCCGCTCGACACGTGCGTTGAACGCATTTGCGTCCGGCAAGGTCCAGAACAGGAAAACGGCAGCGGTGATCAGAATGACGACAATGGCCGCGATGCCCAGCACAACCAGACGGACACCCGACCGGCGTGCATCAGAAACGGAGATAGAATTGTCCGGCATTGCCTTTCCTCTGATCCAACCCTTCCGGCCCGAAAACGGACTGCACTTCAAGCAAGGTCCAACCTGACGCGTTCAGGCGCTGGGCGATATCTGCCCGGGCCTGCCCCTTGTCGCAACTTGTGACCTGCATGACGCCGTAATGCAAACGCAGCGGGTTGTCCTTCTTGGCTTTGTAGTCCGCATAACAATCTGCCGCTGTCGCAGCAGAACCAAGCGATAACAGGGCCGCAAAGGTCAGAGAAGAGAGGATCTGTTTCATAGGCCGCATCCTGCGCATGAGTTGCCGCGATATTCAATAACCCAAGGGGTTTGCTGCCCCTGATATCCGATAACACCGGGCCGTTATTGCTTGTCTTGGGCAGGTGCCCCCACTTTCAGGGCAATCAGCACGCGGTCCGTCATACGGTCGCACGAACATCCGAAAGGACAGGCATCATGCATAAGAAATTCATCGCTTTGATCATTGCGACCGCGGTTGCGATTACCGGTGTGTCGGCTTCTCAGGCGAAGGCGGCCGACGCAAAGGACATTCTTGGGGGGCTGGCGGCCATCGCTATTATCGGTGCCGGCGTTCATTACTATAACAAGGAAAAGAAAAAGGATCGGGCGACGCGTCAACAGACCTATACCCATACACCACATGTGACGCAGCCGGTGCGTCCGTTGCCGCCGCATGTGGCGCGTTACGACCTGCCCCAGCGCTGCCTGCGCACCTATGATGGGTATTCGCAGGACCATCCGCTGCTTGGGCCGAAATGCCTCGAGAAACATTACAAACATGCCAATAGCCTGCCGCAAGAGTGCAAGGTCGGTTTCTGGAATGGCAAAAAGGTCAGGCGGGCCTATGAACCTGCATGCCTGCGCCAGAAGGGATACCGCGTCGTTTATCAGTAGTTCGGGTTGAGCAGGAACGGCGCCAAAGAAGTGCCGTGAGAGAGAGGGTGGTGTGCGCCGCCCTCTCTTTTCTTCTTGCGGTGCTACGCGAAACGCGGTTTGCCAAGGGCATGACAATGCCAAACTTCGAACTTGAGCAGGCGCTGCTGGACATGGGCCACATCCGTATCGCCGGTGTGGATGAGGTCGGGCGCGGCCCATTGGCCGGGCCGGTTGTGGCTGCCGCCGTGATTCTGAACCCGAAGCACTTTCCTGACGGGTTGAATGACTCAAAAAAGCTGACCGCAAAACGCCGGGCCGTGCTGGACGCCGAGATTCGGGACACTGCTGAGTTCGCGGTGGCCGAAGCCTCTGTCGCCGAAATTGATGAGGTCAATATCCTGAGGGCGTCGCACTTGGCGATGATGCGCGCGGTGGAGGCGTTGACCCCGGCACCTGATTTCCTGTTGATCGACGGCAACCTGATTCCGCAGGGTCTGAGATTTCCGTCACAGGCCGTTGTGAAGGGCGATGCACGATCGGTGTCGATCGCGGCTGCTTCGATCTTGGCGAAAAACTGGCGCGATCAGGTGATGGTGGATTTAGCGCAACAGCACCCGGGTTATGGGTGGGAAACCAACGCAGGCTATCCGTCAAAACAACACAAGGAAGCGCTGCGAAATCTTGGCGTGACCCCACACCATAGGCGTTCATTCAAACCGGTGCACAACATCTTGTATCAAGAGTAAATCGTAAGCTGCTGATTCAAAAAAGAATTTGACGGCGAATCGACTTTGACTCATCCTTGTCTCAACCAAATGAGCGCAAAAGCGCCGTGGACACTTGAGGCAGTGATATGACAACAACCACCAAAAAGGGCGCAAGAGCGCTCCCTTTAAACACGATTCTATCCGGGGACTGCATCGATGTGATGAACAGTCTGCCCGAGGCGTCAGTGGATCTGATTTTTGCGGACCCGCCGTATAACCTGCAATTGAAAGGTCAGTTGCATCGTCCGGATAATTCGCAGGTCGATGCGGTGGATGATCACTGGGATCAGTTCGCAAGCTTCGGGGCGTATGACCAGTTTACGCGCGAATGGCTGAAGGCGGCGCATCGTCTGCTGAAACCCAATGGTGCGATCTGGGTGATCGGGTCTTATCACAACATTTTCCGCGTGGGGTCAGCGCTGCAGGACGCCGGATACTGGATACTGAACGACGTCGTGTGGCGTAAGTCGAACCCGATGCCGAATTTCCGCGGCAAGCGGTTCACCAATGCGCATGAAACGATGATATGGGCGTCCAAGCGCGAAGGCGCGAAATACACCTTCAACTATGAGGCGCTGAAAGCTCTGAACGAAGGTGTGCAGATGCGCAGCGACTGGGTGCTGCCGATCTGCACCGGGCATGAGCGGCTCAAGGATGAAAATGGTGACAAGGCGCATCCGACGCAAAAACCGGAATCGCTTTTGCACCGCGTGCTGGTCGGCTCGACCAACCCCGGCGATGTGGTGCTGGACCCGTTCTTTGGCACCGGCACCACCGGGGCCGTCGCCAAGATGTTGGGGCGCGAATTCATTGGTATCGAGCGAGAGGAAAGCTATCGCAAGGTGGCTGAGAAACGCATCGCCAAGGTCCGCAAATTCGACCGCGAGGCGCTGGAGGTCAGCGCAAGCAAACGTGCCGAGCCACGCGTGCCATTCGGCCAGCTGGTCGAACGCGGGATGTTGCGCCCGGGTGAAGAGCTTTATTCCATGAACCAGCGCCACAAGGCAAAGGTGCGTGCGGATGGAACGCTGGTGGGTGACAATGTCAAAGGGTCAATCCATCAGGTCGGCGCGCATCTGGAAAACGCCCCGTCCTGCAACGGCTGGACATACTGGTGCTTCAAGCGGGACGGCAAGACCGTACCGATTGACATCTTGCGGCAACAGATCCGCGCAGAGATGCACAACTGAATTCACGAACACCGCCGGTGCCTGTGGCCTGACACATGGCACTATGCCTTGCCCCGCCGATCAACCGGCGGGGTCTTTTGTTTTGCCTTCAACAGTGATTGCATAAGGCTGCCTAGCCTCCGCAAGAAAGACCACGGCCATGACCGAAACGACCGCACAGCCCCGCCGAAGCCTGTTTTTCACCCAGCCCGATGCGTTTGATCTGGACAACAAATATACCGAGGCCGCGTTGGAACGGCACAAGCGCGAGGGTCTGGAACTGGCTGTGCGTGCGCGATGGGTAGCGATGGCGCTGACTGCGGTGCTGCTGGTTTTCCTGAACCCGCAATGGGAGGTGCTTTGGTATCACTTCATTCTGCTGCTGATCTGCGGCAACGGGTGGTTGATCCGCCGTGCAGGTCGTGTCGGGCAATCGCGGGGCGAGTTGTTTTTGATTTTCGTCGACCTGCTGATCATGACGCTTGGGATGATCGTACCAAATCCCTTCAGCGATGATGTCAGGCCATTGGCCATGCAATACCGGTTCGACAACTTTCAGTACTTCTTCATCATTCTGGCGGCAGGCACATTGGCCTATTCTTGGCGGACCGTGATCGCCATCGGGACCTGGACGGCGATGATGTGGACGATCGGGTGGATCGTTGCCTGGTGGGTCGCAACGCCCATTCCCGGGATCAGCGAAAAAGTTGCGACTGCTTTGCAAGGCTACCCGGATGTTGCCGAGCTTCTGGATCCGAACAGTTTCATGGCGCCTCAGCGCATCCAGCAGGTGATCGTTTTCATGATGGTGGCCGTGACTTTGGGCCTTTCGATGCAGCGGCTGAACCGGCTATTGATGAGCAATGCAGGGCTGGAACGGGAACGGGCCAACCTGTCACGCTATTTCTCGCCCAACGTGGTGGAGGAGCTGAGCCAGAATGACGAGCCGCTGAAACAGGTCCGAAAAGAGAATGTGGCCGTTCTGTTCATCGACATCGTCGGGTTTACAAAATACGCCGCCGGGCGCGACCCCTATGACGTAATCGAAGTGCTGCGGGGCTTTCACGCCCGCATGGAAACCGAAGTTTTTCGCCACCACGGAACCCTGGACAAGTATTTGGGGGATGGCCTGATGGCGACCTTTGGCACCCCGGTGCCCACACCGCTGGACGCAAGCAATGCGCTGGGATGCGCACGCGCGATGGTCAGCGTGATTGATCGATGGAATCTGGACCGCCGCCGGGTGGGAGAGCCTGAAATCCATGTCGGGATCGGGGTGCACTATGGCTCGGTCGTGCTGGGAGACATTGGCGCGAACCGGCTTGAATTTGCTGTCATCGGGAATGCCGTCAATGTCGCGGCCAAGTTCGAGGCGCTGACGCGTGATTTGCAGGCGCGTATCGTGGTCAGCGATGCCGTGCGCGCGCGGATCGCAGAGGAAAACCAGTCTGCGTCTGTCGCCATGACTGGCTTTACAGAGCTTACCGATCAATCTGTGCGCGGCGTGGAAACACCGATGGATATCTGGGTGATGAAAGGCTGAAGACCTTACACCTCGCCAGAACAGTACCCAAAGCGCCGGGCCTGATGCGCCCGCCCGGCGCGCATCGTTTACGCATCAGGTACCGGGTTCAGGGCCTTGTTATAGGCGTGCCAATCGGTGATCTCGGGGTAGTACTGGCGCCGCCATTCCCTGACCCGCGGGTTCATAACCCGTCGCCACAGCGGTGGGATCATCGCAGCCACAGTCATGACGGGATAGCCATAGGGCAGTTGCGGTGCCGTTTCGGGCGTGTGGTGTTGAAGCAGCGGGAACCGGCGGTTTGGCTTGTAGTGGTGATCCGAATGGCGCTGAAGATTGATCAGCAACCAGTTTGAAGCCTTTTGCGAGGCGTTCCAGGAATGCCGGGGCAGGACGTGCTCATACCGCCCGTCGCCCAGATATTTCCGGGTCAACCCGTAATGTTCAACGTAGTTGACCAGTTCCAGCTGCCAGATCGCGACCCCGGCCTGCAAGAGAAAAAGGGCCAGACCGGACCATCCTCCGATCAGGGCCGCCAGTGCCAGCATCCCCCCTTGCAACGCCCAATACCGCCAGAACGGGTTGGAGCGGTCGGTCCAGGGGCGGTCCTTGCGGGCCAGTTTTCCGCGCTCGGCGTTGAAGGCCGAGATCAGACTTTGCCGCAACACCCTAGGGTAAAAGCGGTGAAACCCTTCGTTGTATCGCGCCGTCACCGGATCGCGTGGCGTTCCCACATGACGGTGATGGACCAGCAGATGCTCGGACCGGAAATGAGAATAGAGCACCATGGCAAGAAGGATATCGCCCAGCCAGCGTTCCCAACGGCTTTTCTGATGCATCAGCTCGTGGCTGTAATTGATACCGACCGTACCCGTGATAACACCCATGCCAAAGAACAGGCCGATTTTCTCAGGCGTCGAAAGCTGACTGCCGTGGCTCGCGTACCAGATCAGGCCAAACAGGGTAAGGAACTGAAGGGGTGCCCAAAGCTTGGTCAGCAGGATATACCGTTGCAGAGCATCGTCTGGCGTCTCAGGGTCCGCATTTCCCACGTTGAGCCCGGTGATCCGGTCCAGCACGGCAAAGACCCACCAGGTCGAGATCGGGATCAGCAGAACCCACCATCCGCCCGCGAAAGCAGTGAACCAGATCAGTGGGATCAACAGAAGGGACACCCAGAAGGGTGATGCCGGTTGCCAGCGTGCCAACGAGACTGTTGCGCTCATCTCTGGTGCTCCTACTAGATGGGGACAGCCTAGCCGCGAGGCCAGGGAATGCACAGCGGTGTTATTGCCCTTTCCACAGATCATAGGCTTTGCGCATCACCGTGGGCAGGTCGCTGGGTTTGAAGCTGTGCTTTCCCACTGCGATCAGATGATCGGGAACATCTTGACCGGTGGTTTCTGCGGTCCAGATTCTTAAAATCAGATGAAAATGCGTAAAAGTGTGGCGCACCTCGCCCGGCACCATCTTCCAATCTGCCGCAAGCGGGGGGTGCTCGACCGGATCGTCAGCCCATTCCGATCCGGGCCAGCCCAGCATTCCGCCCAGCAAACCTTTGTCCGGTCGGCGCTCCAGCAGCAAGGCCCCATCTGGCATGCGCGCGATGTAAACGTGACCGTGACGGGTGGGTTTGGGCTTTTTCGGTCTTTTTCGGGGAAGATCAGCCTGTGTTCCCGCAAGCTGCGCTTGGCATGGATCGCGCAGCGGGCAGATGCCACATGCCGGGGATTTCGGCGTGCAGATCGTGGCCCCCAGATCCATGACTGCCTGTGCGTAGTCACCGGGCCGAGAAGAGGGTGTCAGCGCTGAAGCTTTTTCCTTCAGCAGGGGTTTCGAGCCGGGCAGCGGCGCATCAATGTCGTAAAATCGGGCCATGACGCGTTCGACATTGCCATCCAGAACTGTTTCAGGCTGATCAAAGGCAATGGCCGAGATTGCCGCAGCTGTATAAGGGCCGATTCCGGGTAACTTCAGCAGCGCATCATAAGTTTCGGGGAACTGACCATTGTGATCCCGCGTCACAACGCGGGCGCACTTCAAAAGGTTTCGCGCACGTGCGTAATACCCAAGGCCGGCCCATTCCCCCATGACCTGCTCATCCGGCGCGGCGGCCAACGCCTGAACCGTAGGCCAACGTGTCACGAAGCGCAGAAAGTAATCCCGCACCGCTGCTACAGTCGTCTGTTGCAACATCACTTCGGATAACCAGATCCGATAAGGGTCAGGGCGCACCCCGGCGGCGCGCTCTGCCGGTCCTGTGCGCCATGGCATGGCGCGAGCGTTGTGGTCATACCACTCCAGAAGCGCAGCGCTGACGGTGAATTCAAAGGAATCACGCAAGTTTTATTCGTCTCCCTGTCAGGTTTCGCTGGCACCCGGTGTTCTGCCTATTACAATAGCGGTGCAGGAGTTGGAAACCAGATGCAACGCAGACGTTCGTCAACCCGCGGGTTCAAGCGCACCGCGTCTTTGCTGAATGACCAGATCAGGCGCGCCGGGGAAAGCCGGGGCTTTGCTGTGTCACGTCTGTTGACCCATTGGGCCGAGATCGTGGGTCAGGATACCGCCGCTATCGCGCGCCCAGTCAGTGTCGGCTATGGCAAAGGTGGTTTCGGCGCGACCCTGACCGTTCTGACCACAGGTCCGCAGGCCCCGATGCTGGAAATGCAGAAGGAACAGCTGCGTGGTAAAGTGAACGCGGTTTACGGTTACAATGCCATTAGCCGTGTCCGCATTACTCAGACCGCTCCGACCGGATTTGCCGAGGGGCAGGCCAGTTTCGACCATAAACCGAAGCAAGCAAAACCCGAGATTGCACCTGAAATTGCTGCCGAGGCAGACAAAGTGTCACGCAGTGTAAATGATGAAGAATTGCGCGCGGCCCTTGAACGTCTTGGGCGCAACGTTTTATCCAAACAGAAACGCTGAGAAAGGGCTGAGAATGAGCCGTATTGCAACCGTAATCTGTGCGGCCGTCGCCGTGGCCGCAGGCGGCTATTGGGTGTCGCTGTCAAATTCCAACACAAGTTTTCCGCTGGTCAGCGCCGCCGAGGCGCAAGAGGCGGACCTGGATACATCCACCATCATTGACATGGTTCAGGGCGCCGAGGGCGCGCCTGTCGAAATCATCGAATACGCATCCTACACCTGCCCGCATTGCGCGAATTTCCACAAGAGCGCGTATAAACAGCTCAAGAAGGATTTCATTGATACTGGTAAGGTCAAGTTCACCTATCGTGAGGTCTATTTTGATCGCTATGGTCTGTGGGCGTCAATGGTGGCCCGCTGCGCCGGTCCCGAGAAATTCTTTGGCATCACCGATCTGATCTATGAAGGTCAGTCAGAATGGACGCGCGCAGGAGGTCCGGCCGAGATCGTCGATGAACTGCGCAAGATCGGTCGTCTGGCAGGTATCGATGGCGACCAGCTTGAGGCCTGTTTGCAGGATGGCACCAAGGCGCGGACATTGGCCGCGTGGTATCAGGAAAACGCTGAACGCGATGGAATTCAGGCAACCCCGTCCTTCATCGTGAACGGCAAGAAAGTCGACAATCAGTCCTACGCGGATTTCAAAAAGCTGATCGAAGCAGAGCTCGGCAGCTGACTCGACCCCAGCTGGCCCCGCCGGGGGCCAGCCTGAGTTACTTTGGTGAAGGGGCGGCTTTCAAAAGCATGTCCCTGACCCTGTCGGCATCTGAAATTTGAAGCCGAACCGGCAAAGTGATCACCTTGCTTCGGAAAGCGGGGGGCAGGCGAACGGCGTCTTTTTCGGTGGTGACCATCTGAGCGTCCAGCAAACGCGCCTCGTTTTCCAGTCGGGTCATCAGGGCTTGTGTCAACGGCTGGTGATCGTCCAACGCCTCGGCCCGTACCAGATCCACACCCAGCCGTCGCAGGGTTTGGAAGAACTTTTCGGGATAGCCGATGCCTGCGAACGCCAACGCACGCGTTTCTGACCAATCCATACCGGTTTGCAGGGGTTCGACTGCCCCGGTGACATGAGGAACGGTCAACCGGCCTTTCCAGTTGTTGGCAAATACCTTTTGTGCCGCCTCTTCCCCCAAGGACAGTACAAGATCGGCCCGTTGCAGGCCGGTATCGACGGGCTCTCGCAGTGGACCGGCTGGCAGGCATAAGCCGTTTCCAAATCCGCGCTGGGCGTCCACAACGATAATCGAGAAATCCTTGGCGACCGAAGGGTTCTGAAAGCCATCATCCAGAACGATCACTGTTGCCCCCGCTGCGGCCGCTGCACGCGCGCCCGCCGCCCGATCCTTGGCAACCCAGACCTCGGCAAACATCGCCAGCAACAGCGGCTCGTCCCCCACCTCGGCGGCGGAGTGCCTGCCCGGATCGACCTGCACCGGGCCTTCCAGTGACCCGCCATGTCCTCGTGTCACGACATGGGGCTTGTGCCAGGCATTACCCAGTTGTTCGAGGGTCCAGATCACGGTGGGCGTTTTCCCGGTTCCTCCTGCATTCAGATTGCCGATGCAGATCACGGGCACACCGGGATTTTCCCCTGATTTCGAGGCAATCCTGCGGGCCGTCGCCGCAGCATAAAGGCGGCCCAGCGGGGCCAGAAGCCGCGCCCTCAGATCCGGCTGGTCCGGAGGACTGTTCCAGAAATCAGGTGCCCGCATGATCTGCGCTCCGCTGGTCCAGAATATCCTGCACCATTTCGATGAGGGTGTCTGCCTGCGGCGCACCTTCGGTGATTATCTGCCATCCAGCCAAAGCCATGTCAGCGGCGCGGTCTGGTGCCAGAAGCTGTACGACGGCATCGCCCAACTCGGTTGCTGACTTGACCTCATTGGCTGCCCCTGCCTGTTGAAGGTGGGCGTAAAGCTCGTGATGGCGATGCACAAATGGTCCAGAAATTATGGCCGACCCCAGCGCGATTGCGTCGGACGGGTCCTGACCACCAGCGCCGCGTTCCAGTGAACTGGCCATGAACGTCACTGCCGACACCCGGTGCCACAACCCCAGATTTTCGGGGTCGGCAGTCAGAACGACCTGCGTGCTGTCTTCGATCAAGCCACCATCGTCCCAGTTGACACAGCGTAAATCCATCGTCTCCAGCCGCCGTTTTAGGGGGGCAGCCTCGTGAACGTCGGCGACGTGAAGTACCAGAACCAGCCGGTGCAACAGGCGCAATGCCTGACGATGTGCTGTCAGAACCGAAATGAACTCTTTGTCCTGCACCCAGGCAGCCAGCCAAACAGGCCGCCCTGCCAGCGTGTGGTTGGTTTCGATCAGCTCGTCTTCTGGCCAAGGTCTTGGATTTGGGCTGATGCGCAAAGGTGGCGATTCTTCGACTGTTGAAAACGGGATGCCAAGTCTCCGGATGTGCCGGGCGGTTTCAGAATTTGCAGTCAGTATCTTGCGAAAGCAGCTAAAGGTCACTCTGGTTATGTCTGGCAGCCAGCGCGCGTTCCTGGACAGTGCAACGGTAAATTGGGCGTCGAACAACACCAAGGGTACGGCCTGTTCATCGGCTCGGGTTATGATGTTGGGCATCAGATCACCACCGACCCAAATCCCGATACCTGGGCGCCAATATTCGATAAAGTCACGCGCGGCCCCGCTCTGTTCCTGAGGCAGGTTGATCAGGGGAAAACTGCATTCCGGCCAGGCAGACAGTTCCGCGTCCGGCGGGGCGGTCAGTAGAAAGTGCAGCTCGGATCGGGACTGAAGCAACCGGCGGCAAAAATCACTCACCGCCCGCAGGCGGTCTGGCGTGGCGACGTGCATCCACACGACCTCGCCTTCGGGGCGTGGCAGGTCGGTTTTTACACCAACGCCGTTCCGCATTCTCCAGGACAGCACCCGATAAGCGGCAAGGCTTAATGAGCGCGGTTTGCTCATGCGCCGATTCCGGGCCCGATCGGGTCCAGCTGAGCCCACAGTTGCCCGTGGATCGCGGTGCTGGCGGCGATTACGCCATTCAGCCTGGGGTGGGCATTGTTGAAGATCAGCGGTTGACCCAAACGGTCTGAACAGACGCCGCCTGCCTCTCGGATGATCAGATCGCCAGCGGCAATATCCCATTCCCAGCTGGGGCGAAGGGTCAGCATGGCATCGAACCGCCCCTGCGCGACCAGAGCCATGCGATAGGCAAGCGAGGGTCGATATGCGCGGTGGAAGGCTGGAACATTCTGATTGCGCCAGTGCTGTGCGTCCAGATTTGGTTTGGCGGCCAGAACCTGAGATTGCAGTAGCTCAGGCGTTTTCGACGTCGTAATCTTTTGCCCGTTGAGAGTGGCGCCCTGACCCTGCGCCGCAGCATAAAGCAAGTCGCGCATCGGCAGGTAGATTACAGCGGCAGTCACAATGCCATCGACTGCAACGGCCAGCGAATGCGCCCAAGTGCGCGCGCCTTCGGTAAAGCTGCGGGTGCCGTCAATCGGATCAACGATAAAGGCGTTGCTGCGGTCCAAGCGCTCGGGCGAATCCTCGGATTCCTCGCTGAGCCAGCCATAGCCCGGTCGCGCAGCGCACAGCTTTTCTTCCAGCATCGCGTTGACGGCCAGATCGGCCTCGGTCACCGGACCGGCGCCACCGGGTTTGTCCCAACGCTGTGCTTGCGTCCCGGAATAGCGTGTAGCGATCTTGCCGGCCTCAATCGCGGCCTCAATCAGAAGGGGCAGATCAGTTGCCGGCAAGTGTCATTCCTTCGATCAACAGCGACGGGACCACGCGCGACAAATATCTGCGCGCGTCATTGGCGGGAATGATCCGCCGCAACATATCACGCAGATTACCTGCGATGGTGCATTCGTTGACAGGATGCGTGATCACACCGTTTTCGACCCAAAACCCTGATGCACCACGGGAATAGTCGCCTGTATTGGGGTTGATCGTCGATCCGATCATGGACGTGACCAGCAAACCGGTTCCCATATCGCGCAGCAGATCTTCGCGACTGCGGGTCCCTTGCGTCAGGCTCAGGTTCCAGTTGCTGGGCGAGGGTGGGCCGGACACCCCGCGCGCAGCGTTGCCTGTGGAGTCCATGCCCAGCTTGCGGCCACTCGACAGATCCAGCGTCCAGCCCGTCAGGACACCGTTTTCCACGATCACCCGGCGCTGCGTTGGCAGGCCTTCTGCATCAAATGGGCGCGAGCCTGAGATACGCGGGCGGTGCGGATCTTCGATCAGCGACAGATGCGCGGGCAGAACATCCTGCCCAAGACAATCCTTGAGCCAAGACGCGCCCCGCGCAATAGCGGCCCCATTGCTGGCGGCCAGAAGATGCCCGATCAGCGAAGACGAGATACGTTCATCAAACAACACCGGGAAACTGCCGGTCGCAGGTTTGCGCGCGCCAACCTGTTGCACAGCGCGTTCCCCTGCGGTGCGCCCAATCTCAGCCGCGTCGCGCAGGTCGGATTGAAACGTCCGGCTGTCACCGTCATAGTCGCGCTCCATCCCGGTGCCTTCACCCGAGATCGCAACGCATGAGATGGATCGGCTGCTGCGCTCATACCCACCGGAAAACCCGTTTGTAGCCGCCAGATGCACCCGGTGTGTTCCGTAGCTTGCAGCAGCATCCGACACCTGCGTGACGCCTTTTACCGCCAGTGCTGCGGCTTCGGCGGCCAGCGCATCCTGCATCAGGCTTTCCGCGGACGGGGCCGGGGCAGTGTCCAGCAATTCCAGTGACTGAATATCCCAGTCACTGGCCAGTTGGCTTTTGTCCGCCAGCCCGGAATAGGGGTCTTCGGGCGCTTCTTTTGCCATGGCCACGGCGCGTTCGACCATCGCCGCAAGGGTTTCCGGGCGGCTGTCAGAGCTGGACACAATGGCTGAGCGTTTACCCAGAAACACGCGCAAACCCAGATCAGCGCCTTCCGAGCGTTCCGCATGTTCCAGTGCGCCGCCCCGCACATCGACCGAGACCGAGGACCCTTCGAGAACGATGGCATCTGCTGCCTCTGCGCCTGCCCGGCGAGCAACATCGAGCAATTGTTGGCTGATTTCTTCTGGTGTGCGGGTCATGAGGTCTCCGGGTTGATTGCCAAGGACCTAGCCTCGCACTGCCCGCCCCGCAAGACCTGTGACCGGATTGGGCTGTGTGGATCGTGATTAATCCATGCCGCTACCAAGTTTTGCACAAGGTTCACAGGAATGGAAAGGGCCGCACTGCGCGGCCCTTTCAGATAGGTATCACTTGATACGCTGGCCATTCGCTAAAATCTGGCCGTCTTCGGTGAATTCGATGGTCGAGTTCAGGGTGTCAGGCTCATCGCCGGGGACAGCCATCAGACCCATCATCATCCGCGCGCCCAGCGCATCGTCATCCGAAATGAGGCCCATGCCGATCAGCGTATCGATCAGCTGATTGGCGCCAACAAGTTTCAGGTTCGCCACGCCGCTTGGGCTGGGCATTCCCCCAAACTCTTCTGTGTTCGAATTGTCGAAGGCGAAATCGCCATCACCTGTCAGTTTGGCACCAACCAACGAAACCAGAAGCTGGCTGATTTTCAGCGAATGCAGCTCGCCCGGAGCTTCGTCCGACTCAACGTCGATTTCTGGATCGAAGATGTTCATCAGAACTTTTGCCGTGCCGGTCGTGTCCAGCGCAATTGTCGCCGGATCGCGGGGCAGCGCGCCTGCCGGGTCAAAAATGCCCCACAGGACATCAGACATGGTGAAATCGGTCATGTTGAGGCCAAAGGCGAAGGGCTGTATTTCGTCCGATTGCTGGATCGGGAATTCGAAATTCAACCCTGCGCTGGCCATGGACAACTCGATCGGGAATGGCAGGTCTGCTGTTGTAACCGCCAGTTTGGTGCTGTTCTGCGCGATGTCATAGGCGATACGCTCGGCGTCGATGCTGGCGGCAAAGCGTCCACCCTCCGAGGTGCTGTTCATCGAGAACGCCTGGCCTTCGCTGGTCCCGCTCAGATCGGTGCTGCCGGATGCATAGGTAAACGTGCCATCAAAGGCGAAACCCGCTTGGTAAAACGCCTGCGGATCAGACATGTCAAAATCCAGCGGGATCACGTTTTCGCCTTCAAAGGCCAGTTGGCCCAGTTGGCCATTGATCAGCCCGCTTTCACCGTTTTCCGGATCCTGAAAGTTCAGGTCATAGGTCAGTGTATCGCTGTTGAATGTCTGGGTGATGCTTCGGTGTTCGCCGATTTGCATCCGCGACCGACCGGCCAGATCACCTGCCTCGACCGCGATGCTGAAAACCTCGTTCGGCAGCGGTTCGCCATCAACTTCAATCGAATCCAGCGCAATGCCCAGTTTGTCAGCAGTGTAGTCATAGGTCATGTCTTCGGGTGTACCCGAAACAACCATGTTCAGTTGGCTGTGCGAATAAATCACTTTGGCTGCAAACTCTTCATCATCGGCTTTTCCCGTGACATCCATGGGAAAGCTTTCGGGCAGTCCGATGGTAACGGTTCCGTCACCATTTTCGGTCAGCGTCATTTCAGGCATGACCATCTGGAACTGCCCGTCTTCTTCCGGAAAGGTCAAAGAAAGTGTCATGTTCGAAATAGTGGTGACGTCACCGGCGATGCTTTCGTCGCCTGTAACGGTGTAGCCCATTGAAGTGAAATAGCTTTGCCAGTCGGACCAGACATCATTTGCAGTAAGGTCGGCGAACGCGCCCTGGGTCGCAACTGCGTAAGCCAGAACAGCACCGCAGCTGCGGTGGAGGAAAACGGACATAAGGTAACCCTTCTTGATCAATTTGCGGCGCATGGTCGGGGTTGTGGCACCTATCGTCAAGGGGGCAAGGGCTGGACCATCTCCCCGTTTCCGCGTTACGGCTGTTGCCGGGATCGATAACAATGCGTGAGGAGAGGCGAATGCAGGGGAAAACAGTTCTGATAACCGGGGCCAGCCGTGGCATCGGGGCCGAAGCGGGGCGCGTTTTTGCCGCAGCCGGGGCCAATGTCGCATTAGTGGCCCGCAGCCGAAATCAGATTGATGCCTTGGCCGCTGAACTGGGTGATCAGGCCATCGCGCTGGCCTGCGATGTCAGCGATTTCGCGCAGGTCGAGCAGGCTGTGGCCACATGTGTGGATCGGTTCGGTGGGCTGGATGTTCTGATTGGCAATGCCGGTGTGATCGATCCAATCTTTCATCTTACAAACGCCGATCCTGAGGCCTGGAGCAAAGCCATCGATATCAACCTCAAAGGTGTTTTCTACGGGATGCGTGCGGCATTGCCGGTGATGCGGGCCGCCGGGGGCGGAAGCATTCTGACCGTCTCGTCCGGCGCGGCGTCCAACCCGGTTGAGGCGTGGAGCCATTATTGCGCGTCAAAGGCCGGGGCAAAAATGCTGACGGAATGCCTGCATCTGGAAGAAGCCCAACACGGTATTCGCGCCATGGGGCTGTCGCCGGGGACGGTTGCCACGGATATGCAGCGGTCCATCAAGGCAAGCGGCATCAATCCGGTCAGTCAACTGGACTGGGACGCGCATATTCCCGCAGACTGGCCTGCACGTGCCTTGTTGTGGATGTGTTCCAAGGACGCGGATGAGTATTTGGGAACGGAAATCTCGCTGCGTCTGGAAGACATCCGAAAAAGGGTCGGGTTGATATGATCGACCTGAGGAAAGAGGATGGCCTGTGGGTCGTTACGATCAACAATCCCGAAAAGGCAAACGCCCTGACCGGAGCGATGCTGAATGAACTGGTCGGGATTGCCGAGGCCGCAACCAGCGCGCGGGCGCTGATCCTGACGGGCGCGGGCAAAGTGTTCAGCGCGGGGGCCGATCTGGACGAGGCGCGCGCCGGTCTGGCCACCTCTGACGTCTGGGAAAGACTGTCCGGTGCCATCGCCGCATTGCCCTGTCTGACTATTGCCGCGTTGAACGGAACTTTGGCTGGCGGGGCCAATGGCATGGCTTTGGCCTGTGACCTTCGCATTGCGGTGCCAACAGCCAAGTTCTTCTATCCGGTGATGAAGCTGGGGTTCCTGCCACAACCGTCCGATCCGAAACGGCTGGCGGCTTTGGTGGGCCCGGCCAGAACCAAGTTGATCCTGATGGCAGGTCAGAGGATCACCGCGCAAGAGGCGTATGACTTTGGTCTGGTTGACCGGATCGTCGAGCCCGATCATCTGATGCAAACCGCGCGTGACTTTGTGGCAGACAGCGTGAACGCTGACCTCGTTGTCGCCAGGGATATCGCAAGGATGTGTTCATGAGGATTTCGGCCGTTCGGTTGCGGGTCGCTGACCCGGAAGGACTGGCCGTATTCTATCGCGACGTTCTGGGTATGCGGGTTGACCGGCAGGGATCAGGTTACCGCGTCGGCTACAATTCGGAAGATGCGGACCTTCTGCTGTTGCCGGGTGGTGGCGGATACACCCATGACCGGGGCCAAAGATATTGGAAGATCGGAATTACCGTTCCTGATGTCGATCTTGCGGCAGCGCATCTGCGCGCGCTGGGTACTGCGGTAAGCACGCCGAGCCAGTTTTTGGATATCGGGTATATGTGCCATCTGGCTGATCCCGAAGGGTTTGTCATCGAATTGCTGCAACATGATTTCGAAGGTAACAAACCGGCGCAGGCGGCGGACCGGGACGCTCCGATTGCGCAGGCCCGGATCGGTCAGATAACCCTTCGGACCGGTGATATCGCAGGTGAAGACGCGTTTTGGCGCGCGCAAGGTATGTCCTTGCTGTCGATGCAGGAGGTGGCCCCCCATGGCTTTGATCTGCATTTCTACGCCTTTACCGACGAAACCCCTCCAAACCCCGATTTGTGGGCCGTCGAGAATCGCGAATGGTTGTGGAAGCGACCGTATACGACATTGGAGTTCCAGCATCTTGCGGGTGCGCAGTTTGCGCCCGTACCGGATTACCAGGGAATAGAAGTCGAGGGGTTGGCCGCACCTTTGAAAGACGCCTTTGGCGATCCGGTCCTGCCTGGCTGATCACCTGTTGCGTCGCTTGCCCGGAACTTTCGACCGAAATCCAGGTGGGCGTTTACGCACCCAGATCAGGAATTTCTCAAGCCTGGGATGCGCGCGCAAGGCTGCGACCGTGTTGTAACTGCGCGCCAGTTCGGCCTCGGTCAGGGTGGCATGGACCTCTTTGTGGCAAATCTGGTGCAGAAGAACGGTGGGTCCGCCCTTGCCTCCTTTGAGTTTTGGGATCAGATGATGCAGGCTGCCACCCCCGCTGGGGATTGAGCGGTCGCAGAGCGGGCAGATCGGATCGGTGTTCGTCATAATGGTTTGAAACTTGCGCCGATGGATGGCGAAGGCAAGAGGGTGCGAATGGCGCAGGCAGTGGTGATCGGAGCAGGCCCCGCAGGGTTGATGGCGGCCGAGCAACTGGCCGAGGCCGGGCATTCCGTACTGGTTGCCGAAGCCAAGCCCTCGGTTGCGCGCAAATTTCTGATGGCAGGTAAATCGGGGCTGAACCTGACAAAGGACGAACCGCCTGAGACACTGATGCGGTCGTATGCCAATGCGGCGGACTGGTTGCGCCCGATGATCACCGCCTTTGATGCGCAAGCCGTGCAGCACTGGGCGCGTGGATTGGGCCAGACATTATTCACGGGCTCCACCGGGCGGGTTTTTCCCGAGGCCATGAAGGCGTCGCCCTTGTTGCGCGCATGGCTTGCGCGACTGGACGCAGCCGGGGTTGAGATCAAAACCCGTTGGCGATGGAAAGGTTGGGAAGCTGATGCGCTGGTATTTGAGACCCCGGACGGGCCGCAAAACCTGATTGCTTCTGTAACCGTTCTGGCACTGGGCGGGGCAAGCTGGGCCCGCCTTGGGTCGGATGGTCAGTGGGCGCAAATCTTGTCCAGCAGGGGCGTGGAACTGGCACGGTTCGAACCTGCGAATTCAGCCCTGTCGGTGGACTGGAGCCCTCATATGCAGCCACATTTCGGGGCGGCGCTGAAATCGGTTCGGTGGATGGCCGGTGACCAGGATAGCCGCGGCGAGGCCGCAATCTCGGCAACCGGGCTGGAGGGAGGCGGGCTTTACACCCTCACCCCTGCTTTGCGCAATGGGCAGCCACTTTATGTCGATCTGGCACCTGATCTGGACCTGCAATCCTTGCGGGCGAGATGGTCGTCCAGAAAGTCGAAAACCACGTTTTCGCAATGGATGAGAAAATCGTTGAACCTGTCACCGCAGAAGATTGCCGTGTTTCACGAGATGGCAAAACGCAGTCAGTTGCCGCTGCCCGGCGAAGTGGAGGTTCTCAAGAAACTGCCAATCCTGCACGCGGGGCTGCGACCGATGGATGAGGCCATTTCGACGGCAGGCGGCGTGAAACGATCCGCGTTGGATGACGGGTTGATGCTGAAAACCATTCCGGGTGTATTCTGCGCAGGTGAGATGCTGGATTGGGAAGCGCCAACCGGGGGCTATCTTTTGACGGCCTGTCTTGCCACGGGTCGCTGGGCCGGTCGGGCCGCTGCCGATAGGCTGGATCAGGTCAGATAACTCAGCGCGACCGCGCAAGCATCGCCAGACGAATCATAGCACGCTCAACCAGAGCCATTGAGGGGGCTGTCTGTCCGGCGGATCGCAGGGAGAGGTCGGTATCCGTTAGAACGGTCAGCGCAGTTTGCAGCTTGGGCGCCCCCCAGCCCTGTGCCTGACGCAGAATACGGTCACGGCGTTTGCCGTAAACCGGCGGACGCAACTTACCGATACCCTGCGCAGCACCACCCGGATCCGAGGCGCAGGCATAAAGTGTGCGGAAATGCCGGGTTGCCCCAATACACAGGGTTACCCCGTTGGTGCCTTGTGCCTGCAACCGCCGGATCAGCGGCCCGATCTCACCGGCGCGGCCTTCGGCAACCACGTTCAGCACGTCGTCAAGCGCCGCCTCGGTCGAACGCGGGGCGCAGACTTCGATGTCTTCCATGGTCAGCTCAGAGTTGTCACCACGCTTGTAAAGCGACAGTTTCTCAACGGTTTGGGTGAAGTCACCGGGGCTGAGACTGTTGGCCAGTTCGCTGATGGCAGACATGACATCGTGGGGGATGTTTTTCAGCTGCGCTTCGGTCAGAACCCGCTCGACCTCTGCGCGCGATGGCGGGTCGTCATAAATGCCTATCGCATAGGCCGCAGAATGCCCTTCGAACGCTTTACGGATTTTCGAGTTTGGTTTCAGCTGACCAGCCGTCACGATGATCTGAGCGTCGCCGGGGACCCAATCTTCAAGCGCGGCCAGAATCACAGGCGCGGCGGTTTCGGTGGCGTCTTCCACAAACACCGCACGCGGGCCGGGGAAAAACCCAACCGCCTTGACCGCGTCCAGCAGCGACGCCGGATCGCCGCGCAAATCACCGCCCGGCAGGCGGGCCAGGCGCATTTCCTCTTCCGCACCGGGACCAAGCAGTGCGGCCAGAACCTGTTGCCGCTTAAGCGCCACCCGCATGGCATCCGCACCATAGATCAGCAGCCCGGTCTTGTCCGCATCCGGCTTGGCGAAATACCCGTCAGCCTCGCGCGGGCTCAACTTCATTTGGACAAGCCCGGCGTAGAATACAGGCGGTTCACGATATGCCCGGACAGGATTACCATCAGGCGTTCTTTCGCATCGCGTTCGTCAGCCAGCGTCGACACGGTAGAGCCCGAAGCAGAATAGCCCACAAAATCGGTTACGGTGCCGGACGCCGCGACTTGCCCGGTTTCGTTGGATTTCAACGCGTATTGCGCCCGTCCATCAATCGTGTACCGCGTTGTCTCGTTCGTCGTGGTTATGGCCGCGCCGCGGGTTTCGGTCGAGACCTGAACATCCAGAGTGTAATCGCTGACAGATCCCGCGCTGCGGCCCAGTTGGTGTTCAAGGTTTTGAACCAGAAGATAGCTTTCGACGGTATTTGGCGCAGATACCGCCACCCGACCGAACAAGGCTGAGCCTGACCCGCCCGGAGCATAAACCGGTTGGAAGCCGCAGGCAGCCAGTACCAGCGGCATCACAAGCAATGTTCTGCGATCAAACAACGACATTCACAATCCGGCCCGGAACAACGATCACTTTTTTCGGCGCGTTGCCATCCAGCGCCTTTTGGACAGCTTCGGTGCTGAGCGCGATATTTTCAACCTCGGCTTTGTCCATATCTTTCGGAACGCTGATTTCCGCGCGACGCTTGCCGTTGATCTGGATCGGCAGGGTGACGGTGTCATCAACCAGCATCGCCTCATCCGCGACGGGCCACGGGGCGACGGCCACAAGGCCCTCACCACCCTGATGCGCCCAGATATCTTCCGCCAGATGTGGTGTCATCGGTGACATCAACTGGGCCAGTGTTTTGATCGCTTGTTTCTGAGCCGCCGCACCGGCCTTGGATTTTGCCAGCGTATTAGTGAAAGCATAAAGCTTGGCTATGGCGGCGTTGAAACCAAAGCTTTCGACACCCAATGTCACGTCGCGGATGGTTTTGTGCATCTCGCGCAACAGGTCCTCATCGCCTTCGCCCGCTGCATTGGCCTCCATGGTACCGATCCTGTCACACAGATTCCAAACGCGATTCAGATGCTTATAGGCGGCTTCGGCTCCTGCCGCCGTCCATTCCACGTCTCTCTCGGGTGGCGAATCGGACAACACGAACCAGCGGGCCGTGTCGGCGCCAAAGGCCGAAATGATGCTGACTGGATCGACCACGTTTTTCTTGGATTTCGACATCTTGGCCGAAGGGATGATTTCGACCTCAGTACCATCGGCCAGTTTGCCGTCGGTCACATCCTCGGGCAGGTGATAGACCGGGCGGCCGTTGGCGTCGCGCGTCTGGTAGATCTCATGCGTCACCATGCCTTGTGTGAACAGCGCGTCGAACGGCTCGATGGCCTTTTGGGGCAAGTGACCGGTGAGGTTCATCGCCCGCGCGAAGAAGCGTGAATACAGCAGGTGCAGAATCGCGTGTTCAATGCCGCCGATATACTGGTCGACATTCATCCAGTATTCGGCCTCGTCCAGATCGGTGGGTGTTTCCGCACGCGGAGCGGTGAAACGGGCGAAATACCACGACGAATCGACGAAGGTATCCATCGTGTCGGTCTCGCGCTTGGCCGGTGCGCCACAAGACGGGCAGGCGCAATCGCGCCAGGTCGGGTGTCGATCCAGCGGGTTGCCGGGCTTGTCGAATGTCACATCGTCGGGCAGGCGGACCGGCAGGTTTTCTTTCTTCTCGGGCACCACACCGCAGCTTTCGCAATGCACGACGGGAATCGGACACCCCCAATAGCGCTGACGGCTGAGGCCCCAGTCGCGCAGACGGTATTTGGTGACACCCTCGCCCCAACCCGCTTTTTCAGCAAAATCGACGGTGGCGTTGATCGCCTCGTCACCTGTCGCCTCGGTCAAACCTGCAAAATGGTTCACCCAGCGAACTTTCTCGGTTTTCGGCGGGACGAATGCAATTTTGTCGACCGGCGTGTCGTCATCCAGCGCAAAGAAGGTATCGACCACGGGCAGGCCGTACTTACGGCAGAAGTCGAGGTCGCGCTGGTCATGTGCAGGGCAGGCAAAGATTGCGCCAGTGCCGTAATCCATCAGGATGAAATTGGCGATCCAGACCGGCAGTTCCCAGCTCGGGTCCAGTGGGTGCTTAACCTTGATGCCTGTATCAAAGCCCAGCTTTTCGCCAGTTTCGATGGCTTCTTCCGTGGTGCCACCTTTGCGACATTCGGCCACAAATTCAGCCACTTCGGGGTTTTCGGCCTCAAGCTGTTTTGCGATCGGGTGATCGGGCGAGATGCCAACGAAAGATGCGCCCAGCAGCGTGTCGGGGCGGGTTGTATAAACGGTGATCGGCTCTCCGCCATCAGTGCGTTCAAAGCCGAATTGCAGACCGCGCGACTTGCCGATCCAGTTCTCCTGCATCAGGCGCACCTTGGCGGGCCAGTTGTCCAAAGTGTCCAGCGCGTCCAGCAATTCTTCGGAATAGTCCGAGATCTTGAAGAACCACTGGGTCAGTTCGCGCCGCTCTACCAATGCGCCCGAACGCCAGCCACGACCATTTTCAACCTGCTCGTTGGCCAGAACGGTCATATCGACCGGGTCCCAGTTCACCACAGCGTTTTTGCGATAGACCAGCCCGGCATCAAGCATATCGAGGAACAGCGCCTGTTGTTGGCCGTAATACTCGGGGTCGCAGGTCGCGAACTCACGTGACCAGTCGATGGACAGGCCAAGTGGTTTCATCTGATCGCGCATGTCTGCGATGTTGCTGTAGGTCCAGTCCTTCGGATGACCCCCGATAGCCATCGCGGCATTTTCCGCAGGCATCCCGAATGCATCCCAGCCCATCGGGTGCAGCACGTTGTGACCCGTCGCCAATTTGTGCCGCGCGATGACGTCACCCATCGTGTAGTTGCGCACATGCCCCATATGGATTCGGCCAGACGGGTAGGGAAACATCTCAAGCACATAGTATTTCGGCTTGTCCGCCTTGTGGTTGGCGGTGAAGATCCCGGCCTTGTCCCAGGCCTCTTGCCATTTTGCTTCGATTTCGGTGGCCGAGTAGCGCGACATTTTGCGGTCCTTCGTGAATGAAAACGCCGGGTAGGAACCCGGCGTGGTAATATTGTGATTTTCGGCGGGTTGCTAGAACTTGTTGTCCGCTATGCGTAGCTGTCGGGCGCGCGACAGAATCGCATCCTCGACTGCGCGGGATGTTGCCGCACTCACCGGGGCCCCTCCGCTCGATTGAAGCGCTACCGACAACGAGCGCGCGGCAAGCGCCGGATCGCTGATATGAACAGTAGCCCGGTAGGATCGGCCGCCGCCCGGAGGTGTGCCGTAACCCGTTACGATTACACCGGTAAACGGATCAACCTCCTGCACGGGCAGGAAGCTCAGTACATCCAGTGAAGCCGCCCACAGATACCGGTTTACGTTTGTGGTCTGCTCGGCGGTGCTGCGGTCAAAGATATCCCAGATAGTTGCCCGATCGGGGTCATTCAGCTCTTGTTCGTCCGAATTGCCGCCAGCGATGTTCGGGGAGTATGTTGTCGAAGCGTTTCGATTCTGCCCACATGCCGAAAGAGCAGCGGTCAGCAGGATCATTCCCAAAATCGTCGGCAGGCGCATTGCAAACAGGTCCTGTTTCACTTGTTCTACAGTATTCAGGGGATACTCCTAGCCAAGGACCCCCGCTGCAACAAGCCCATTCTTCTGAAATGTAAGTGTATCAGCTGCATCGGGGCGAAAACTGACTGTGGCATCCTTGCACCAATTTGACCTCAATGACGCCGACGTCTTTATGCCAAGCTTGCGCAAAGGGGGCAAAAAGAGCGAAACGGTGTCCGTGCTGAGACATGTGCCGAGGCATATGTCGAGTAGATAACTCTTTTGAAACCGAGGGAAACAAGATGAAAAAAGTTCTCTTCGCATCGACGGCGCTGATTGCGACCGCAGGCGTTGCAGCAGCTGAAGTTAACTTCAGCGGTTATGGCCGCTTTGGTATTGGTTACGTTGAAGATCGTAGCGGTACCGTTGTAAACGTCCAGACAACCGGTACCGCGACAGGCGTTGGTACTGCCGTTGTTCAAACTGATGACGCGATCCTGGTTTCGCGCTTCCGTCTGAACATCGACGGTTCTGCAGAAACCGACGGTGGCGTTCGTTTCGAAGGCCGCGTTCGTCTGCAAGCTGACGAAAACAGCGGCAACGGCGAAGCAAACCGCGCTGGTCTGAACGGTGCACGCTTCTCGGTCATCTACGGTGGCCTGCGTGTTGACGCCGGAAACGTTGCAGGTGCCTTCGACAACCTGGCAAACTACTACGGCAACGAAGTTGGTCTTGAGCTGTTCGCTGGTCAGTACTCGGGTGTTAACTACAACTTCCTGGGCTACACTTCGACCGGTTCGGGTTCGAACGCCGTGTTCTTCCAGTACTCGGTTGGTGACTTCTCGTTTGGTGCATCGTACGACCAAGCGACTGTAGCTCTGAACGGCGTGCCTATGGACGCAGACCGTTGGGACATCAGCGCAACCTACACCTTCAACAACATCACAGCTGCTTTGGCCTACGGCCAGACCGACGCTGGTGTTGCTGGTGTAAGCGATCCGAGCCTGACCGTTCTGACCCTGGGTGGTGAATGGGGTGACTTCGGCGGTACTCTGTTTGTTGCAGACGACGCAACTCAGGTTGCAGCAACTGACGGCACCGCATGGGGTCTGTCGGCAACCTACAACGTTGGCGCTGCAACAACCCTGATCTTCGCTTACGGCGACGGTAACGCATCTGCTGATACTCAGCAGGTTGCTCTTGGCGCGATCTACGACCTGGGCGGCGGTGCATCGCTGCGCGGTGGTATCGGTGTCAACGACTGTGACAGCTGCACAGACTCGACCTTCGTTGCTGACTTCGGTGCTCAGTTCAACTTCTAAGCTGATCTGAACCGCAAGGTTTAAGGGCGGGTCTTCGGACTCGCCCTTTTCTTTTGTGTCGACTTGGTGTTTTTCTGCGCAAAACAGGATGAGGGTCCCATGTCGTTGCAAGACGTCACCGCACGTATCGCCAAAGCCGAAGCCAAGTCGAACCGACCGGCAGGTTCCGTCAAACTGATTGCTGTGTCCAAAGTGCAGCCGAATGACAGGGTGCAGGCAGTTCTAGAGCAAGGGCACAGATGTTTTGGCGAGAATCGCGTGCAGGAGGCGGCAAGCAAGTGGCCCGCTTTCAAAGAACAGTTCGAGGGTATTGATCTGCACCTCATTGGCCCGTTGCAGACCAACAAGGCTCGTCACGCAATGGAACTGTGCAATGCGATCCATTCGGTAGATCGACCCAAACTGGCCAACACACTGGCGCGTTTGGCACAGGAAATGGGAAACTGCCCGAACCTGTTCATTCAGGTCAACACCGGCGAGGAAGACCAAAAGGCCGGTATCCTTCCTGTGGACGCGGACAGTTTCATTGCCGAGTGCAGGTCGTTGGATCTGCCCGTGCGTGGATTGATGTGCATTCCTCCGGTCGATGAGGAGCCTACTTTGCACTTTGCGCTATTGGCCAAAATCGCTGCACGTAACGGGCTTGATGGATTGTCTATGGGGATGAGTCACGATTTCGAACAGGCCATCGCTTTGGGCGCAACCCACGTCCGTGTTGGCTCGGCCATCTTTGGCGAACGGGTTAAACCTCAGGAATGATCAGCCATGATCCGGGGGCAATGCGCTGTGATATCCAGTGCAGATGGTCCCGGCGAAAGGCAACGCAGCCTTCGGTTGGATAGCCGGGTCTGCGCCATTGGTGCAGAAAAATTGCCGATCCCCTGCCCGGAACGGCGTTTGGCCAGTTCCAGTCGGTTAACAGAATCAGGTCGTATAAGGGGTCGGCGCGGCGCAACTTTTCATGGCTGAATGCATAGGGTGCGCTGACCATGTGGTTGTATCTGCTTTCAGACACGTCGTCAGACCACAAGTCCCGCGGGCCAATGGCGCGGGCCCATTTGCTGGGGGCGGCCATTCGGTCGGCCCGGTATAGCATGCCGACGATTCGATGATGTCCAGTTGGGGTCGCGCCATCGCCTTCGCGTTTTGCGTTGCTCAACCCGCCTTTGCCCACGGAACAGGGGAACACCCTGCCAAGAAACCGGATGCCTCGTGGAGTTAGAACAAGATCGTTTGGGGTCAAAGCAGATGCCCTGACTTCTTGGCCTTGGTCGCCAGGTATCCCCGGTTGTGAGAGGTTTCGCCAACCTTCAGAGGGACACGCTCGGTTACTGCGATACCTGTCCGTTCCATCATGGCGATTTTGGCCGGGTTGTTGGTCAGCAAGCGGACAGAGTTGAAACCCAGCGATTTCAATATGTCCGACCCAAGCCGAAAATCACGCTCATCATCCTCAAAACCCAGCCTGTGGTTCGCCTCAACGGTGTCAAAACCCTGATCCTGAAGGAAATAAGCGCGCATCTTGTTCGCCAGACCGATACCGCGCCCTTCCTGATTCAGATACAGAAGAACGCCTGCACCTTCTGCCCCCATCTGTGCCAGGGCACCGCGGAGTTGCGGGCCGCAGTCACATTTCAGGCTTCCCATCAGATCGCCGGTGAAACAGGCAGAATGCAATCGGGCCAGCACAGGCTTGTCGCGGTCCGGGCGACCGATCTCGACGGCATAGTGCTCTTCACCACCGTCTTCAGGTCGGAAGACGTGTAACCGACCGGCTTCGGACACCTCCATCGGAAGGCGGGCCGCGACGACTTCGTGCAAAGTACTGCGATCCGCCAGATGAGGCGTGGCGCGCGTGTGATCAATGCAGGTCAAACCGTGCAAAGCGGCAAATGCCCTGCCGTCCTCGACAGGTACCACGACCACAGCGGGAAGGATGCGCGCGGATTTGGCCAATGCTATTGCGATACGGTGCAGATTGGCATTGCCGTGCCGCTCGGTCATCAACGGGCCCTTCATGGGCGCGTTCAGATCGTCGGAAGGATCAGCAACCGCCTGTACCCACGCGATATCTGCATCCGCCGGGATCGAAACCCGCGCCAGATCCCCGTCGTACGCCCGCGCTTTCAGGGTTTCAGCGCGTCGCCCAGTTATGGCCACCACCGGATTCCCTAGTTTTTTCAGGTCGGCCAGACGCTGCGGGCTGAGCGTTTCGGCAGAAACCGCAAGCACGCTGAAGCCACTGTCATCGGTCAGCGCAACGGGAACGCCCATGCGCAGATCGGCCCGGGCCCGGGCGAGAAGTTCCGTGATATCGGGGATGAGACTCATCAATGTTACCCTATAACGCTCAATCTTTCTCCTAGCCCTTTCGAAAGGAAATGTGAAACATTTCCGCGAACTCTGACACGAAGGCGTGAAACGGTTGCAGCAAATCTTGTTGATTGCATATTCCACGCGCAAGTGATGGAAAAGCGTTTGGAGGACCGGGAAATGGCTCAACTCAAGAAAATCCTGCTGGTGGACGATGACGAGGACCTGCGCGAGGCGCTCAGCGAGCAACTTGTCATGACCGAAGACTTTGACGTGTTTGAGGCGTCAGACGGTCACTCTGCCATGGAGCGCGCGCGCGAAGCGATCTATGACCTGGTCATTCTTGATGTGGGTCTGCCGGATACCGACGGGCGCGAACTGTGCCGCCTCATGCGCAAACAGGGTGTCAAAAGCCCGATCCTGATGCTGACCGGTCATGACAGCGATGCCGATACGATCCTGGGCCTGGATGCCGGCGCGAATGACTATGTTTCGAAACCATTCAAGTTCCCGGTGCTTCTGGCACGTATCCGTGCGCAGCTTCGCCAGCATGAACAATCCGAGGACGCAGTATTTGTACTTGGCCCCTATACGTTCAAACCGGCGATGAAGATGCTGATCACGGAAGAGGACAGAAAAATCCGCCTGACCGAGAAGGAAACCAACATCCTCAAATTCCTGTACCGCTCGACCGACGGCGTGGTGGCGCGGGATGTGCTGCTTCACGAAGTTTGGGGATATAATGCTGGTGTTACAACGCATACGCTGGAAACCCACATCTACCGCCTGCGTCAGAAGATTGAGCCCGATCCGTCAAATGCGCGCCTTTTGGTCACAGAATCCGGTGGATATAGGCTAGTGTCTTAACTGGGTGTGGATTGACTTGGATCAAAGTGATACCCTGTACTCATAATTAGGTTACTCCCAACCCGCGCATGTCCGGGTTATGACATGCACCTCCCTGTTGGACTGCCGGGCCGAATGGCCCGGCTTTTTTCTTTTCCGAAGGACGAAATCATGTGCCGCCTGTACCGTCACAGGCGTTGCGAAACCCTGAATGTTCCTGTAATGTTCTATTTCTCGCGAAAGGTTGGAGGAGCGCGTGATGATTGAAGGAAGCTGTTTGTGCGGGGCGGTGAAGTTTAACCTGAAGTCTCAACCATCCGTGATGGGAACCTGCCACTGCTCAAGATGCAGAAAAGCCGGGGCCAGCACAGTCGTATTTGTCAACAAAGAAGACTTGGTGTGGGTTCGGGGCAGGGAAAACGTAACGCTGCACCAGCCCGATCCGCCCTACAAATACGGCAGGTGTTTCTGCACGAAATGCGGGACATCTTTGGGCGAAATCATTTCAGAAGCAGATAGTTTTCCAATCGCAGCAAATGCACTGGATACCGGGTTAGAGCAGAAAGTTCAGTTTCACGAATTTGTTTCGGAAAAACCGGACTGGTACGAGATTTGCGATGATGCCCCCCAAAATGAAAGCCACCCGTCCTAGATTTTCTTTTCTGATGGTACCCCATCCCCCACCGCGTTAACCTCCGCCCAACCGCGACAGAGGATTCCCTGACCATGCCCTTCACCCTTGCCACCTGGAACATCAACTCGGTCCGACTGCGCGAACCAATCGTGCTGAAACTGTTGGAAGAAGAGGCGCCGGATGTTCTGTGTTTGCAGGAATGCAAGTCTCCGGTTGAAAAGATTCCGACCGAAGGGTTCGCGGCGCTGGGCTATACCCACATGATTGCCCGTGGCCAGAAAGGATATAATGGCGTCGCCATCCTGTCCCGCCTGCCGATAGAAGAGGTGGGCGACAAGGATTTCGCTGATCTCGGCCACGCGCGCCACATAGCCGGGCGGCTGGAGAATGGTGTCACGATCCACAACTTCTATGTCCCCGCGGGCGGTGATGTGCCGGATCGTGAAGTGAATGAGAAATTTGGCCAAAAGCTCGACTATCTGACGGACATGCGCGATTGGTTCCACGCGGAAAAGCCGGAAAAATCCATCCTCGTCGGCGATCTGAACATTGCCCCGCGTGAGGATGACGTCTGGTCGCACAAACAATTGCTCAAGGTCGTCTCGCACACTCCGATCGAAGTGGAACATCTGGCCGAGACCCAGGACGCAGGTGGTTGGGTCGATATCACCCGGCAGGATATTCCCGAAGGGCAGCTTTTCAGCTGGTGGTCCTACCGGGCCCGCGACTGGGATACGGCAGACAAGGGGCGGCGGCTGGATCATGTCTGGGCCACGCCCGATATTTCAAACGCGGGCCATTCCAGTCGCATTCTGCGCGACGCGCGTGGGTGGGAAAAGCCCAGCGATCATGCGCCGGTCTTTGCGACTTTCGACATTTGAACTGAAACTCTGCCCTTGGTTTCTGCGACAAGCGATTGCATATAGAGCGCAAGTTCGAACGAAAGAGTGATTGCCATGGACATCCTGAACGGCGCAGCCGCCCCAGCCACCGATCTGATCAAGGACGGGACCGAGGCCACTTTCATGGTCGATGTGATCGAAGCCTCGCAGGAAACGCCTGTTATCGTTGACTTCTGGGCACCCTGGTGCGGCCCGTGCAAGACGCTGGGCCCGATGCTGGAAGACGCGGTTACCGCCGCCAAAGGCGCGGTGAAGATGGTCAAGATCAACGTGGACGAGGCACAGATGATCGCCTCGCAGATGCGCATCCAGTCGATTCCAACGGTCTACGCGTTTTTTAAAGGGCAACCCGTGGACGGTTTTCAGGGCGCGCTGCCGGGGTCCGAGATCAAGGCTTTCGTGGATCGCGTGATCGAGGCGTCAGGTGGGGAAAGCCCGGGCGGCCAATTGGATGACGCCGTAGTTGCCGCCGAAGAAATGCTGAGCGACGGCGCCGCGGCAGATGCTGCGCAGACTTTTGCCGCCATTCTTGGCGAAGACCCGAACCACGCGGCAGCATATGGCGGGCTGGTGCGGGCACATATCGCCACTGGCGATCTGGAACATGCCGAGGCCATCCTGAACGGTGCACCCGCCGAAATATCCAACTCGGCCGAGGTCGAGGCTGCGCATGCGCAATTGCAGCTGGCCAAGCAGGCGGCTGATGCAGGTCCGGTGGCGGATCTGACAGCGGCCGTTGATGCTGATCCCGATAATCTTCAGGCCCGGTTTGACCTGGCGCAGGCCTTGCACGCGAACGGCGAAGTGGAAGAAGCCGTGGCGCAATTGCTGGAATTGTTCCGCCGGGATCGTGAGTGGGATGACGGGGCCGCCAAGACCCAGCTTTTCACGATCTTTGACGCGCTCAAGCCCAATGACCCGATCGTTCTGAATGGTCGCCGCAAACTCAGCTCGATGATATTTGCCTAATTTCTGATCAGAGCTAGAATTGGGACATGATGCATCCCGCCGACTTGCCGGACACCGTATCCGTTTTCCCCTTGCCCGGGGCGCTGTTGTTGCCCCGCTCGCGCTTGCCGCTTCACATCTTCGAGCCGCGCTATTTGCAGATGCTGGACGATGCCCTCAAGACCAAGGAACGGCTGATCGCGATGGTCCAGCCAAATCCTTCGGCCCATGATGAGAACAAACTGCACCGCATCGGATGTGTCGGGCGCGTGACCCAGTTTTCCGAAACGGAAGATGGCCGTTATCTGATCACGCTGACCGGTGTGTCCCGGTTCCGGGTGGTGTCAGAGCTGGACGCTTTCACGCCATATCGGCGATGCGAAGTCTCGTGGGACGGCTTTGACAGGGATCTTGGCAAGGCCGAACACGACGACAGGTTCAATCGCACCAAGTTCCTGGCTTTGCTGGAACGTTTCTTTTCGTCCCGGCAATTGTCCACTGACTGGGATTCGCTGAAAGATGCCGAGGATGAATTGCTGGTAAACTCACTGTCCATGCTGTTGGACTTTGACCCGGAAGATAAACAGGCCCTCTTAGAGGCCCCTTGCCTGCGCACACGGCGCGAGACGCTGATGACATTGATAGAATTCACAATGCGAGGCGGATCGAATGAGGAAAAACTGCAATGACTGACCCTGAACACGCCTTTGATCGCCGTATGCTCGAAGCTTTGGTCTGCCCGCAGACGCAAACGACCCTGCGCTATGACGCCGAAAGGCAGGAACTTGTGTCACAGGCCGCTGGGCTGGCTTTTCCCATCCGCAACGGCATTCCGGTCATGCTGGTCGACGAGGCACGGCAGCTGGACTAAATTGGCTGCCCTTGCAACAGCTTGGGCAAATCCCCGGTCAAACCCGCGGCTTCGCGGACGAAACCGCGCCGCAACCCCGGCAGTGCGCCGACAATTCCCATACCAACGTCGCGCCCAATGCGCAGCAACGGGTTGTCGTTCGAGAACAGTTTGTTGAAGACATCCGTTGCCATCGCAAGAGCAGCGGTGTCGAACCTGCGCCATTCCTGGTAGCGTTCCAGCACCATAAGCGACCCGATGTCTTCGCCGCGCCGTCCTGCCAAGGTCAGAACCTCTGCCAACGCGCCGACGTCACGCAAACCGGCGTTCAGGCCCTGACCGGCAATCGGGTGCATCCCGTGGGCAGCATCCCCGACAAGTGCCAGACGATCAGCGATAAAGGAATTGGCGATGGTCAGGTTCAAAGGATAGGTGAAACGATCACCAGCCAGGTGGATGTCACCGAGGAAATCGCCAAACCGCGGGCGTAGCACTTGCAGATACTCATCCTCGGGCAGGGCGTTGATCCGGTGCGCGACCTCGGTGCGTTCGCTCCATACAATGGAACTGCGATTGCCGGTCAGCGGCAGAATCGCCAAGGGGCCCGGCGGCATGAAGAATTGATGGGCAATGCCGTGATGCGGCAACTCGTGTTCAATGGCGCAGACCAGTGCGGTCTGGCCATAATCCCAACCGGTGCGCTTGATACCTGCGCGGTCCGCAGTGCCGCTGCGGCGACCGTCGCACCCGATCAGCAGTCTGCTGTTCATCGTCGAACCATCGTCCAGCGTCACGGTTACTCCAGTGGTGTCGGCTTGTTGCGACACAACAGTCTTGCCACTCAGCTGAGTGATGCGGGGCTCTTCGGCCATAGCGTCCATAAAGGCACGGCGCAGGTGACGGTCTTCGACCATATACCCCATCGGACCTTCTTCTATTTCGGCATGGTCGAAATGCATGAAAAACGGTGACGGGCCTGTACCTGCGTGACCGTCCGTGACCTTGATTTCCAGCATCGGTTGTGCGTGTTCCGCAACACGGTCCCAGACGCCGATGGCAGCCAACAAGCGCTGTGATGCCAAGGCCAGCGCATAGGCTCGCCCGTCGAATGCCGCATTCTTGCGGACCTTCTCTTCCAGCGCATCAATCACTGTGACCGAATGTCCGGTTTGTGCCAGAGCCAATGCCAAAGCCGGGCCGTTCAGCCCGCTGCCCACGATCAGAATGTCAGATGCCTGTGTCATGCCCTGCAATATGCGCGCCCTTTCGGGATTGTCCATGTGCAGTCCTGTCGCTACCGTTCTTTCAAGCCAAAAAGCAGGAGGGGGCGGGATGCAGGATTGGTTGACCATGACGGCGTGTGATTTGGGCCGTGGAATTGGGATGGGCCAGATCGATCCGGTTGAATTGACGGAAACCTACCTGTCCGCAATAGACGCCCATCCGCACCGCGACCGCATCTATGCCCGCGTCACCCATGACCGCGCCCGCGCTGAGGCCGAAGCCGCGCAGCAACGCGCGAAGATGGGATTGCGGCGGTCGTTGCTGGATGGGGTTCCCATTAGCTGGAAAGACCTGTTCGACACCGCTGGTACTGCGACCGAGGCCGGGTCGGCGCTTTTGAAAGACCGGGTGCCGGACGCGGATGCACTTGTGGTACGCAACGCAACCCAGATGGGAACGGTCTGTCTGGGTAAGACGCATATGAGCGAGCTGGCCTTTTCCGGCCTTGGATTGAACCCGATCACCGAAACGCCCCCTTGTATCCATGATGAAACGGCGGTGCCGGGCGGGTCTTCATCTGGCGCGGGCGCGTCGGTTGCCTGGGGGCTGGCGGCCTGCGGGATTGGTTCCGATACCGGCGGTTCGGTGCGAATTCCAGCGGCATGGAATGATCTGGTAGGGTTGAAAACCACGGCCGGACGGCTGAGCCTTGAAGGCGTGGTGCCGCTCTGCCTGCGGTTTGACACTGTCGGGCCACTGGCGCGATCTGTTGAAGATGCAGCACATATGCTGGCCCTGTTGGAAGGCGGGGCACCTGCGGACCTGAGGGGTGCTTCGCTGAAAGACCGTCGCTTTGCCGATTTGCAGAACATTGCCAAGGACGACCTGCGCGATGCACCGCGAAAAGCTTATGACGAGGCCATTGCGAAACTTGCAGATGCAGGCGCTGAGATTGTTCCCTTGGACGTGCCCGAGCTGAACGAGGCGATGCCCCTGTCCAGCATCGTCTACACGACCGAGGCCTATGGGTTGTGGCGCGATGTGATCGAGGCCAACCCAGGGGCAATGTATCCCGAAATCCTGGAACGGTTTCGCATTGGTAAGGGCTATTCCGGCCCCGATTATGTCGCGGCCTGGGCCAGGCTCAAGGCGTGCCGCAGTGCCTGGGATGCGGCAACTGCCGGGTTCGATGCGGTTCTGGCACCTACAGCACCGATTTTGCCACCCAATCTGGACCGGTTGATGACCGATCACGACTATTACGTGACTGAAAACCTGCTGGCCCTTCGCAATACGCGGATCGGCAACCTGATGGGGCTTGCGGCGCTGACCCTGCCCACCGGAACGCCCGGTTGCGGGCTGATGATGATGGGGTATCCGAACTCGGAAGAGGCCCTGTTGCGGTTGGGGTCAGCGGCAGAATCGGCATTGGCCTGAATGCCACAATCCACTGATTCGGAACCTCTTTGTCTGGACGAAGAGGTATGCGGACTGTAATCTGCCAAAAAAACGGGGCGCAAATGACCCCGATATTGAGGCAGTAACATGGATTTTCCCGAGCGGTTTTCGAACCTACCGGAATATGCATTCCCGCGTTTGCGCGCCCTGTTGGATCACCATCAACCGGGTGGTGACGTCGTTCATATGACGATTGGCGCGCCCACGCATGATTTTCCGGCCTGGGTGACGGATGTCATCATGGAAAACGCGGCCGGGTTTCAGGGCTATCCGCCGAACGAAGGCTCGGAAGACCTGCGCGGTGCAATCTCGGGCTGGATCAAGCGGCGCTATGGGGTCGAAATGGACCCTGACGCCAACGTCATGGCGCTGAACGGCACACGTGAGGGGCTGTATAATGCGGCCATGGCACTGTGCCCGGAACAAAAGAACGGCAAACAACCGATCATCCTGTGCCCGAACCCGTTTTATCAGGTCTACATGGTCGCGTCGATTTCTGTGGGTGCGCAACCCTATTTTGTCCCTGCAACCGCCGCGACGGGTCATCTGCCGGATTATTCCGGCCTGCCCGAAGATGTGCTGAACCGAACAGCGGTGGCTTATATCTGTTCCCCGGCCAACCCGCAGGGCGCGGTTGCGTCGCGCGACTATTGGGCTGACCTGATCCGTCTGGCCGAGGCATATGATTTCCGCATCTTCGCCGACGAATGCTATTCCGAGATTTACCGTAACCAAGCCCCGACGGGGGCTCTGACCGTCGCGCAGGAACTGGGGGCTGATCCCGAACGGATCACGCTGTTTAATTCCCTGTCCAAACGCTCGAATCTGGCCGGTTTGCGCTCAGGCCTGATTGCAGGTGGACCAAAGTCCATCAGCCAGGTGAAAAAGCTGCGCACCTATGCCGGATCCCCACTGCCTTTGCCCTTGCAAGCCGCCGCCGCGCGCGTCTGGGCGGATGAGACACATGTCGAGCAAAACCGCGCGCTCTATCAGGAGAAATACGCCATTGCCGATAAGGTGTTTGCGGGCGTGCAAGGTTACATGTCGCCAGTGGCCGGGTTCTTTCTGTGGTTGCCGGTCGAGAACGGCGAGGACGCAGCATTGAAGGTTTGGAAGGATACCGGGGTTCGGGTTCTTCCGGGCGCATATCTTTCACAAGGTGATCCGGGAAATAACCCGGGCGAAAGCTTTATCCGGGTTGCATTGGTAGCCCCAAAAACAGAGTTGCAGCGTGGTTTGATCACACTCCGCGACTGCATCTATACGTGAGGTACGAGGGCAAAATGGCATCATATAACGCGCGAAACCGCGACCCATTGCTGGACAGCACAACACAGGCAGCCCTGGAGCGACGCAGTAAGGAACTGATCGGTATCGCGCTGATCCTGTTGGGCTTGGCCGCGGCTGCGATGATCTGGTCCTATACGCCCGATGATCCTAATTGGATGGTTTCGACCGACGCGCCGGTGCAAAACTGGATGGGACGGGTCGGCGCGTCTATTGCAGCCCCCTTGTTCATGATCGTGGGCTGGGGAAGCTGGGGCATCGCGCTTGTTGTGGTTGGATGGGGGCTGCGTTTTGCTGGCCATTTCGGTGAAGACCGGGCCATTGCCCGCCTGATCTTTGCCCCGATCTGGATCGCTGTAGCCTCGGTCTATGCCGCTACCCTTGTTCCCGGTGCCGAGTGGCGTGCAACGCATAGCTACGGTTTGGGCGGTTTGTTCGGCGACACGGTCATGGGCGCGTTGCTGACGCTGGTGCCGATCTCTTCGCATTTTCTGGTCAAACTGATGTCGCTGGCCATGGCCGTCGGGATGACCACGCTGGGTGTTTTTGTGCTGGGCTTCACCAAGGCCGACGTGAAACGCGGCTTCCGCGCCTTCCTACTGGGTCTTGTTATGTCTTATGACATGCTGATGACGCTGATGGGGCGTGGTGCGGCCTCGGCCGCGCAAGCCGCGCGGGATCGCCGAGCACAGTGGGAAGAACGCAAGCTTGCCCGCGCTGAAGCGGCTGAGGCGATGTTTGACGACGAACTGGTCTATGCCGATCCTGTTTTTGAAGAACCTGAATTGGGACGTCCTGAACCTCCGGTCAAATCAGGCCTGTTGGCGCGAATGCCGTCACTTATCCGGCGCCCCGATCCAATGCCCGAGCCTGAGTTGGTGGATCCTGAACCGATCGCCGGCTTTGACGACATGCCCGGAGAAGATCGCATCCGCTCCAAAATCTCGGCCGCCGTGCGAAATCGCAAGGTTGCCGTGGGCGAAATGACACCCGAGCCGGATCCCAACCTGCCGCTGACCAAGGGTCGTGGACGCGGTCCCGATCCGCTAATCCTGAACCAGCATACCTCGTCCGAACTGCCACCCGAACCGCCGATGACGGCGTATGGTCTGCGCCCCGAGCCGCAGGTGTCCGCTGGTGACACGCCAGAGGCGCAAGAGTCCGCTGTGTTCGGTTATGAGGCCGGGACAGAACAATACGACTACGCGTCCGAGTTGGATATCGATGATGAGTCGGTTTTCGAGGATGTCACCGACGCCGCGCCGCAACCGCGTCAAGCGATGAAGATCCCGGTGGCTGAACCGCGCAAGCCTGTGGTGGCGCAGCCCGTGCGCCGGACACCGTTGCCGTCTCGTCGTGCGCAGGCTGAAGCGCAACCAGCATTGTCCTTCGAGGAACGGCACTCTGACTTCGAACTTCCGCCTCTGGGCTTGTTGTCCAACCCCGCCAGTATCCAGCGCCATCACCTGAGCGATGAGGCCTTGGAAGAAAACGCACGGATGTTAGAAAACGTTCTGGACGATTACGGCGTCAAGGGTGAGATCGTCAGCGTACGCCCCGGCCCGGTCGTGACCATGTACGAGCTGGAGCCCGCCCCGGGCCTGAAAGCCAGCCGTGTGATCGGTCTGGCGGACGATATCGCGCGCTCGATGTCGGCGCTGTCGGCGCGGGTTTCGACCCTACCGGGCCGCTCGGTGATCGGGATCGAACTGCCGAACGAAAACCGCGAGATGGTGGTTCTGCGGGAAATCCTGGCCAGCCGCGATTTTGGCGATGGCAATCAGGCGCTGCCGCTGGCGCTGGGCAAAGATATCGGCGGTGAATCCGTTGTGGCGAACTTGGCCAAGATGCCTCACCTGTTGATTGCCGGGACCACGGGTTCGGGTAAATCGGTGGCGATCAACACGATGATCCTGTCGCTGCTCTACAAGCTGACGCCGGATGAATGCCGCCTGATCATGATCGACCCCAAGATGCTGGAACTGTCGGTTTACGATGGCATCCCGCATCTGCTGTCACCCGTTGTGACCGATCCAAAGAAGGCGGTTGTCGCCCTGAAATGGGTCGTGGGCGAAATGGAAGACCGCTATCGCAAGATGTCCAAGATGGGTGTGCGCAACATCGCGGGCTACAACGGCCGGGTGAAAGATGCGCTGGCCAAGGGCGAGTTGTTCAGCCGCACGGTGCAGACCGGGTTTGACGATGAAACCGGTGAACCTACGTTCGAGACGGAACAATTCGCGCCCGAAGCGATGCCCTATATCGTCGTCATCGTCGATGAGATGGCCGATCTGATGATGGTCGCGGGCAAGGAAATCGAAGCCTGTATCCAGCGTCTGGCGCAAATGGCACGGGCCTCGGGCATTCACCTGATCATGGCCACGCAGCGCCCCTCGGTTGACGTGATTACCGGCACGATCAAGGCCAACTTCCCTACGCGGATTTCGTTCCAAGTGACGTCGAAAGTCGACAGCCGCACCATTCTGGGCGAGATGGGCGCCGAACAACTGCTGGGGCAGGGCGACATGCTTTACATGGCCGGTGGCGCCAAAATTACCCGTTGCCACGGACCGTTTGTGTCGGATGAAGAGGTCGAGGAAATCGTCAACCACCTCAAACAATACGGTCCGCCCGATTACGTGGGCAGCGTTCTGGACGGCCCGGCCGAGGACAAGGTCGACAACATTGACGCCGTTCTGGGGCTGAACACTGGCGGCAACACGAACGGAGAGGACGCGCTGTACGATCAGGCGGTGGCAATTGTGATCAAGGATCGCAAATGCTCGACCTCTTATATTCAGCGAAAACTCGCCATCGGGTATAACAAGGCGGCGCGTCTTGTTGAACAAATGGAAGACGAAGGTGTTGTTTCGTCAGCAAATCATGTCGGGAAACGCGAAATCCTCGTCCCCGAGCAATAGGATATTTAATAACAAGGGCAGACAGCCTATCTGTACAGCATGAAACAGATTGCTTTTGCCCTTGCTTTGACACTGGCCGCACCCGCCGCATGGGCGGCGGAAAAACTGCCGCTTTCACAGATTTCCAATTATCTGAACGGATTGAAAACGGTTCAGACAACGTTCACGCAGGTGAATGATGATGGCTCGTTGAGCACCGGACAGCTGTGGATGCAGCGCCCTGGCAAGATGCGTTTCGAATATGACCCGCCCAACAGCGCTGTGGTACTGGCACGCTCGGGCAGTGTTCAGATCTTCGATCCGAAATCGAACCAGCCGCCCGAGCAATACCCGCTGAAGCGCACGCCTCTATCCATTGTGCTGGCACGCAACGTGAATCTTGATCAGGCCAATATGGTTGTCGGCCACAGCTTTGACGGCACGGCCACAGTGGTCACCGCGCAAGACCCCAAGAACCCTGAGGCAGGTCGGATTGAACTGATGTTCACCGATAATCCAGTCGAGCTGCGCAAATGGGTGATTCATGACAACGCCGGCAGCCAGACCACCGTTCTTTTGGGTGCGTTGACCGAAAGCAATGGTCTTGATCAGGGTCTTTTCTCGAACAAGGAAAGACGCGGGTCAGTCAACCGCTGACCCGCTTTTTGCTGGTCAATACCGGCAGTTTGCCAACTGTGCCTGATACAGTTGCGCGCGCGCGTCCACGTCATTGGCCACGCTCAACAACCACGACTTGCTGTTGTGGGTGCCGCGAGCGTACCCCGTGTGACCTTCGTGATAGGCTAGGTATTGATTGCGTGTGTCGCCGGGGTGGATGCCGTTGCGCTCATAGCTTTTGTTCATATACCAGCCGATGAAGTCCGAGGCATCGCGGATGCGATCCCGCTTGGCCCGGCGCTTGCCGGTTTCGCGCTGATATTGATCCCAGGTGCCGTCCAGTGCCTGGCTGAACCCATAGGCGCTGCTTTGCCGCCCCATCGGGATCACGCCCAGCACGTAACGGTGCGGGGTACGCGCGTCGTGGCGATATCGGCTTTCTTGATAAATCGTGGCCATCTGAACGTGAACCGGAACACCCCATTTCTGCTCGGTGCTTTTGAAAGCCTTGATAAAATCCGGTCGTTCGTGCGCAATGCTGCACGCGTCGTTCAGTTTGCTGGGCGGTTGTTTTGACCCGCCGCCACAGGATGCCAAAAGCAGCACCCCGAAGAGTACGATAAGAATTCTGCTCATGTGCCTCATGCCTTTTTTTGTTTATTCTAGCGCAGATTGAGCTCTGAGGAAATCACAATCGCTATAAAATAATGGCAAGAATTATGGGTAACGCCGCCACGGAAAGTACGGTGGACACCAAGACCATGCCGGCAACGGCATCGGAATCGGCTTCAAATCGTTCTGCCAACAAGTATGAGGTAACAGCGACCGGTGTACAAATTTGCAATACCAGAACGCCAAAGGCGACAGTGTCCAGATCAAACAACACCCCAATCCCCCAGCCCAACGCAAAGCAGACGATAAGTTTCAGGACTGACAGCCAGAGCGCTTGCCCCAGACTACGCGAGGTCAGGCGGGCGATTGCCACACCGACCGTGACCAACATCAGCGGAACAGCCATTTGCCCCAAAAGCTCTAACGTGTTGGTTAGAAATGTCGGAGTTTGCCACCCCTGCCACAAAAACACCGCACCCAGAATGGTCGCCCAAGCCATCGGCTGGCGTAAGACCTGTCCCCATGCGCCTTTTCCGGCGACTAGGTAGATCCCATAGGTGAAAGAAAACAGCGCGGTTACAGACAGAAAGATGACCGCGTAACCCAAACCAATCTGCCCGAACGCAAAGATACATAGCGGCAGGCCAAGATTGCCGGTATTGCCGAAAATCAGCGGTGACAGGTACGTGCGCTGATCCAGTTTCAATCCGCGAACAATCAACCAGAACACCCCAGCCAGCAGAAGATTTGCGACCAGAGTTGCCGACGTGAAACGCGACAAATCTCCGCCCGGAATGTCGGTTTGCATGAGTGCAACAAAGATCAGACTGGGCATTGCCAGCGTCGTTGCAAAGCGTGTCACAAATTGCAGCCGGTATTCGAACCCCAGTTTGACCCACGTAAAGCCAATGGCCGCCAAGAGAAAAACCGGGGCCACGATTTCGAACACTGTCAGTATTAGGTTCACAGACTGTTTCCCTGAATTTCACATCAATGATTGGCATTTCGGGCCAAAAACCGTTAGTAAATGCGGTGGGGGCCGAAACAATGTTAAAGACACGCGCGAAATACGGATTGGGCCAGGTGGTCCGTCACAAGAAACACCCTTTTCGAGGGGTGATTTTTGACGTGGACCCGGAATTTTCGAACACAGAAGAATGGTATCAGGCCATTCCGGAAGACAGCCGTCCGCGGAAAGAACAGCCGTTCTACCACCTGCTGGCAGAGAACGACCAATCCTTCTATGTTGCTTATGTTTCAGAACAAAATCTGGTTGCAGACTATTCTGGAGAGCCGGTCGAGCACCCGGATATCTCCAACATGTTCGGCCCGTTTGAAGACGGTGCTTACCCTCTGCATTTCCACCTGAACTAGGTTTGGCGAACCGGTCGGCATTGTACTGCCGCTGATCAGTATCCAAGGGCGCACCCATCTTTGCGCGGGTCGCTGGCACCTTCCAAAACACCGTCTTTTCGGATTCGGATTGCTTGCGCTCCTCCAAGTGGCGTTTCTGGAATTTCAATATTGTGTCCAATTTCAGACAATTGTTTCGCTACCTCGTCGGAATAGCCCCGCTCCAGCTTCAGGACATTCCCATCGAAAAAGGCACGCGGCGCGTTGATGCTTTCCTGTAGCTCCAGCCCAAAGTCCCTAAGGTTCGAAACGAAACGCGCGTGCCCGGTCGGTTGATAAGCACCGCCCATGACGCCGAATGGCATCGTGACACGGTCATTCTCGGTCAACATCCCCGGTATGATCGTGTGCATCGGGCGCTTGCCGCCAGCCAGTTCATTGGGGTGACCCGGCTGAAGCGTGAACCCCGCGCCCCTGTTCTGAAGCAAGATACCGTATTTCTCGGATGCGATCCCTGATCCAAAGCCATGAAAGATCGAATAGATCAGCGACACAGCCATAAGGTCGCGATCGACCACCGTGATATAGACCGTGTCCTTGTGAATGGCTTCCGTCAAAGGTGCTGCTGCGGGCATTGCGCCTTTTGGGTCAATCAATGCAGCCAGCCGGACCGCAACATCCAAATCAAGAAACCGCTCGGCCCGTGCGACATGATCGGGATCAGCAATGAACCGGTTGCGCGCGTCATAAGCCAGCTTGGTGGCTTCAGCCTCGATATGAACCCGTTCCGCTCCAAATGGATCCATACTGGCCAGATCGAATTGCTTTAGAATGTTCAGCAACAGGATCGCGGTCGCTCCTTGGCCGTTTGGCGGGTGTTCGACCAGATCAACACCCTTGTAGGCTCCACGAATGGGCTGCGTTTCAGTGCACTTGGTGCAGTGAAAGTCTTTGGCGGTGTGGACACCTCCGCGTGCAGACAGGGCCCGGATCATATCCTCGGCAATGTCTCCTGAATAAAATGCGTCGCGTCCCTGACTGGCGATCCTGCGCAAGACCTCAGCCTGACCGGGGGCGCGAAAGATCTGACCGATCACCGGTATCTGCCCATTGATCAGATAATGGTCACGCGCAGCACCCTGTAATGTGGCCGCCCCGGTTTTCCAGTCAAAAGCAACCCGAGGGGCCACCGGAACGCCAGCCTCGGCATAGTGGATTGCGGGTTCCAGAATCGCGCCCAGCCCCAATCGCCCTTCGGTTTCTGCAAGGTGACAGAAGGCGTCCACGGCACCGGGAACAGTCACCGCATCCGGACCGCTCAACGGTACAGACGACAGGCCTTTGTCCCGCAAGGGCTGCGCCCGCGCGGCGGCCGGTGCGCGACCCGATCCGTTCAATGCGCGTATCCGGTTTTCGCCCGCACGGCTGAACAAAACGAAACAATCGCCCCCCAACCCGGTCATCTGCGGTTCGCAGATGCCAAGCAGAACCGCACCTGCTATCGCGGCGTCCATGGCGTTGCCGCCGCGCTCAAGAATATCGATTGCCACTTTGGCGGCTAGCGGGTGCGACGTTGCGCACATCCCCCGCGTTGCAAAAACTTCCGACCGGCCAGGTTTGTGCAGATCACGCATGGTGGGTTCTTTCTCCTTCAAACAAGGGAAAGCTATTCTCTGATTGCCGGTTGTCCAGTCATTTCAAGGGAGGAGATCCTCGGCGCCGTTCACTGGGTGGGGGCTGTGATAATTGGCGCCGAGGGAAGCTATCTGAGCTACGAGTCACTGTATGGCGGCGATTTGCGGCGCGACAATGTTTCGAAAAAGGCGTTATTGTGGCCAATTTCGGCGGGCTACCCGTTTTTTTCAAAGTTAAATCGCAAGGAAAGTCGATTGCACCCGTCGCGGCGTTCATAACAAATGTCGCTGGTAAGTTGATGAATCAGGAACCAGCCGAACCCGCCTTCGGGCAAATCCTGAATGCGGGTTCCCAGCGGCGCTGGTGTTCCGTCTGGTGGTTCGTAGCCAGGCAATGGATGGCCCGTGTCCGAAATCAGAATGTCCAGCCGGTTTCTGTCCAACCGGCATGTCACCTGAACCCCGGCCGGGGCCACGTCCATGTAGGCATGTTCCACAACGTTGTTGATTGCTTCTGCCAGTGCGATCTTGACGTCATCCGCCTTGTGCGGCGGCAACCCTCGTTTCGCCAGTCCGGCGCTGAGTTTCGCAATCCCCGCGCTGGCTTCTGTTTCCGTTGCGGGAAAGCTCAGTTCCAGGCAGGTCGCGTTACAAATGGGCTCCACGTTGTCGCACTCCTGCTGTTGTCACCTGTCTGGTTCCGACAGGGCGTCATCCAGTGTTGCAAACAAGTTGAAGACGGTATCCATGCGCGTCAGGCGAAAGACCTTTTCCACCACGGGCTGCGGGCCTGCCAGATCGAGTTTTCGGTTCAGACCCAGTTGTTTCATGGAGGCCACGATTGCACCCAGTCCGCTTGAATCGATGAACTCGACGCCTGAAAGGTCCAGGACAACCCGATCGGCGCAGGCCTCGGTCTCTGCGCGCATGTCTTCTTTGAACTGAATGGCCATCGCAGCGTCGATCCGGTCAGAGTGAACCGTGATAATCTGTGTCGTTCCGTCTGATGTGCTGGTCAGCCCCATGGTCCGGCTGCCTCCAATCTGAAAATGAGTCGTAGAAATACGCTAGACGCGAATTCTTACCATTCGGTATTCAAGGGCCGGACGACAGGAGGATTATCCGGATGAGAGATGTTGTTATTGCAGGTGCTGCCAGAACGCCAATGGGTGGTTTTCAGGGCATGTTCGACGGTGTCGCAGCATCCGAGCTTGGCGGCGCAGCGATTCGTGCCGCGTTAAAGCAGGCAGGGGCGCAGACGGTTGACGAGGTGTTGATGGGATGTGTCCTGCCCGCAGGCCAGGGGCAGGCACCGGCGCGCCAGGCGGGTTTCGCGGCGGGCTTGGGCGAGGAAGTTCCTGCCACCACGCTGAACAAGATGTGTGGTTCCGGGATGAAGGCGGCGATGATGGCCTTCGACCAGATCGCATTGGGTCATGCGGAAACAATGGTCGCCGGAGGGATGGAGAGCATGACCAACGCGCCCTACCTGCTGCCGAAAATGCGGGGCGGTGCGCGCATCGGTCATGGTCAGGTGATCGACCACATGTTCCTTGACGGGCTGGAAGACGCCTATGACAAGGGCCGCCTGATGGGAACCTTTGCCGAAGACTGCGCCGAGGCGTATCAGTTCACCCGCGAAGCGCAGGATGAATATGCCTTGAAATCCTTGTCTAACGCACTGTCCGCGCAAGAAAGCGGTGCTTTCGACGGCGAGATCGTCCCCGTCACAGTGCGCACGCGAAAGGGTGAGGTTGTACAGACCGTCGACGAGCAACCCAAATCCGCCCGTCCCGAGAAAATTCCGACACTGAAACCGGCTTTCCGCAAGGACGGGACAGTGACCGCCGCCAATTCCTCGTCAATTTCCGACGGCGCGGCGGCGCTTGTTCTGGCATCGGCTGAGGTGGCAGAAGCGCGAGGACTGACAGTTCGGGCCCGGATTCTGGGACATGCCAGCCATGCTCAAGCGCCCGGACTTTTCACGACTGCACCGGTTCCGGCGGCGCAAAAGCTTCTGTCCCGCATCGGTTGGAACAAGGATGATGTCGACCTGTGGGAGGTCAACGAAGCCTTCGCAGTTGTGCCGATGGCTTTCATGCACGAAATGGGATTGCCGCGCGACAGGGTAAACGTAAATGGCGGGGCCTGCGCCTTGGGCCATCCTATTGGCGCATCTGGCGCCCGTATTCTGGTCACTTTGTTGAACGCGCTCGAGAAACGAAATCTCAAGCGGGGGGTTGCTGCAATCTGTATCGGCGGCGGTGAAGGAACAGCTATCGCGATCGAACGCATTTGACCCTTCATCTTTTTCGAAATACTCCGGGGGTTCGGGGGCGGCGCCCCCGAGTTTTCCAAGGGGTTCGGGACCTATGACCGTCGATTACAGCGCGCTGGCAAGTACAATTGCAGCATTGACCGAAGGCGAAACCGATCAGGTTGCCCTGATGGCTACCGTTGCTTGCGAGGTCCACTATTCCGACGACCGTTTCGACTGGACCGGGTTTTACCGGGTGACAGAACCGGGCTTGCTTAAAATTGGCCCGTATCAGGGTGGCCATGGCTGCCTCGTCATCCCGTTCGAACGCGGCGTCTGCGGGGCGGCAGCGCGCACCGGCGAAGTGCAACTGGTGCCGGATGTGGATGCGTTTCCAGGTCACATCGCCTGCGCCTCGTCCACCCGATCCGAATTGGTTCTGCCGGTCCGGAACGCATCGGGCGAACTGATTGCAGTTTTCGACATCGACAGCAATCAACCCGACGCGTTCTCAACCGAAGATGCGGATAACCTGTCCGCGATCCTGTCAAAGACCTTCGCACAGGCCTGATTGATTTTCGGTCTGTACAAGGTGCGCCTACCGGTTTCCTCTTTTCGATTTCGCTCGGGGTTTGATAAAACAGGAAAGCCCGAACCGTATTGGATTAACCATGGTCCCAGGCCATTTCCGAACTCCGCGCCTCTCGGTTCGCAACTGGAAGGTTGAACTCGCCGATCCGCGATTGCGGGTTCGGCTTGAAGATGATCTTGTCACGCTTCTGACCCCTGAGGTCCTGAAACACCTGCCGCCCCCGATGCAGTTGCAGGGCCGGGAGATTTCGAACTGGATTGATGAAAGACGTGCTGAAAGCGATATTCTGCTTGCGCGCCAAAGCCGCGGTAACCACCTGATCGGCCTCATGGTGTTGGCCATGAGTTCTGACACCGAGGCAATTCCAAGCCTTCACATCGGCTATTTGATTGCTCAAACCGCTTGGGGGAATGGTTACGCCCCCGAGTTGCTGCAAGGCTTGCAGGACGCATTGACGCCTGGGCCTGCCGTGCGTCTCATTGCCGGGGTCGGGCGTGACAATCCAGGTTCAGCCCGCGTTCTGGAAAAAACAGGCTTTACGCTTTGGCCGGAGCGCGCCTCGGACACCGCCGATATTTATGTTTACCATATTAGCTGAGTGCCCGAGCCGTCAGGGCATTGCCAATCCGAAATATAGATTCACGTGAAAAAATGCTTGGAAATTTCATGAAATCGAGTCATCGTGAAAAAAGAGGTGAAATTTTCACGAACGTTGGAGCTATCCTTGAACAGTCAGGCCCCGCAAAGTGCGACACTCGGTGCTGATATCCGCGCGCTGCGCAAGGCGCGAGGATTGACGCTGAGTGACATTGCGATCCGGCTGGACAGGTCTGTGGGCTGGCTCAGCCAAGTTGAGCGTGACATGTCCGAGCCGTCGATTTCGGACCTCAGGCAGATCGCGGAATGCCTTGGCGTACCCATGTCGATGTTGTTTGCGCATTCGGCGGCACCGGCGGACGAGCAGGGATATGTCGTGCGTGCCGGCTCGCGCCGCCCCATGGGGTCGGGCGAAGAAGGGTTGATCGAAGAGCTGCTCTCACCGGATCTGACCGATGATTTTGAAATGGTGCATTCCACCTTCAAACCCAACTCGCAGATGCAGACACCGGCCAATCGCCCGACTCAGGAAGTCGGATACATGATCTCGGGCAAGTTGGACCTGACAATCGGGGCGCGCGCGTTCACGGTTGGGCCAGGTGACAGTTTTCGGATCCGACACGAACCTTATCAATGGGCCAACCCTTACGACGAGCCCGCTGCGGCCATCTGGGTCATCGCCCCGCCGGTCTACTGATGTCGTTCGAAGCCTGGACCATATTCGCGTTTTTCTGGGTGGTTTTCGTAACCACGCCGGGCCCAAATGCGGTCAATTGCATCTCGAACGGGATGAGCCTTCCGTTTCCAAGGGCAATGCTAGGCGTATTGGCTATTCTCACGCAGGCCAGCGCCTTTCTGATCCTGTCTGCGCTGGGTGTGACCGCCCTGATCGCTGCATCGCCGACCGGGTTCTTTGTCGCCAAGTTGATTGGCGCGGGATTTTTAATCTGGTTGGGGATTCGCGGCTGGATGAATGCGACAAGACCCGCACCAGCCTCCGAGCGTCCGGCGCGACATGTGTATCTGCACGCGCTTGCAGTGGCCACGATCAATCCCAAAAGCGTCGCCGGATATCTGGCCGCGTTTTCGCAGTTCGTTCAGCCCGAGGTCCCAATCTGGCAGCAGATGGGGGTTATCATGCCGACCGCGCTGGTCATCACCACACTCAGCTACACCGGCTTTACGGCGCTGGGCGCCTTGATGGGCAGGGCAGCGCTGGGCGCGGTGTTCAATATCTGGGTGCGCCGGATCATGGCGGCCTGTTTTGTCATCTACGGTGTGTTGTTGGGGACCAGCACCACACCCGCAATAAGGGGGTAGTCAGATGCACAAAGGATCCTGCCTTTGCGGCTCGGTCGCGTTCACGATCGACGGAGACCTGTCGCCACCTTCGGTCTGCCATTGCGGACAGTGCCGCAGACAGTCGGGCCATGTCTGGGCTTCGACTTCGACCCATAAGGACAACCTGAGTTTCTCGGCCAGTGACACACTCAGCTGGTATTGCGCGTCTGACATCGCCCGGCGCGGATTTTGCAGCAAATGTGGCTCGTTCCTCTTCTGGCAACACAACCAGGAAGACACGATTTCGATTTCCATGGGCGCGCTGGACGCACCCACAGGTCTTTCGCTCTCGAAGCACATCTTTGTGGCTGACAAGGGCGACTATTACGACATCACGGACGATCTGCCTCAAGAGGCACAGTAACAAGGATCAAAAACGCATGAGTGATTTTCCAACAAAAGCCCGCGTGGTCATAATCGGTGGCGGTGTGGTGGGGGCTTCCTCGCTGTATCACCTTGCCAAGAAAGGCTGGACCGATTGTGTTCTGCTGGAAAAGAACGAACTGACTGCCGGGTCGACCTGGCATGCGGCAGGGAACGTTCCGACCTTTTCGACCTCATGGGCGATCATGAACATGCAGCGCTATTCGACCGAGCTGTATGCGCGTCTGGGTGAGGAAGTCGATTACCCGATGAACTACCACCAGACCGGTTCGATCCGACTGGCGCATTCGAAAGAACGTGTGCAGGAGTTCGAGCGCGCCATGGCGATGGGCCGCTATCAGGGTATCCCGATGGAAATGTGGACCCCGGAAGAGGCGAAAGAGCGCTATCCCTTCCTGGAAACGCACGATCTTGAGGGTGTTCTCTACGACCCGACGGATGGTGATATCGATCCGGCGCAGCTGACCCAGGCGCTGGCCAAGGGCGCGCGCGATATGGGGCAGAAGATCATCCGTTTCTGCCCGGCGACAGGCGTGACGCAGCATAATGACGACACCTGGACCGTGCACACGGACAAAGGCGATATAGCCTGTGACTATGTTGTGAACGCAGCCGGATACTATGCGCAGCGTGTGGGCGAATGGTTCAAGCCCTTCGGTGGCCGCACCGTTCCGGCAATGGTCATGAGCCACCAGTACCTGCTGACCGATGAAATCCCCGAGATCGATGCATGGACCAAGCAAAGCGGTGCCAAGCTGCCGTTGCTGCGTGATGTGGATGTCTCTTACTACCTGCGGCAGGAAAAGAACGGCTTCAACCTTGGTCCTTACGAGCCCAACTGCAAGGGCCACTGGATGACCGAAGACGATCCGATGCCGGATGATTTCAGCTTTCAGCTGTGGAATGACGATCTGGACCGCATCGAAGATATCGTCACCGATGCGATGGAGCGAGTGCCGCTGATGGCAACCTCGGGCGTTGGACGCGTCATCAACGGGCCGATCCCCTATGCGCCTGACGGGCTGCCGCTGATCGGCCCGATGCCCGGTGTGAAAAACGCGTTCGAGGCGCATACTTTCACCTTCGGCATCGCGCAGGGCGGTGGCGCAGGCAAGGTTCTGGCCGAGTGGGTCGTTGATGGCGCGACCGAATGGGATATGTGGGCCGTCGATCCGCGCCGCTATACCGATTACACCGATCAGGATTATTGCAACCAGAAAGGCATGGAAGTTTATGGCAACGAATATGCCATGCACTTCCCGCACCATGAATGGCCTGCCGCACGCGACAAGAAGCTGTCGCCCGTGCATGACAAGGTGATCGCGCACGGCGGTGTCATGGGGGCCTATAACGGCTGGGAACGCGCCAACTGGTTTGCACAGCCCGGTGATGACACCTCGCTCGACGCGACCCACACTTGGGGACGGTCCGGACCGTGGGAACAGCGGATCAAGGAAGAATGTGAGGCCGTGCGCGATCATTGTGGCGTGTTGGACCTGCCGGGCTTCTCGCGGTTCAAAATACAGGGGCCGGGTGCTGATGAATGGCTGCGCGGTCTGGTTGCAGGGGCATTGCCCAAGATTGGTCGGGTTGGGCTGGTTTACTTCGCAGATGACCGCGGGCGCATCCTGACCGAAATGTCGGTCACGCGCGAGGCCGAAGACCTGTTCGTTCTGGTCACTGCAGCGACCGCGCAATGGCATGACCGTGAATGGCTTGAGCGTCACATACCTGCCGATGCCGAGTTCACGCTGGAAGACTGGACAACGCGGATGAGCACGCTGATCGTTACCGGGCCTCGATCTCGGGACATTCTCAGCAAAGTTACCGAGGCCGATCTGACCTTGCCGTGGCTCAGCTTTCAGGAAAGCGAAATCAAAGGCGGATGGGTCGCTCTGCTGCGTGTCTCATTCGCTGGTGAGCTGGGCTGGGAAGTTCACGCTGAAAATGCGGATATGCCTGCGATCTACGACGCGATCATCGATGCCGGTGCCAAGCCGTTCGGGATGTATGCGCTGAACTCGCTGCGGATCGAAAAAGGGTACCGCGCCTGGAAGGGCGATCTGTCGACCGACTATTCCCTGCTTGAAGGCGGGTTGGAGCGTTTCGTCAAGCTGGACAAACCGCAGGACTTCCCGGGCAAGGCTGCAATCCTGAACGAAAAGCAGCAAGGCGTGAAAAAGTCCTTCGTCACCCTGACTGTTGATGCGGGCGATTGCGACGCGCCGTATATGTCCTGCATCTGGCATGGCGATGAGATCGTGGGCGAAACCACATCCGGCGCATGGGGCTACCGTGTTGGTAAATCCATCGCGCTGGGCATGATCCGGGCCGAGCTTGCCAATCCGGGAACTGAGCTTGAGGTCGAAATCTACGGCCAGAAATGCCGCGCCGTGGTAGAGCTGGACCAGCCGCTCTGGGACCCCGAGAACGAGCGGTTGCGCGCGTGACGCTTCCGGCGACCATGTCCGGCGTCTATCTGACCGGCCATGGCGGGCCAGAGGCGCTGGAATGGCGTGACGATATCCCTGTCCCGGCCCCTGGGCCAGGGCAGGTGCTTGTTCGGGTCGCTGCAGCAGGCGTGAATAACACGGACATCAACACGCGGGTCGGCTGGTATTCATCGGATGTCACCGGTGCGACGGATGCCGTCGATCAGGATATTGAAGCCGGCGGATGGGGTGGCGCACTGAACTTTCCCCGCATTCAGGGGGGCGATCTGTGCGGGATCGTTGAAAAGGTTGGGCCAAACTCGGGGTTCAAAAAGGGCCAGCGCGTGACTTGCCCGATCAACCTGCCGCGTCCGCGCCCCGGCAGCCCTCAGGGCTTTATTGCGCTCGGGTCTGAGATTGATGGCGCTTTTGCCCAATACTGTCTGGTTGAAGCAAATGACCTTTATGACGTAAGTGCATCGCCCCTGTCAGACGTGGAAATTGCGGCCATTCCATGTGCCTTTGGTACTGCCGAAAACCTGCTGACGCGCGCGGGCGTGACGGCAGGGCAAAAGGTTCTGATCACCGGCGCGTCAGGCGGCGTTGGTCTGGCGGCGGTGCAGCTTGCTGCGCTGCGCGGAGCGTCGGTTTGGGGTGTGACGGCGGCAGCGAAGGCAGAGGTCGTCAAATCCCAAGGCGCGTTGGGCACATTTGGCCGGGATGAGCTGCCGCCGCAGGATATGTTCGACGCGGTTATAGATGTGGTGGGCGGGCCCGCATGGGCATCGCTGATCCTTGCCCTGAAACCCGGCGGGCACTACGCCGTTTCGGGGGCAATTGCCGGCCCGATTGTCGAGGCTGATCTGCGAGACATCTATTTGCGCGATATCACCATCCACGGCTGCACGCATCAGGCGCCCGAAGTCTTTGGCCGCCTTGTGGAGTTGATGAATACCGGACGGATCAAACCACTGGTTTCCCGAACCTACCCGTTGAAGGATATCGCCCGCGCACAGGCTGATTTTCAGGCAAAGACCCTTCCGGGTAAACTCGTGCTGCTGCCTTAAGGAGCAAGGACATGACAAAGATCACTCTGTTGGACGGTTCAATCGGACAGGAACTGGTCAAACGCAGCGGAGACCGGGCGACGCCGCTATGGTCCACACGTGTGATGATCGACCACCCTGATCTGGTCGGCGCGGTGCATGGCGACTACTTCCGCAGTGGTGCCACGGTTGCGACCACCAATACCTACGCCGTCCACCGCTCACGCCTGGTGCGGGTGGGGATGGAGGACCAGATGCCCGCCCTTATCGACAGTGCCCTGACGCAGGCCGAACGTGCCCGTACTGAGACCGGGGGGCGGATTGCCGGGTCTCTGGGGCCGCTTCTGGCATCTTACCGACCCGACCTGAATCCCGACCCGGCAGAAGCGGCGGAAAAGTTCGCTGAACTTGTGGCCTTGATGGCTGCACGCGTCGATCTGTTTCTGATCGAGACAGTATCTTCGGTGCAGGAGGCCGAGGGCGCGCTGCGTGGAACGACCGGATGTGGCAAACCAGTCTGGCTGTCATTCACGGTCAATGACGACGATGGCCGTCGCCTCAGGTCCGGCGAACCACTAAGGGATGTCGCGCCTTTGGTAGAAGAGTTTTCGCCTGACGCGCTGCTGATCAATTGTTCGCGCCCCGAAGCGATCCCGGCTGCTCTGGGCATCCTGTCCGGCATGAACAAGCCCTATGGCGCTTACGCCAACGGCTTTACACATATTTCGGATGAGTTTCTAAAGGACGCGCCGACAGTGGATGCGTTGGATCAACGCCATGATCTTGGTCCCGATGCCTATGCGGATCACGTCATGCGTTGGGTCGGTCAGGGGGCTACGATTGTCGGCGGGTGCTGCGAAATTGGCCCGGACCACATCGAAGCGCTGGCCAAGCGGCTGCGTGCTGTCGGGCACGAGATCGTCTAAGGTGACAACGATGAGGAAAGTTGCTTTTGAATCACCGCAGGCGATACAGCAACATTTCGATATTCTGGTCGCACCCGGATTTGTGCTGCTTGAACTGGCCTCATTGGTCGAGGTTCTCAGGCTGGCAAATCGTGTGTGTCCGAAGCCGCCGTTCACTTTTGCCTATCGGTCGCTCAGAGGTGGCCCGATCTCCAGCAGCAGCGACGCGGTGGTGCAAACGGAACCCGTGCAGAACCAGCCCAAGGCGAATTATCTTTTCGTGATCGGCAATTCTGACCCGGATCACCCAGACTTGTCTTTGGGGCGGGTGGTGTCGGACTATACTTTCCGCGATGCCAAGGTGTTTTTGCTGGCGGAAGCGGCCAGCCGGTATATCGACGAACAGGGTTCAGACGATTTGGCAACCCATTGGGAGAATGCCTCGTTCCTGCGGGAACGCGGGGCCCGGTTTGAAGCCAAGCTGTCGATTGCAACCGAACAGGGCGCCGTTGTGACCTGTGCCGGAATGGAGGCGACAACAGATGTCGCGCTGGCAGTAATCGGTCGCCATATCTCAGGGCCTGCAAAGATGACCGTGGCGGACATCATGTTGCATGAAAACATCCGGGATTTCGCCTCGATGCAGCCATTCTCGGGGGTAAAGTTGACGGCGACCGGAGATGTGAAGCTGGATCAGTGCATCAAGCTCATGCAGGCCAATATCGAAGACCCTCTGCCGATCAATCAGATCGTCGATTCGCTACAACTGTCGAACCGTTCGCTTGAGCGTAAGTTCAAAACCTTCTTTGGCACCACGCCCAACGGATTCTATCGCGAAATGCGGCTCGCCAAGGCCAATAACCTGCTTCTGAACACCACTATGAGCGTTCGCGAAATCGGATTGGCCTGTGGTTTTCCGAACGGGTTTTCCTCTGTTTACAAAAGCTTCTTCGGGGTCACACCTTTTGTCGTTCGGCGGGAAAAGCGGGCCTCGACACATCGGTGAAAACTGCTGATCTTGTGACGTTTTTGGTGCATTTGTTGTCGATCTTCCGTGGCAGTTTACGCCAAACCTGACACAGCGGAGATTTCAGGATGGTTGATCTTCCCAGCAAGGCCCGAGTGGTCATCATCGGTGGCGGCGTCATCGGATGTTCGGTCGCCTATCATCTGACCAAGAAGGGCTGGACCGATGTTGTTCTGCTAGAACGCAAGCAACTGACCAGCGGCACCACCTGGCACGCGGCGGGCCTGATCGGGCAACTGCGCGCGTCTTCCAACATGACCAAACTGGCGCGCTATTCCGCAGAGCTCTATCTGGGCCTTGAGGAAGAGACCGGTGTCGCCACCGGCCTGCGTCAGGTCGGGTCCGTTTCGGTCGCCCTGACCAGTGAGCGGTTGGAGGAGCTTCACCGAAATGCGGCAATGGCCCGCGCCTTTGGCGTGCCGGTCGAAGAGCTTTCTCCGACCGAAGTCAAAGAGCGATATGAGCATATCAACCTCGACGGCGTGGCAGGTGGCGTTTGGTTGCCAACCGATGGCCAGGCGGATCCTGCTAATATTGCCTTGGCGTTGGCCAAGGGTGCGCGTCAACGCGGTGGGGTGATCAAGGAACGGGTGAAGGTGACCGGGATTTCCCGGCACGGACGGCGCGCGACCGGTGTCGACTGGGTCAGTGATGACGGGCAATCCCAAGGGCATATCGCCTGTGATATGGTTGTCAATTGCGCGGGAATGTGGGGGCGCGAGGTAGGCAAGATGGCCGGCGTGAATGTGCCGCTGCACGCCTGCGAACATTTCTATATCGTCTCTGAACCCATTGAAGGGTTGAGCCAGATGCCGGTTCTGCGGGTGCCAGATGAATGCGCCTACTACAAGGAAGACGCGGGCAAAATGATGTTGGGCGCATTCGAGCCCAATGCCAAACCCTGGGCCATGAACGGTATTCCCGACAACTTCGAGTTCGACCAACTGCCCGAGGATTTCGATCACTTCGAACCGATCCTCGAAGCGGCGTGCAACCGGATGCCAATGCTGTCCGAGGCGGGTATTCACACCTTCTTCAACGGCCCCGAATCCTTTACTCCCGACGACGCCTATCACCTGGGTCTGGCGCCCGAGATGGACAATTTTTGGGTCGCGGCCGGGTTCAACTCGATCGGTATCCAGTCCGCCGGTGGCGCGGGCATGTCCCTGGCCGAGTGGATGGATACCGGTGAAAAGCCCTTTGATCTGGGCGATGTTGATATCGGACGGATGCAGCCGTTTCAGGGCAATAAGAAATACCTTTATGAACGCTCAAAAGAAACGTTGGGGCTGCTCTACGCCGACCACTACCCCTATCGCCAAAAAGCTACGGCACGCGGTGTGCGCCGAACCCCGTTCCACCATCACCTGAAAGAACAGGGCGCCGTTTTTGGTGAAATCGCTGGTTGGGAACGGGCCAATTGGTACGCGAATGAAGGGCAGGAGCGCGAATACCAGTACAGCTGGAAGCGCCAGAACTGGTTCGAGAATTCCGCAGCCGAGCACAGAGCCGTGCGCGAGAATGTGGGCATGTACGACATGTCTTCCTTCGGCAAGATTCGCGTGGAAGGCCCTGATGCCGAAAAGTTCATGAACTACATCGGCGGGGGTGACTACTCAGTCCCTATCGGCAAGATCGTTTATACGCAGTTTTTGAACCGCACAGGCGGGATCGAAGCAGACGTCACCGTGACCCGCCTGACCGAAACCGGCTATCTGGTCGTGACCCCCGCAGCAACACGCTTGGCGGATCAGACATGGATGATGCGCCATGTCGGCGATTTCAGTGTGGTCATTACAGATGTCACAGCGGGTGAAGGCGTTCTCGCTGTCATGGGGCCAAACGCCCGGGCTCTGCTGGAAAAGGTCTCGCCCAACGATTTCACAAACGCGACCAACCCCTTTGGTACTGCCCAGCAGATCGAGATCGGAATGGGCCTGGCCCGTGCACATCGCGTGACCTATGTGGGTGAGCTTGGGTGGGAAATCTATATTTCCTCAGACATGGCGGGCCACGTCTTTGAGACCCTGCATGAGGCTGGTCAGGACATGGGGCTGAAGCTGTGTGGTATGCACATGATGGACAGCTGCCGGATCGAAAAGGGTTTCCGGCACTTCGGCCACGATATCACCTGTGAGGATCACGTGGTTGATGCTGGTCTTGGCTTTGCCGTCAAGGTGGACAAAGGCTGTGATTTCATCGGGCGTGAGGCGGTGATTGCACGAAAAGAAAGCGGCCCGAAAAGCCGTCTGGTACAGTTCCGTCTGACCGACCCTGAACCGCTGTTGTTCCACAACGAGCCGATCGTGCGTGATGGCGAATATGTCGGCTACCTGAGTTCCGGCAATTACGGTCATAGCCTCGGTGGTGCCGTCGGAATGGGCTATGTCCCGTGCGAAGGTGAAAAGGCCGCAGACGTTCTGGGTTCAACCTATGAGATCGATGTTTGCGGCGTGAAGGTTAAAGCCGAAGCATCGCTTAAACCGATGTATGACCCGAAATCCGAACGGGTGAAGGTCTGACAGACAGGGTAGGGGGCGCTGCCCCCGCCGCCCGTGCCGGGCGACTCCCCCGGGATATTTTGGGCCAGATGAAGTGCGGATCCCTTGCTTCACCTGGCTCTAAATATCCCGGAGCGCGAGGCAGAGCCTCGCAATTTTAGGGGCAACAGCTGCGGTCAGCAAACTTATCACAAATCGTTATGTGACACTTCACTGTTTTCAGAGTTTTCAATCCGTTCAGTTCTGCCGTAAACGGAACCGGTATAAACCGGAGAGCCTTCGTGACACCCACGCCATTACCACCTCAGAATGTGGATACTCCCAAAGGTTTGGCTTTGGCTGTCACAGCGTACGTCATGTGGGGATTCCTGCCGCTTTATATGAAGGCGATGGATCACATTGGACCTGTCGAGGTGGTGGCGCATCGGGTTATCTGGTCTGTTCCGGTTGCAGGTTTGCTGCTGGTCGCGCTGGGGCGCACCCGGGACTTGAAAGCTGCACTGGGCAATCCCCGGATGCTGGCCATGGCGGCTTTGACGGCGGCGCTGATTTCCGTGAACTGGGCGATCTATGTTTGGGCGATCTCGACGGGGCACGCGCTGGACGCGGCGTTGGGGTATTACATCAACCCGCTGTTCAGTATCGCGTTAGGCGCGATTTTGCTGCGTGAGCCCCTGACGCGGACCCAGCTGTTCGCGGTGGGGCTTGCCGCGCTGGGCGTTCTTGTGCTTGTGCTTGAGGCTGGGCGACTTCCCTGGGCGGCGCTGGGTTTGATGGTCAGTTGGGGTTTCTATGCATTCTTTAAGAGATCCCTTCCAATTGGTCCCAACCAGGGTTTTCTGCTTGAGGTCCTGATCCTTTTGATCCCGGCCCTGGCCTATGTCACCTGGCTGGGTGTGCAAGGCACAGGCCATTTCGGCGCAGCGATGTCCGATACCGCATTGTTGTCCTGCGCCGGTATCGTCACGGCGGTGCCATTGCTGGTCTATGCGAACGGAGCCAAGCTGGTGCGCCTGTCGACCATGGGCATCCTACAATACATTGCGCCGACTATGATTTTCATTACAGCCATCACTCTGTTCGGTGAGAAGATCGACACCGGACGCATGATCGCATTCCCCCTGATCTGGGTGGCTTTGGTCATTTACTCGATCCCATTGATCCGGCAGGCGCGGGCTCAGGCCTGAAGCAACAGGCGTGCTGCAGCATCTGCCCACAGCGCATAGGCCCGGGGGCTTGGGTGATAGCCGTCCGGTGCCGCCAGGGCCGGGTCGTCGGGCAGATCAAGCCTCAGGTGCAGCACATGGGGATGGACGGACACAACCTGTTGCAACGCATTATCCAGCCGCGCAGCCTGACGGCCAAGCACCCAGGCCAATGGATGTGGCAGGGCCGGAAACCTGTTCATTTGCGGAACGCCGGTGATGACTATTCGCCGCGCCCCCAGTTCGTTTGACAGGATGTTGATAAGCTGCGCCTGGCGATCCGCAAATGTGCGGCAAGAGACGGCGCGGGTGACGTCATTCACCCCCAAAGCCGTGACCACCGCATCGAATTCGCCCTTTATGCCCCTCAGGCGGTCAATCGTATCCAGCGTCGTGTACCCTGTGGTGGCCTCAAGTTGCCACTCAACCGTGTGATTTCTGGCCAGCCGGTCCACAAGCTGTCCCGACAAGGCCTGCGCCTGAGTTCCCGCGCCCACTCCGGCCGCCGAGCTATCGCCGGTGATCAGCAAACGAAGGCGGGGGCCACGCCCTGTTCGGCCCTCTCGCGGGCCAGTTGGCTCTGGCAAAAGCCGGGCGTTGCGGCGCACCAAAAGCGCTTGCGTGGCCAGAACGGGCAGCAAGGGCACACGTAGTACCTGGTCGGGTGCTATCAGGGCGCGCATCATCAAGTCACGTCAGGGCGTTTTTGAATTCCAGAAAACGAGCGTCAGTCATCACGCGCGCCATCATCGCCTCGCGTAAAGCGCCGACTGTTTTGTAGGGGCGCATGGCGACTTCGAAGATTTGGATCAAACCGGCCTCGTTCAGTGTAATGAGGTCAACGCCAATGCCGTCCAAATCTCCAATCTTGCATTGAAATTCCAGCGCCCAATCGTTGCCGGCGCCCATGACCCGGCGATACCGGAAGTCGGAAAAGACCTGCCCGACATGGCCAAGTACGGCAGCCACAGGTGCGCGCCCGGTCCACGTACTGTAATAGGTTGGTGGCAGGAACTGCACATCTTCGGCCAGCAGATCGTGAATCAGCGCCTCATCGCCCTTGGCGACAACCTCTTGTAGTCGTTCAATTGTCGGGTGCATGTCCTGTCCTCCTGCGCAGAAGTTCACCGAACATGGCCGGGCGCGCAAGGACGACGTTGCGGGAAGGTGCGCGCTGAGATAGGCAGGCCCGCATGAGCGAAACCTATGCCCCCCCGCAAACCGCGCTGGACGTGCTGCACGAAGATGCGCAGCTGATTGTGGTGAACAAACCGTCGGGTCTGCTTTCCGTACCGGGGCGGGGCGAGCATCTGGCTGATTGCCTTCTGACACGCGTGCAGGCGGCTTTCCCTCAGGCGTTGCTTGTGCATCGACTGGACCGGGACACATCAGGTGTCATGGTTTTTGCCCAAACACCCCATGCGCAACGGCATCTGAGTATGCAGTTCGAAAAGCGGCAGACCCGGAAAACCTATATTGCCCGTGTCTGGGGGCGGATGGAGCCAAAGACCGGCACGGTTGACCTGCCGTTGATCGTGGACTGGCCCAACCGACCCAGACAAATGGTGTGTCATGATACGGGCAAACCTGCGGTCACCGATTGGCGCGTTGTGAAACATGAGGGCGAGACCTCTCGCGTGCGCCTGTTTCCCAAAACCGGGCGGTCTCATCAGCTGCGCGTTCATATGCAGGCATTGGGTCACCCGATCCTGGGCGATCCGTTCTATGCAACAGGTGCGGCGAGGGAGTTTCCCAGATTGATGCTGCATTCCGAAGAATTGCGCCTGAAGCATCCCGAGGGCGGGCATTCGATGAAGTTTCGCGCCCTGCCCGATTTCTGATCTCAGGCAATTCTGGCCCACAGCATCTTCAGGTTGCCCAGCGAAATGCGTCTTGTTCGTTTCGTCGAAACCGATTGGCGGCGATGGCGCTCCTGCGCGATCTCACGTTCAATCTCGAAGGCACGCAGTGTGTGGTCCTGTGACCATTGGCCAAGTTTCAGTGTCATCATGACGTGGTTGTCGAGGTGCGGCATTTCTTGGCTCCTTGTGTGATATCCCCCCATAATCGCGCGTCACTGCTGACAGCATGTTGTCAGTGGGGTGTGCTAGGGTGTCAGCAGAGTGTCAGGAGAATGCGATGCGCCGTTCGACCCGTTTGTTTGAAATCATCCAGATCTTGCGGGCCGCAAGTGCGCCGGTCACGGCAGAAGCACTGGCCACCCGGCTAGAGGTGTCCAGCCGCACTGTCTATCGTGACATTGCCGAATTGCAGGCCCAGCGAACACCTATCGAAGGTGAGGCCGGTGTCGGTTACATGATGCGGCGCGGTTACGATCTGCCGCCTCTGAATTTCGACGCGGAAGAGGTTGAAGCCCTGTGGGTTGGCCTGTCTCTTCTGGCGCGCACCGGCGACAGCCACCTGCAGCGCGCCGCCAGTCGGATCTGTCAGAAGATCGATGCGCTGCATAGCCCGACTGATTGGTTGCAGGTTTCACCCTGGGGGGCTCCGGCGGATGATCCCGAGAAGGGGTGTGTTTCTGTTTCGCATTACCGCGAAGCTATTCGGGCAGAACGGAAAATCCGCATCACTTACGTAGATGGTGAAGGCGAACAAACCATCCGCGTGGTGCGCCCACTGGCGCTGATCTATCACGTCGAATGTTCGTTGCTGGCAGGGTGGTGCGAGATGCGAAACGGCTTTCGCCATTTCAGAACCGATCGCATCTGGTCCAGTGAATACACTGACGAAGGATTTCTGGGGCAGGGTAAATCTTTGCGCGATCTCTGGCAGGAGCAACAGCACGCGGGCACCTTTGCGGAACCGGTATGAGTGGCCTTTGGCGGGTATTCGCCTATTTCACCGCATTGTTGCTTGAGCCTGTGAGCAAGCGCAGTGATATACTGGGTGAAATGGATCAAGCCCGAAGAACGGGTACCGGAGCAGAAGGTGATATCATGACGATTTCAAAGTTTTTCCTGGCGACAGGCTTGTGTTCAATCATGGCCGTGACGGCCTGTACCGATCCGGGCACCCTGACCGTGCAGAACGACCCCAATAAAAATACCAAGCAGGGTGCGGTTCTGGGGGGGCTTATCGGTGCGGGTGTCGGCGCGATCGCCAATAATTCGAACCCGGGTCTTGGGGCGCTGGCTGGTGCCGCCATTGGTGCCACAGGTGGCGGTCTGATCGGCAACCAGTTGGACAAGCAGGCTGCGGAATTGCGTCAGCAACTGGCAAATGACGGGATTACTATCGTCAATGCGGGTGACCGGCTGATCGTGACTGTTCCGAATGACATTACGTTTGACACGGACAGCTCGACCGTGCGCCCGGCGCTGCGGGCGGATCTGGTGAAAGTGGGCCAAAACCTTGTCAACTATCCCAACTCGAACGTGCAGATCATCGGTCATACCGACAGCGATGGTGACGCGTCTTATAATCAGGGATTGTCCGAGCGTCGCGCAAACGCGGTCGCGGATATCCTGCAGGCCAATGGTGTCAGCTACAGCCGTATCAGAACCTACGGTCAGGGTGAAAACAACCCGGTCGCGTCCAACCTGACGCCGCAAGGGAAAGCGCAAAACCGTCGGGTTGAGATTGTCGTAGTCCCCAGCGGAAACGCGTGATCCTGAAACGCAGGACCGGTCTGGCCCGGCCCCTGTTGCGCAATGACTGTGCGTCAATGGGGGTTTGGTCAGGGTCAATCTCGGTCTAACTATTGGGAAACACTGAAACGGAGTTGTCCCTGATGTCTCAACCGACCCTGCTTGGCCTGTCCGGCTCCCTGCGCAAGGGCGCGACGAACCGCAAATTGCTGCGCGAAGCGGCCCGGTTGTTCGACCCTGTCAGCTATACCGAAGCCGACCTGAACCTGCCGCTTTATGATGGCGATCTGGAGGATGCCGAAGGGATACCGGCACCTGTTCAGATGCTGGCCGACCAGATCGGGCAGGCAGATGCGGTGATCATCTCGACGCCCGAGTACAACAAAGGGCCTTCGGGTGTTCTGAAAAACGCTCTGGACTGGGTCAGCCGGACGAAAGGCAATCCATGGGCGAGCAAGCCGGTTGCTGTAATGTCGGCTGCGGGTGGCCGCGCCGGCGGGGAAAGGGCACAGATGATCCTGCGCGCCTGCATGGTGCCCTTTCAGCCCCGTATCTTGCAGGGTCCGGAAATTCACCTTGCTAACAGCTCGAATGAGTTCGACGATCAGGGTAGGTTGTTGTCCGAGCGATACGAAAACTCGCTGCACATGCTGATGCAGAAACTCAGGGCCGAGGCCGGTTTCTAAGCTTGGACTGCCCATATGTTGGAACAGCGTCAAAGCGATATCCTTGATCCGGCCCGTGCCGCATCGCTTCAGGTTGCGTTGGGCTCTGAGCCAACAATTGCCAAAGGCTCAGCTCTGCCGCCATTCTTCCATCAGCTCTATTTCTGGGCGCCGCAACCGCCTGCTGCGCTGGGGCGGGATGGGCATCCCAAGGTGGGTGGCCTGATCCCGGATATGGGATTGCCCCGCAGAATGTGGGCCGGTGGGCAATTGGAATTTCATGCACCACTGATCGCGGGTATCCCTGCTGACAGGACATCGGTTCTTGATAACCAAAGCACAAAAGAGGGGCGGTCCGGCCCGTTGGGTTTTGTCACTTTGCGCCACGAGATACGGCAAAGTGGCCAACTTTGTCTGACCGAATGGCAGGATCTTGTTTATCGTGAAGACCCCACGCCGGGTGTGACGGCTCAAACGCCGCCCCAGTCGCGCACGGATGAAACGGATGTCCGCGCGGTTGCGTTCGATACCACCCTGCTGTTTCGCTACTCGGCGCTGACCTTCAACGGCCATCGCATTCACTATGATCTGGACTATGCGCGTGATGTGGAAGGATATGAAGGGCTGGTTGTGCACGGGCCACTTCTGGCGCAGCTTCTGATGCTGTTTGCAGTTGATCTTGGCGGACCGCTCAAATCGTTTTCTTTCCGTGCGACCTCGCCGTTGATGCATTTCGAGACTGCCCAGCTGTGCCGGAACGGTCAGGACATGTGGGTGCGCGGCCCGGACGGGCGGGAATGCATGAAGGCTGTGGCCCTATCACAGTGAGGCTTCGGGGCGGAAGTCATCGGGGATCGAATCCCGATCCTCCAGCATCAGATCGGCCATGACTTCTGCCACTTTCGGAGCCATGCCAAATCCGATCTTGAAGCCGCCATTGGCGATGAATTGACCCTGGTGCAACGGATGCAGGCCCAACATCGGGGCGCGACTTTTGCTGCGAGGACGCACCCCAGCCCAACGTTCGATCACCTCGGCCCCGTGCAAAAGCGGCAGCGCGCGCGTGGCGCGGTCTATGACATCGTCCAAAGCACTGTCTGTGCTGGTCGGGTCGTCATAATCCCGTTCAGACGTTGATCCGATTGCCAGCGTTCCGTCCGCATGTGGCACGATATGGACCGCATCTGCGAATAGCTGTGGCATCTCTCCTGCATCAAAGCGCAACAGGGCGGCCTGACCTTTGACACCGTTTCCGACGGTTTTTCCGTACGCGTCGTTCAGTTCCAGTAATCCTGCTAGGCCCGTGGCGTGGACAACCTGTCCTTTATCATCGGCGTTACTGACAACGTGAACGCCCATCACCTCAAGGGCTGCAACCAACGCAGCGCAGGCCCGCCGGGGATGCATGCGCGCTGTCAGTGTATCGCGGATGACAAAGCCGGTGGGGCTGGGCGGGCACCACGATCCGGCCTGCGATGTTTTGATCACCCGCCACTCTGCCAGCCCCTGCCAAAGTTGATCGGCTGAACCTTCGCGTTGCCGGGCCAGATCAAGGCTGCGGGTGTCAGGAATGGGTTGAAGACGGCCCAGACGGCCATAGCCGGGGGAAACGCCGCCGGTACCCTCGACCTGCTGCCAAAAGGGTTCAGCCATGATCAGGCTGTCGAACTGAAAAGCTTTCTTGGCGTTCCAGTTTTCGGGCACATGCGGGGCCAAGGCCCCCACCAGACCGCCACTGGACCCGGAGCCCGGCCCAAAAGGGTCGACAACCTGTACCTTCGCGCCCCGCCGGGCGCAGGTCCAGGCGATGGACAGGCCGAAAATTCCTGCCCCGCGAACCGTCACATCGACCATTGCCAATTCCCTTTTCCTTGTTCAGTGTCGCGCCGCTTAGCTACAGGATTCCCCGATGGCAGACCAGCACGCCGAATTAACGTGGACCGAGGATCAGATACCGGTCTCGGACCGTTTCGACGATCCCTATTACTCGTTGCAGAACGGGCTGGAAGAGACGCGCCATGTGTTTCTGGCAGGCAATGATCTGCCAGAACGCTTTGCGCCGGGGTTTCATATTGCCGAGTTGGGCTTTGGCACCGGTCTGAACCTGCTGACGGTTTGGTCTGAATGGGAGAAATCCGGCCAAACAGGCCCGCTTCGGTTCACCAGTTTCGAAGCCTTTCCCATGGCCACGGATGATATGCGTCACGCGCTTGAGGCCTTCCCCGAGTTACACCCGTGGAGCAGCCGGTTTCTAGCCCATTGGACAGGTCACGCCTGCAATCTTGAAACCCTTCAATGCGAAGTGATCATCGGCGATGCGCGCAACAGCCTGCCGCAATGGGCAGGCATGGCCAACGCCTGGTTCCTTGACGGGTTCTCTCCGGCTAAGAACCCTGAATTGTGGGGGGCAGAGCTGATGCAGCAAGTGGCGGCGCATACTGCCACCGATGGCACGGCAGCCACATATACGGCCGCCGGGTTTGTTCGCCGCGGGCTTCAGGATGCCGGTTTCACCGTCACCCGTACATCCGGCTATGGCCGCAAGCGGCACATGACGCGGGCGCTCAAGGCATGACGCAGAAAAACAATGCAGGTGCGGGTATCGCCCTGATGGTGGGCGCGACGATTGTCTTTGCCTTGCAGGACGGTATCTCACGCCATTTGGCCGGAACCTATAACACCTACATGGTGGTGATGATCCGCTATTGGTTCTTTGCGGCCTTTGTCATTGCATTGGCGGCGCGATCTTCCGGCGGGTTAAGGGCGGCCATGCAGACGAACCAGATGGGGCTTCAGATACTGCGGGGCCTGCTGCTGGCCACCGAGATCTGCGTCGCCGTGTTCGGTTTCACAGTGCTCGGTCTGATCGACAGTATGGCCGTTTTCATAAGCTATCCCCTGCTTGTCGCCGCGCTGAGCGGTCCGGTTCTGGGTGAAAAGGTTGGATGGCGGCGCTGGGTTGCGATCGGTGTCGGTTGCATTGGTGTTCTGATCATTCTGCAGCCGGGCGTTGGTGTTTTTGATCCTTGGGCCGTCATACCGCTGATCTCGGCGTTTTTGTTTGCGATTTACGGCCTGCTGACGCGCTACGTCGCACGTCAGGACAGCACGGCCACCAGCTTTTTCTGGACCGGCGTTGTTGGTGCCATCGCCATGACCCTTTTTGGAATGTGGTTCTGGGAGCCAATGGCCCGCAGCGACTGGCTGTGGATGGCGTTGCTGTGCGTCAGCGGGGCAACGGGGCACTGGCTGCTGATCAAATGTTATGAGATGGCCGAAGCCAGCGCCGTCCAACCCTTCGCCTATTTCCACCTTGTCTGGAGCGCGATTCTGGGGATTTCGATCTTTGGTGAAAAACTGCGCCCCGAAGTTGTCACGGGCGCAGCGATTGTTGTGGCCGCAGGTCTGTTTACCTTATGGCGCGAACGCCGCCAGCGATGATCCGATCAGTTCCTGCGAAAACGGAACCGGCAGGGCGGGCTGCCCCAGACGGGCGCGGTAGACCGGCAGGCTTTCGGTCACGCGCATCACATAATTGCGCGTTTCATTGAACGGAATGGTCTCAATCCAGTCTACGATATCCACCTCACCGGTGCGCGGATCACCATAGCGTTCCATCCACGAGATCGGGCGCTTTGGACCGGCATTGTATCCAGCCGCCATCATGACGACATTCCCGTTGAACTCGGTTGCAAGGCCCGAAAGATAGTTGGCGCCAAGCTTGGCATTGTATTGCCAGTCCGACGTCAACCGACCGGTCTGATGGCCGCTGAGTATCCCCAGTTCTCCAGCCACCAGCTTGGCTGTTGCAGGCATCACTTGCATCAGGCCGCGCGCCCCCGCGCCGCTGACGACAACCGGATCAAATTCGCTTTCGCGCCGCGCGATGGCCAGCGTCATTTCCTTGGCCATTGGCAGGCGCATGTCGGCCACCGGATGAACCGGGTAATAGGCCGCAGGCAAAACGGTGCCGGTGGTCGCTGCCCGCTTGGCGATCATCACGGCCAGATGTGGCTGTTTCAGCTCAATCGCAAGGTCGCCCAACTGATTGGCCTGCACAGGGTCAAGACCTTCGACAAGATGGGTCAGGAACCTCTCGGACAAGTTGTCTTCGCCGGCCTTGAGCAACAGCAGCCCGGCTTCCAGAACGCTGGAATCGGCGAAATCTGCCTGACGCCAATGCGGGGCGCGACGCGGATTGGCCAGTTCCTTGTCAAATGGTCGTCCGATCCGTTCCGCCGCCAGAAGACCATAAAAAGAGGTCTGATGGTCCGCGCCCATGGCGTAGGCCTCATAGGCTTTGTCTGCGTCCCCAAGCTCGGCGTAAGCCCGCCCCAGCCAATAGCCGCCGCGCCCTTTCGAGATTGGCGATTGCACGGCATCCGAAAAATTCTGGAAGTGTCGCACGGCTGTGGCGGGGTCATTCAGTTTGCGCAGGGCCAAAAACCCGGCCAGCCACTCCAGATCCGCATAGGAATATCCCATTTCCGGGGTCATATGGTGCTTGGCCGCTACGTCATAAGCACGCGCCGCCCGCCCCGATCGCATCTCGAGCCGGGCCAGACGGCGACGACCCTCGGCCCATTTGTCAGGCTCGCCCAGGGCTTCCGGTCCGCTTGACCGTGCCAGCATCAGGTCGACGGCGCTGTCATCCAGTTCTTTCTTGTCCCGCCAGACAAAACGGTCGAATGCCAGCCCCGGCGTATCTGCCAGCGACTTCGGCACCGCCGCCACCTTGCCGTCAACGCCTGGCTGGCGTTTCTGCAATGCGATCCGCGCTTCGGCCAACTTGCGCTCGTCGGTGCTGACTAAGGGCAGCATCTGTTCTGCGCTGACCAAATGGCCATCCCACAGCATCCGGTCCAGCCGCGCGGCATGGTGCGGCTTCAGCAGTTTGGCAAAATTCTCCAGATAGTCCTTTTGCAACCCCGACCCCATCGGCATGGTACGCCAGGCTGTCACGATATCGGCTTCCGCCTCGCCAATGCGCCCTTTGGCCTTAAGGGCCACCGCATAGTTCAGCGCGCCTTCAGCAGTCTGAGGGGGCAAGCCAGCGTAAAACTTCAGAACTCTGTCGGGATCGGCCCCGGTAAAGACCGGCTCGCTCTTGCGGCGCAGCCAGTCCAGCCCGGGCCAGTCCGGGCGGCGTTCGAGAAACACCAGCACATCGCCCGAGCTGCCAAATCCCTCACGTAACCAGTGCCAGACGATGACATCGCGCGAGACCGAGCCGCGCTGGCCCGATACGCGCAGCGCCGCATTCCAGTCGCCCTTGCGCATTTCATACAGCCCGGAGCGCAAATCATCGGCCGCATCCGCGCGTGCGGCTTGCGGTGTCGTCACTGCGTATAGAATCAAACCGGTCAACAGTGCCAGAAAGCGTGTCATCCCTTGCATTTCCCAACCAACCGAGGATAGAGCCTGTGAGGATAAACCCTGCGCCGGCGGGATCAACTCACAAAGCTGGAAACGTGAGTGACCAGGGCGCAAAAACCGCAATATGCACCTTAAGGAGCGTGTCATGTTCAAAGGCTCGATGCCAGCCCTCGTCACTCCGTTCAACAACGGCGAGTTGGACCTGAAGACGCTTAAACATCTGGTTGAATGGCAGATCTCCGAAGGCTCGACCGGGCTGGTGCCTGTTGGAACCACCGGCGAAAGCCCGACGCTCAGCCACGACGAACACGAAACGGTCATCGAAGAAGTGGTCAAAACGGCTGCTGGCCGTGTTCCGGTTATTGCCGGTGCCGGGTCGAACAACACGGTCGAAGCCGTCCGGTTCGTTCAGTTCGCCGAAAAAGTTGGTGCCGATGCGGCGCTGGTTGTCACGCCTTACTACAACAAACCGACTCAACGCGGCCTGATCGCGCATTTCCAAGCCCTGCACGAGGCTGCGGATATTCCGATCATCATCTACAACATTCCCGGGCGATCGGTCATCGACATGACCCCGGCCACCATGGGCGAACTGGCCCGGTTGCCGCGTATTGTCGGGGTCAAGGATGCGACGGGCGATCTGGCGCGCGTCAGCCAGCAGCGTGCGATCTGTGGCAAGGACTTCTGCCAGCTATCCGGTGAAGACGCCACTGCACTGGGTTTTAACGCCCATGGCGGTGTCGGATGCATTTCAGTCACCGCAAACGTGGCTCCCAGGCTATGCGCCGAATTCCAGCAGGCCACATTGTCGGGCGATTATGCAAAGGCACTGGAATACCAGGACAAGCTGATGCCGCTGCACGAAGCGATCTTTATAGAACCCGGGTTGGTCGGCGCCAAATACGCGCTCAGCAAACTGGGTCTCTGCAGCACCGAAGTCCGCTCACCTCTGACTGAGCTGGAAGACAACACAAAAGCCGCGATTGATGCGGCAATGGCACACGCGGGCCTCATCTAACCCGGCCTTCAGAAACCAGTAAAGGCGGCCTCGACTACCGAGTGCCGCCTTTTTGGTTTTCAGGATCCAAACTTCATCTGGCCAAAAATATCCCGGGGGAGCCGCGGCTTGCCGCGGCGGGGGCAGAGCCCCCTCAGCGTTTGCCGTAATAAAGCCCTACGACATGTTCAGCCTGCGCAAAGAACAACCAGCGCGAGGTCGCGATGCCTGCCAGATGCGATGCCACTGCCAGCAGGGCCAGGAAATGGTTGAATGGCAGGACCAGAAACAGAACCGGCAGGACAAAGGCCAATACAAACGAGATCACCCTTAGCTTATCGGCATGTTTGCGCCCGACCACATGAACAAACTCACGCAGCAGATAGTTGGTACCGGTATGCGGTGGCTCGAACGCTCTGACGGTACCCCGGTTACCCAAACCTGTGGCTGTGCCCAGATTCGTTCCGGATGCTTCCAGCGCTTTGTCGCCTTTCTTCCAATACAGGATTTGAACCAAAGCGGCGATCAGCAGAAGCGGAATGGCAACCCGTGTCTGGCCAGCCAGCAACGCACCACCTGCCAGGCTGAAGCTCAGGAACATGGCGGGGGTCAGGTTCATATTCCAGCGCGGGATGGTCTTGAGTTGCGTGTAGATCATCGAAGTCGTGAACACGGTCGCCAGTGACATCAACGCTCCGATCCAACCCAGCAGGCTCCATTGCCGATCCAGAAACACCACGCCAATCGCGTAAAGCCCCATGACGACCAGGGCGAGCACGGCACACCAGCCCTCACGGCTGAGCCAGCTCGTTTTCCATTGAGTAAAAGCCTTCCAGGCCCGTTCTGGGTGGCCGAGATGGAAGGTCGAGGCCATCAGCCCTCCGACGGCCAGACCGTAAGCAATGGCGAAGAACACAAAGGCCACCCAACCCGAGACAGCCGGAAGGCCAAGACCAAGAAAGAAGAGCAGGCCGAAGCCCAGACCGGACAGGGTGGTAAAGAGGATGACGGAGGGTGCAGGATGCATCAGAGTTTCTCCAACGTCTTGTCGAGCCAGCCGAGGAAGCCCTTGGGCTCTTCAGCGACAGGTGCCAACAGGGGGGCCAGGATGTCGATCTGATCTTCCACCGTGTCTTTCGGGCGCGGCGGCAGATATTTATTGACGGGTTTGGTGCCCATTTCGGGCATCAGGTCCATTCCGCCGCGATCCGCAACAAGCTTGCTGACGTCGCTGTCCGGATCGCCCAGATCGCCAAAGTGCCGCGCGCCCGCCGGACAGGTTCGGACACAGGAGGGAATCCGGTCCACCTCGGGCAGGTTCTCGTTATAGATCCGGTCGACGCAGAGTGTGCATTTCTTCATCACCCCCTCGGCCTTGTCCAGTTCACGCGCGCCATAGGGGCAGGACCAGGCACACAGGCCGCACCCGATACAGTCGCTTTCATTAACCAGCACGATGCCATCTTCGACCCGCTTGTAGCTGGCCCCGGTCGGGCACACGGTAACACAGGGCGCATCTTCGCAATGCAGGCAGGATTTAGGGAAATGGATCAGTTGCGCGTGCCCTTCCGCCGGTTGCACCTCGTAGGAATGCACGCGGTTCAAGAAAGTGCCCGAAGGATTGGCGCCATAGGCATCCTGATCGGACAGTGGCGCGCCATAATTCTCCGTGTTCCAGCCTTTGCAGGAAATCACGCAGGCATGGCAACCAACGCAGGTGTCCAGGTCGATCACCAGACCCATCTTGCGCTCGGTGGAGTTCGGTAGCTGGGTCATGTCAGGATACCTGTGCTGTTGAGGACGGGTGAGGGGGCCAGCCCCCTCTTGAGCCTGCGGCTCAATTCACCCCCGGGATATTTGTGGCCAGATGAAGTGCGGATCCGGGTCATTTGCCCACCTTCCACGCCAAATTCGCAGGGCCCGTTCCTACCGGTGATTTGATTGGGTCAAAATGAGGCTGGCTTTGGGCATCGGCGGGCGCGTCGGCCTTTTCGATTTTCACCTTCAGGTCAAACCATGCGGCCTGACCAGTAATGGGGTCGGAATTGGCCCAACGTAGCCCGTCGCCTTTTGGCGGCAGCAATTCGTGGATCAGGTGGTTGAGCAGGAAACCCTTGGTGGCCTCGGGCGCGTCCTCTTGCAGGGCCCAGGCGCCTTTGCGCTTGCCGATGGCGTTCCATGTCCAGACGGTGTTGTCGTTCAGCGCGGCCATTTCCATCACAGGGACGGTGATCTCACCATGAGGGGATGTGATTTTAGCCCAATCTCCGTCGCTCAGCCCATGCTTGCGCATCAGCCTGGTCGGAACATAAAGCGGATTTCGCCCGTGCAACTGCCGCAGCCAGGCGTTTTGCGTGCCCCAGCTGTGATACATCGCCATCGGGCGCTGGGTCAGCGCGTTGACTGTGAAGCCGTCGTTGCCGTGCTGATCGGTTTCGTACCAGATCGGAAGCGGGTCCATCGTGTCTTTGATCCGCTGGCGCAGATGATCAGGCGGCTGTCGGTCGCCATGGCCTTCGGCTGCCAGCTGAAACTTGCGCATCGGTTCGGAGTAGAGTTGGAATAGGTATGGCTGCGGGCTGTCATAGAGCCCCATGCCCACGGCCCATTCCTGATAGGCTGCATTCCACGGTTTGTAGTAATCCGCGCCTTGCGGGATATGCGCCACGTAGAAGCCACCGTTTTCGATATAGCGGTTCAACTGATCCGGGTTGACCTCTCCGCGCCCTTCCTTGTCGGCGTTTTCACCGCGGAATCCGGCCAGCGGGCCAATACCCGGCTTGCGTTCGTGATTGACGATGTAGTCGGCGTAATCGACCCATTTTGCGCTGCCGTCTTCATGGGTGAAACCCGGAAGTTTCATTCGGTTAGCGAGATCGATCAATACTGACTGAAATCCGCGCACGTCGCGGTCCGGTTCGATCACAGGCCAGCGGATTGCGTCAGCGGCCGCATCCGCCTCGCAAATCGGGCGATCCAGCAGCGAGATACAGTCGTGGCGTTCGAGGTAGGTCGTGTCCGGCAGGATGAGGTCCGCGTAAGCCACCATCTCGGAAGAATAGGCGTCCGAATAGATGATGCGCGGGATTACGTAATCGCCGTTTTCATCTTTGTCCGTCAGCATCTCGATGACACCCTTGGTGTTCATGGTCGAGTTCCACGACATGTTGGCCATGTACATGAACAGCGTATCGATCTTGTACGGGTCGCCCGCATGTGCGTTCGAGATCACCATATGCATCAGCCCGTGACTGGACATCGGGTTTTCCCAGGTGAACGCCTTGTCGATCCGCGCGGGGCTGCCATCTTCCTTCAGTGCAAGGTGTTCCGGGCCGCGGACAAACCCCAGATGCGGGCCATCCAGCGGAGAATTGGGCGTCACCTTGCAATGCGGTGTCGGGTGCGCCTCGACCGGTTTGGGGTAGGGGGGCTTGAAGCGGAAGCCGCCGGGAACCTCGACCGTGCCAAGGATGATCTGCAGCACATGCAGCGCGCGGCAGGTCTGGAAACCATTGGCATGAGCCGAAACGCCGCGCATCGAGTGCATCGCGACAGGGCGGCCAATCATCTTGGTGTGTTTCTCGCCCCGGAAATCGGTCCATTCGTGATCGAGCTCAAACGCCTCGTCAAAGGCGACACGCGCCAGTTCCGCTGCAATCGCGCGAATGCGATTGGCGGGGATACCGCATTTTTCGGCAACAGCTTCGGGCGCGTGCTCCTCGGACAGGTATTTTTCCGCCATCAAGTGAAATACAGGGCGATGAACGACACCGTCGTTTTCGTAGACCGCCGACAAATCCGGGCGAACGCCAGGCGTATCGAAAGCCGTCAGCTTGCCTGTATTCCGGTCGATGACCAGAGGCTTTCCGTCATCGTCGCGCAGGAACAGGCCTCTTCCGGCGCCTTCGGACGCGTTCACCAAAACCGGGGCATTGGTATAGCGGCTGAGATAGTCGAGATCGATCTTTCCGGCTTTCATCAGCACATGGATCAACGACAGGATGAACAGCCCGTCAGTTCCCGGTGTGATGCCGACCCAATCATCAGCGACGGCGTTGTATCCGCTGCGGATGGGGTTGACGCCGATAACACGTGCACCGCGCGCCTTGATCTTTCCAATACCCATTTTGATCGGGTTGGAGTCGTGGTCTTCGGCCACGCCAAACAACATGAACAGTTTGGTGTGGTCCCAATCAGGCTGGCCGAATTCCCAGAATGCGCCGCCCATCGTATAAATGCCGCCCGCAGCCATATTGACCGAACAAAAGCCTCCATGCGCCGCATAGTTGCAAGTTCCGAAATTTTGCGCCCAGAAGCTGGTGAAGCTCTGGCTTTGGTCCCGTCCGGTGAAAAAGGCCAGCTTTTCCGGGTTGTCTTTGCGGATTGGCTCCAGCCAGCTGACCGCCAGTTCCAGCGCTTCGTCCCAGCTGATCTCTTCAAATTCACCCGAGCCACGCGGGCCGACCCGTTTCAGTGGCTTGCGCAGGCGCGAGGGGGCATTGACCTGCATGATCCCGGCGGATCCCTTGGCACACAGGACACCCTTGTTCACCGGGTGGTCGCGATTGCCTTCGATATAAGCAACCTTGCCGTCTTTCATGTGGACGTTGATGCCGCATCGGCAGGCGCACATGTAGCAGGTGGTCCTGCGGATTTCGTCCGAGACTTTCGGTGACGTATCAAGGATCGGCTGCTGATGGGTCATTTGCGGGTCCAGTTGGTTATGTCAGGAGGATTTTGTCAGTTTCCTCGGTACTTTAGAACATCGTTCCGGGAACGGTGCGAAAATTAAGTGTCACAGTCCAGTTGCCTGCAGCGCGGTCACGGCGATCATCTGGGTCACATCCTCGGCGCTGCATCCGCGGGACAGGTCGTTGGCGGGTTTGGCCAGCCCCTGCAAAACCGGACCGATAGCGGTGTAGCCCCCCAACCTTTGGGTGATCTTGTAGCCGATATTACCAGCATCAAGGTTGGGAAAGATCATCACGTTGGCCTGCCCGGCGACAGACGATCCCGGCGATTTTCGCTCGCCAACCGAAGGTACAAAGGCGGCGTCAAATTGCAATTCACCGTCGACATTCAGGTCCGGCGCGGCTTGGCGCAGCGCCTCAGTGGCCTCGATCACTTTGTCCACGTCGGGATGCTTGGCGCTGCCCTTGGTGGAAAAGCTGAGCATCGCGATCTTTGGATCGACCTGCAGCAGCGTCCGGGCCGATGTGGCGGATGCGATGGCGATCTTGCTCAGCTCGCTCGCGGTCGGATTGATGACCAGCCCGCAATCGGAATACAGCATCGCCCGCGCCCCGGGCTGAGCGTTTTCCGGCGGGTACATCAGGAAGAAAGACGACACCATTCCTGCATCGGGGGCCATGCCAATCACCTGGATCGCCGCACGGACGATTTCGCCGGTCGTGTGAACGGCCCCGCCTACGGTGCCGGTGGCGCGTCCGCTGCGCACCAGCATGGCGGCATAGACGGGGGGTGTTTCAACGGCAGCACGGGCTTTGGCCCGATCGACGCCTTTATGCTGGCGCAGTTCGAAAAAGGTCTGGGCAAATTCTTCGGTCAGGTCCGAAGTCACAGGGTCATGGATCTCAACGCCCTGAGAGGCCGCAGCCCCCTGATCTTTCAGGGCTGCTTCGACCTCGGCGTACGGGCCAACCAGAATGATATCGGCCAGATTGGCCCTCTGCGCGTTGAGGGCCCCTTTTGTGATGCGGGGGTCGTTGCCTTCGCTGAGGGCGATTATGGGACGGGTGGCCGGAGCGTTTTGCCGCAACAGCTCGACGGGTGTCAGGGTCA
>NZ_JBQFLR010000012.1:0-119429 GCF_056531345.1 Ruegeria sp. N7 | reverse complement strand
CGAAGCCGAAGCCGAAGCCGAAGCCGAAGCCGAAGCCGAAGCCGAAGCCGAAGCCGAAGCCGAAGCCGAAGCCGAAGCCGAAGCCGAAGCCGAAGCCCCGGTCACTGAAAAGACCGTCGAACGCGTAGTTGAAAAACGTGGCGGTTTCGTTCCGGCCCTGTTGGGGGGCGCGCTGGCTGCCGTTGCAGGTTTCGCGCTGGGCAACGGAGGGCTGTTGCCAACCAGCCCGGACAACTCGGGAGCGCTGGCAGAGCTGGAAGCAAAGCTGACAGAGCAGTCGGACCAGATCGCCAAACTGTCACAGGCGCTTGCAAACAGCCCTGATGTGTCTGGACTGGCAGATCAGGTCAAAACGTTGTCGGACAAGCTGACACCGGTTGAAGGCGACCTGAGCACGGTAAAATCCTCGGTCGATGCGCTGTCCGGTCAGGTCGCGCCATTGACGGACCGGATCGCTGCGCTGGAAAAAGCCCCGATTGCCTCCACTGCCTCGCCCGAGGCAACCGCCGCGTTTGAGGCGGAACTGAAGAAACTTCAGGATTCGCTGGCAGCGCAACGGGCTGAAGTCGAAAAAATGGTTTCGGACGCTCAGGCCCTTGAAGCGAAAGCCTCGGCAGAAGCACAAGCCGCAACGAATGCTGCCACTCTGGCGCGCCTGCGTGGGCAGCTGGATACCGGCCAGCCTTTTTCGGAACTGGTTGCTGAATTGAAGGCAGGCGGCGTGAATGTGCCGGACGCCCTGTCCGGCCCGTCGGAAAAAGGCGTGGAAACACTGACCGCGCTTCGGGCGTCGTTCGAGCCTGCGGCGCGAGATGCATTGGCCGAGGCGCGCGAGGCTGAAAAAGGAACGGGTTTGGTCGCCTTCCTGCAACGCCAAACGGGCGCCCGTTCCGTCACGCCTCAGGAAGGTGATGGTCCAGACGCTGTTCTGTCGCGCGCGCAGGCTGCGCTGGCAGATGGCGACCTGACCAAAGCGTTGAATGAACTGAAATCACTTCCCGAAGTGGCGCGGGCTGCGATGGCCGATTGGGAGCAGGCGGCCGGGATACGAGCCGCCGCCGTTGACGCCGTGAATACGCTGGCTTCCAGCCTGAACTCGAACTGAAGGACCTGCCATGCTGTGGTCATTGTTTAAGATCCTCGTTTTTGTTGCGATTATCGGCCTGCTGGCGCTGGGCGGTCACTTCCTGATGCAAACCAGTGGTGGGGTGCAGATCACGGTCGCGGGCACGGAATTCACCCTTGGGCCGCTTCAGTCGGTGATTGCGCTGGGTGTTCTGGTATTTGCGGTCTGGCTGTTCTTCAAACTGCTCAGCCTTTTGGTTGCGACGCTCAAATTCCTCAACGGCGACGAAACCGCCCTGTCGCGTTATTTCGACCGCAGCCGGGAACAGCGCGGCTATCAGGCGCTGGCCGATGGGTTGATGGCGTTGGCCTCGGGCGAGGGGCGCATTGCCATGACCAAGGCCAGTAAAGCCGAAAAGCTGTTGAACAAGCCGGAACTGACGGATCTACTGGTGGCGCAGGCTGCCGAGATGACGGGTGACACCAAGAAAGCTTCGGACACCTACAAGAAACTGGTGACAAACAGTGCGACCCGATTTGTCGGGGTGCGCGGTATCATGAAACAGAAGCTTGCCGAGGGAGATGATGAAACCGCCCGCAAGCTGGCCGAAAAGGCACTGGCCATCAAACCCCGCCACGAAGAGACACAGGATGTTCTACTGAATTTGCAGACCAAGGCGCAGGATTGGGCCGGTGCCCGGTCGACGCTGACTTCCAAGTTGAAAGCAGGGTATCTGCCGCGCGACGTCTTCAAACGCCGCGATGCGGTTCTGGCGCTGTCCGAAGCCAAGGGAATCCTGGATGAAGGCGCAACTGTCGAGCAACAGGAGCGCGCGATCGAAGCCAATCGCCTGTCGCCCGATCTGGTTCCCGCCGCCGCCATGGCAGCCCGCGCGTATATCGCCAAGGGCAAGTCGCGGGCAGCGACAAAGATCCTGAAAAAAGCGTGGGAGGTTCGCCCACATCCGGATCTGGCCCATGCCTTTGCCGAGATCGCGCCGGATGAAACTCCGGAACAACGGGTCAGACGATTCACGGCACTGACCCGCATTCATCCTGAAAACATGGAAACTCGTTTGATCCTGGCCGAGCTGAACATTGTGGCCGAAGACTTTCCCGAAGCCCGCCGTGCCCTGGGTGATGTTGTCGAAAAACGGGGTGATGCGCGCGCCTATACATTGATGGCTGCTGTTGAGCGCGGCGAGGGTGCCACGGACGCCGTTGTCCAAGGTTGGCTTGCCAAGGCACTGAACGCGCCGCGCGGCCCGCAATGGGTGTGCGACAACTGTCATGACATTCAACCCGAATGGGGACCTGTCTGTCAGAACTGCCACAGCTTCGATACGCTCAGCTGGCAGACACCACAGACACCCGAGATTGCAACAGCAACCGGGGTTCACATGTTGCCGCTGATCGTCGGCGCACTTGAAAACCAGACCGAAGAACCCGAAACAGTCGAGCCTGCGGAGGACGATGATGTGGTTGAAGTCTCAGTGGATGCCGTAGAGGTCGCGGACGACGCAGAGGCTCAGAAACAGGTCTGAGCCCTGCTGTTGCTAACTGTGAATTGTCGCAATCAATTCGGTTTGCTAACGTCATCCTCGCGTCGGGGAGGGCGTTCAAATCCAAATGCTGGACTACTCTCACAACACTTGGTTGGTGGTGGCTTCGCTTGCCGTGGCGCTCATGGCCGGGTTCACGGGTCTGTACCTGACGCATGGCGCGTCAAGGCTGGATAGCCAGCAGCGCAAGTTCGTGGTGGCATTGGCCGCTGTCATTCTGGGCGGCGGCATCTGGTCGATGCATTTCGTAGCGATGCTGGGGCTGCAACTGCCAATCCTGTTCTACTATGATGCCCTGATTACCCTGATGTCGGCACTGGTTGCGATCCTGATGGTCGGGCTGGCGTTGCTGCTGCTGCATTTCCGGCCTCGTTCGGTTCAGACGATGATCGGGTCCGGTGTGATTGTCGGACTGGGCATCGTTGCGATGCACTATGTCGGGATGGCTGGTATGCAGCTTTGCCGCCCCGTCTATGACATTATCGATGTTGCTCTGTCAGCGCTGGCATCGGTAATCTTGTCGGTGTCTGCAATCTGGGTGGCTTATGGCAACCGGACTCAACGAAACATCCTGCTTGGCACGGTTTGTTTCGGGCTGGCGGTGTTCACCATGCATTTTGTCGCCACAGGCCTGACGGATTTCGTCGCGAGCGACAGCCTCGGCGGTGCGGGTCCTGCGCTGGATAACCAAGTTTTGGCAATGGGGGTGACGGTATCCGTCTTCCTGATTTGTGGTGCTTTCCTGTTGACCGGTATTACGTTCATAGAGCCAAAGCCCGTGACTGCACCTGCCTCAGGACCTGTGTCGGAACCCGCCCCAATGCGCGCTGGTGTTCCGTATGAGCGCGAAGGCCAGACCTTTTTTGCGCATCCCGCGCGGATCGCCGCCATTCGGGCCGAGGGGCATTATACGGTTCTCTATATGGATGCAGAGAAGCTGTTCTGCCCCTGGTCGATCACCGATGCGGAAACGCGGCTTTTGCCCGAAGGGTTCCTGCGGGCGCATCGCAGTTATCTGGTGAACCCGAAACACGTCTCGCGATTTGAACGCCACAAGGACAACGGCACCTGTTATTTCGATGGTGTTGACGCGCTGAGCAAGGTGCCGGTCAGCCGGTCCCGCCTGACAGATATTCGCGAGGCACTGGGGGTCTAGGCGCAACTCGTGCAGTTCTTTCGCATTTCGTGAAACAAGCCGCGCGCTCCGTTTTCCTTAACTGGATCAGTTAAATCCGCCGTTCTTTCCTGACCTCAGGTCCCCCAAGGCATATCGCCCGGACCCAGGGAGGAAAAACATGATACCAGCCGGCTTTGAGTATCACCGGCCAGGCGACATTGCCTCGGCCATCGGCATTCTACAGGAATATGGCGACGAGGCGCGCGTGATCGCGGGCGGGCACAGCCTGATCCCGATGATGAAGCTTCGGATGGCCGAGATGGGTCATCTGGTCGATCTTCAGGCCATTGAAGAACTCAAGGGGATCGAGGTCGGACCTGACACCGTTACTTTGGGTGCGATGGTCACGCAGCACGAGCTGATCACCCACAGTGGTCTGGCCGAAGCCATTCCGCTGATCCGCGAGGCGGCGCTGCAGATTGCGGATCCGCAAGTGCGGTACATGGGCACTGTCGGTGGCAATGTAGCCAATGGTGACCCGGGCAATGACATGCCGGGTCTGATGCAATGCTTGAACGCCGCGTTCGAGTTGTCCGGCCCGGACGGGAACCGGACAGTTGCCGCGCGTGATTTTTATGAGGCCGCGTACTTCACCGCCCGCGAAGACGAAGAAATCCTGACCCGGATTTCGATCCCTGTACCGGGTGCAGGCGTGGGGCAGGCCTATCAAAAGCAAAAGCGCAAGATAGGAGATTATGCGACCGCCGCTGCGGCTGTGATGGTTGGCAACGGTCAGGCCTCGGTTGCGATGACCAATCTGGCCGACACGCCCATCTGGTCGGATGAGGCCAGCACCGCGCTGGCTGCGGGCGATGTCGAAGGGTGCGTTGCCGCAATGCTAGACGCAATCGATCCGGTCGCTGATAACCGCGGCCCCGTCGAATTCAAGAAACACGTGGCAGCCGTGGTGCTGCGCCGCGCCATCGACCGTGCGCAAAGCCGCGCGGGCTGAGGGGGAGGGAACCAATGTCGAAAATGCATGTCAAACTGACCGTAAACGGCAAGCAGGTTGAAGGTCTGGCCGAGCCGCGCACGCTGCTGATCCACTTCCTGCGGGAAGACCTGAAAATCACCGGCCCACATATCGGGTGTGAAACCAGCCACTGCGGTGCCTGCACCGTGGATATCGACGGCAAGTCGGTCAAATCCTGCACCGCCTTTGTAGCGCAGGTAAACGGTGCTGAGATCACAACCGTTGAAGGCCTGACCAATGATGATGGCAGCCTTGGAGTGTTGCAGGAAATGTTTCGCGAACATCACGGGCTGCAATGTGGGTTCTGCACGCCGGGCATGATCACCCGGGCGCATCGTCTGCTTCAGGAAAACCCGAACCCGACCGAGGAGGAAATCCGTTTCGGCATGGCCGGAAACCTGTGCCGCTGCACCGGATACCAGAATATCGTCAAGGCGATCTCGGCCTCGGCTGATTTGCTCAATGCTCAGAAGGAGGCCGCGGAATGAACGACCAGACTCTGACCCCCGAAGAACGCGCTGCCAACCTCAAAGGTATGGGCTGCGCCCGAAAGCGCGTCGAGGACGTGCGTTTCACCCAAGGCAAGGGTAATTACGTTGATGACATCAAGCTGGACGGGATGCTGTTTGGCGATTTTGTGCGCTCTCCCTATGCTCATGCCCGTGTCGTCAGCGTGAACAAAGAGGCCGCTTTGGCACTGCCCGGCGTGATCGCCGTTTTGACCGCCGAAGACCTGTCGCCTTTGGGATTGCACTGGATGCCGACATTGGCCGGTGACAAGCAGATGGTGCTGGCCGATGGCAAGGTGCTGTTCCAGGGCCAGGAAGTTGCCTATGTTGTCGCCGAAGACCGCTATGTCGCGGCGGATGCCGTTGAATTGGTCGAGGTCGAATACGAAGAGCTTCCTGTCATCACTGACCCGTTCGAATCGTTGAAGTCGGACGTGGTGCTCCGCGAAGATCTGGAAGGTCAGACCGAAGGCGCACATGGGCCGCGTAAGCATCACAACCACATCTTTACGTGGGAACAGGGCGACAAGGACGCGACCGAAGCTGTGCTGGCCGAGGCAGACGTGGTCGCCGAAGAGATGATCTATTACCACCGCACCCACCCGTGCCCGCTTGAGACCTGCGGTTGCGTGGCGTCGATGGACAAGGTGACTGGCAAGCTGACTCTGTACGGGACGTTCCAGGCTCCGCACGCGATCCGCACGGTTGTGTCGCTGATTTCGGGGTTGGCCGAGCATAATATCCGCGTGATCAGCCCCGATATCGGTGGTGGGTTTGGCAACAAGGTGGGGGCCTACGCAGGCTATGTGTGCTCGGTGGTGGCCTCGATCGTTACCGGCAAGCCGGTGAAATGGGTCGAGGACCGGATGGAAAACCTGATGTCCACTGCCTTTGCGCGCGACTACTGGATGCAGGGGAAGATTGCCGCCACCAAGGATGGAAAGATCACTGGATTGTGGTGTCATACCACGGCAGATCACGGCGGTTTCGACGCGTGTGCCGACCCGACCAAATTCCCTGCCGGGTTCATGAATATCTGCACCGGGTCTTATGACATCCCGACTGCCTATTTGGCGGTGGATGGCGTCTATACCAACAAGGCGCCGGGCGGTGTGGCCTATCGCTGTTCCTTCCGCGTAACCGAAGCCGCCTATTTCATCGAACGCATGATCGAGGTTCTGGCCATCAAGCTGAACATGGACGCGGCCGAGTTGCGTCGGATCAACTTCATCAAGGCAGATCAGTTTCCCTATCAATCCGCGCTGGGCTGGGAATATGACTCGGGCGATTATCACACGGCCTGGGACAAAGCGCTGAAGGCTGTGAACTATGAGGGTCTGCGGGCGGAACAGGCGCAGCGGATCGCGGATTTCAAGGACGGAAAAACGCGCAAGCTGCTGGGCATCGGCCTGACGCATTTCACGGAAATCGTCGGAGCCGGACCGGTGAAGAACTGCGATATCCTCGGGCTGGGGATGTTCGACAGCTGCGAGATTCGCATTCATCCGACCGGATCAGCGATCGCGCGGCTGGGGACGATCAGTCAAGGGCAGGGCCATGCCACAACCTTTGCCCAGATCATCGCCAGTGAAATCGGCCTGCCCGCCGATGACATCACGCTGGAAGAGGGTGACACGGATACCGCGCCTTACGGGCTTGGGACCTATGGATCCCGGTCCACTCCGGTCGCTGGCGCGGCCACGGCAATGGCGGCCCGCAAAATTCGGGCAAAAGCCCAGATGATCGCGGCCTATCTGCTGGAGGTACACGACAATGACGTCGAATGGGACGTGGATCGCTTTGCTGTCAAAGGCGCGCCGGAGCGGTTCAAGACCATGAAGGAAATCGCATTCGCCGCCTATAATCAGGCCATTCCTGGGCTGGAGCCGGGTCTGGAGGCCGTCAGTTACTATGACCCGCCCAATATGACTTATCCGTTCGGAGCCTATATCTGTGTCATGGAGATTGACGTGGATACTGGTGAATGGGAAGTCCGGCAGTTCTATGCGCTGGATGACTGCGGTACTCGGATCAACCCGATGATCATCGAGGGGCAGGTCCATGGGGGTGTGACCGAGGCACTGGCCATCGCGATGGGTCAGGAGATTGCCTATGATGACATGGGCAATGTGAAAACCGGTACGCTGATGGACTTTTTCCTGCCAACCGCGTGGGAGACGCCGAACTATACCACTGACCATACGGTGACCCCATCCCCGCACCATCCGATTGGCGCAAAGGGTGTGGGGGAAAGCCCGAATGTCGGCGGTGTGCCTGCGTTCTCGAACGCAGTGCATGACGCGTTCCGGCCTTTTGGGTTGGTGCAGAGCCATATGCCGCACGATCACTGGCGGATTTGGAAGATTGCCAATGGTCTGGGGATGCATGGGTGATTGGGATCGGACCGGCTGTTGCCGGTCCGACCGACGGAGGGGGCTCTGCCCCCTCCGAACCTCCCCCGGGATATTTGGGGCCAGATGAAGATAGGATCCTGGTTTTGACCTTGAACGACGTGCAGAACGGGTTGGCCGAGCAGGGCTATGTTGCCGATGATCGGTTGGTCATGGCGCTGCATCTGGCGCAGAAACTTGGGCGCCCGTTGTTGCTGGAGGGGCCGGCGGGTGTGGGGAAAACCGAAGTTGCGAAAGCGGTGGCAGCCTGGCGCGATACGCGATTGATACGTCTGCAATGCTACGAAGGTCTGGATGCCAGTCATGCCATCTATGAATGGAACTATCAGCGACAGCTATTGGCGATCCGGGCGAGCGAAGCGCAAGGCGGCGTCGCTGAGGCGCAGCTGTTTTCGGATGAATATTTGCTGAAAAGGCCTTTGTTAGAGGCTATCTCGGAAACGAAACCTCCGGTTCTGTTGATTGATGAGATTGATCGGGCGGATGAGGAGTTCGAAGCCTATCTTCTGGAAATCCTGTCAGACTTTCAGATCACCATACCCGAGTTGGGAACGGTGCAGGCACATGTGCGGCCTGTCGTCATTCTGACGGCCAACGGGACGCGGGATTTGTCGGATGCGCTGCGCAGAAGGTGTTTGTACAGCTTTCTTGACTATCCTTCGAGGGACACCGAACTGGCAATCCTGCGGGCGCGACTGCCTGAAATCGAGGGGATTCTGGCGCGTCAGATCATCGGTGTTGTACAGGCGCTGCGTCAGGAAGATCTTGAGAAGAAACCGGGCATCGCCGAAATGCTGGATTGGGCAGCAGCCCTGTCCGGGTTGGGTGTCAATGATCTGGCCAAATCCCGCGAAGACGTCCAGGCGACGCTGGTGTGTTTGCTGAAAACTGCCGCAGATTACAATGCGGCACCGCCCGAGGTGATGGATCGCCTGATTGGAAAGGTCGCGTGATGCAGGTTACGCGCTTTCCCTCTCGGGCCTCGGGTCTTGCCGACCGTATGTCGGGTTTCATAGCGCATTTGCGAATGAACGGTATGCAATTGGGGGCGTCGGATGCGGGGGACGTGCTTGCCGCCTTGTCCGAAGTGGATGCAACGGATGCCAAACAGGCCCGGCAAGCCATGTGCGCGGTATTGACCGGAGATGCGGAAGATTGGCGCCGATTTGATGAACTGTTCGACGCCTATTGGTTCAACGCTGGCGCACAGCGTTCGGGAAAAGCGAAAAACAAGCATGTGCGGGTGCAGTCCGCCAAGCCAATGATCTGGCAGACCAGAACTCAGGGTGAGGACGAACCACGATCCGGGTCGGAGCAAGAGGCCACTCTGCCTGACTGCGGTGAAGGGGAAGCCGAAGGGGTGGACGGCAAGTTGATCGCCACGCGAACGGCCAACCTGTCACGCCGGGACTTGCGAGAGTTGATGGACGAAGAGGCCCTAAAACAGGCTGAAACAGCCGCGCTGACCTTGGCGCGGGCATTTCGGGACAGGCGATCGCGCCGCCGGAAACGGGCGTTGCGCGGGGCTGTTCTGGATATGCGCCGAATACAGCGCGCCAGTCTGGCGCGTGGCGGTGAGCCGCTGGACCTGTATCGCCGAGCGCGGCCACCGCGCCCGATGCGGATTGTGGCATTGTGCGACGTTAGTGGTTCGATGACCGCGTACTCACGCGTGTTTCTGGCTTTTCTGAAAGGGTTGACCGGCAGCGGGATCGAGGCAGATGCGTATTTGTTTCACACGCGATTGATGCGGGTAACAGATGCGTTGCGCGACCATGACACCCTCCGGGCTGCGGGGCGATTGTCGCTGATGGCCGAAGGCTTCGGCGGCGGTACCGATATTTCCGGCAGTCTGGAGCGATTTCTGTCGGGATACGGCGCGCGGGCACTGAACGGGCGTACTGTCGTCCTGATCCTGTCGGACGGATATTGCAGTTCTGATCCGCAGGCTCTGGGGGATATGCTGGCGCGTATCAGGCGCAAGGCACGCCGGATCGTCTGGCTGAACCCCTTGAAGGGCTGGAAGGACTATCAACCTATTGCGGCAGCGATGCAGGCGGCTGAACCCTATCTGGATGCGCATTTGCCGGCCAATACACTGGATGCATTGGCAGCGCTTGAGCCGCAGTTCCAAAAGCTGTGAAAGGAGTCTGACCTTGGCGAATTTCGACATTTTTGACACCATCGATCAGCTGCGCGGAACCGGAGAGGCCTTTTGTGTGGCGACGGTTTTGCGCACGGCGGATGCGACCTCGGCCAAAGCTGGGGGGAAGGCGGCGATTACCCAGGCGGGTGAAATCCTGGGGCATCTAGGCGGGGCTTGTGTGCAGCGCGCAGTCCGGGCCGCGGCGCAACAAGCTTGGGCGTCCGGGGCACCGCAGATTATCCGTGTCAAACCTTCGGAAAAGGTGGTGAACATGACGGATCCCGATGGTGTTCAAACGTTCAAAAGTGGGTGCCCGTCCGGTGGTACAGTCGATCTTTTGGTCGAACCCTATCAACACGCGCCCCGGCTGGTGATTTTCGGCGAGGGGTTGATTGCCAAAGCTCTGGCAGCGCATGGATCGCTGGCCGGATTTCGCACGGCTGTCGAGGATGGGCTTGATATTGCTGGAAACCATGTGCGGTTTGCCTTGGCACATGTCGATGCGCTGGGTGTGGAGCCGCGGGACTTTGTCGTGGTGGCTGCGCAGGGGCGCAGCGATGCATCCGCTTTGAAGGCTGCATTGGAAACCGATGCGGCACGCGTGTCGATGGTGGCCAGTCGCCGCAAGGCAGCTACGCTGACTGCAAAGCTTATCGCCCAGGGATTGGACCCTTTGAAAGTTGCGCGCCTGAAATCCCCGGCGGGGTTGGACATACATGCCATAGATCCGCATGAGATCGCCCTGTCGATTTTGGCCGAGATTGTGATGTGGCGGAACGGTGAAAAGGCAGCAAAGGTGTCGCATGATGAAAAGCTTGCTTGAACACCTTTGCCACATGTGGCCTGCGTGGCTGGCTCAAAGGATAGAAACGGCTGCAATGCGCCTATTTCCAAGATGTTGTTGAACAAAGGAAAGACCTGAATGGAACTGACTGATGAAATCCGTATCGCAGCGCCACGCGACGTCGTTTACCGCGCGCTTAACGATCCCGACATTTTGATGGAATGCATCCCGGGATGTGAGGAACTGACGCAGAAATCACCAACCGATCTTGAGGCGAAAGTTGTTCTGAAAATTGGCCCGGTCAAAGCGCGCTTTGCGGGTGAGGTCACATTGGACACGGCCAATGCACCAAACGGGTTCTCTTTGATGGGTGAAGGCAAGGGCGGGGCGGCTGGATTTGCCAAAGGCGGCGCAGACGTTTCGTTGACCGAAGAAGGTGACGAAACCGTACTGAAATACACGGCGAAGGTTGATGTTGGTGGCAAGATCGCTCAGCTCGGCAGTCGGCTGATTGCGGGAACCGCCAAGAAGTTGTCGGCAAAGTTCTTTACGCGGTTCGGAGAGATCGTGTCAGAGCAGTCGACTGCATGATCCGGGGCGTTCCATAGCCGAGAGGTTGTCAAAGCATGGACCACTGACGACAAGGCGGGGGAACCCGCCATCAACCGAAGTGTGGCAATCGGCGGTGACTGCAAATACTCAGTCAGGACAACACCCTTCAGCGAGAGCTGCGAGCACCCCTGTCAACGGGGGGTTGAAAATCGGGTTTTGCCCATAAAAAATTGGCTTTTCCCGAAATAACCGGTAGATTTTCTGCAAAAGGTGGAAAACACCGGAGGCAGTAAGAGAGCAGATGTCACAGGCAAAAACTCGTGTTTTGCGGACCACGATACCTGCCGGTCTTGTCGGCAAACGGGACGGTCTTTTTTTCTTGTGGGGCGAGATTGAGCGCGCCCGTTTGAAAATTGAAGACGGAGCCCACCACGACTCTGCAACGCCAGATGGGCCAAATGTAAACATGGCAGACGCAGCAAGGCGTCTGGTACAGGTGCCGGTGGACGAGTTCATATTTTATTGATGGGCAACGTCTGGATGGAAATAGCGGAATCTATTCTTTTTCAAAGATCAGGATAACTTCGCCGAGGCGTATGCCAAAGCGTGAGACGTAAGCGCGGTTTAACAGACGGTCCTCGGTCAGCAGCCACATCCAATCGTCAAAACTGACGCGCATCGTGCCATCTTTGACAGGCAGGTCAATCTTGTATTTCCAGTTGAAGGTGTCGCCCCTCTCGGTCCCGCTGGCGGTTCCCAGCACACCGGGCGCAGTACCAGTCCACGTGTCATCGCCAGTCTTTGTCAGCGTCCAGATGCGCTGTTCGGTTGCGCCGTCGTCGTAGATAAAATCCTCGACCAGTGTCAGGGTTTCCCCGTCCCATGTGCCGTCGATATCGACTTCAAATCTGCGTGGAACATTCCCCAGTACATCCTGAAACTGCCCGTAAGCCACGGTCTTTCCGTCGAAGAATTCCTCGAGGTTCAGCTGCCGTTCAGACAGAAAGGTTGTCGGAACCTTCGGTTTGCCAGAGCAGGCAACCAGAAGTGCAAAGCTTGCGACGGAAACGCATGTAATCAGAGAGCGACCTGTGATCATTGCACCAGCCGCCTTTCTGAAGTGATGCTATACTCATTTGCGCCACCTACGTGGATCGGATGTGATTTGGGGGTTGGGCGCATTGTTGCAACGAGCTCAGCAACCTTGATGCCAAACTTACGCATCTCGGAGCGATTCATGATAACGCCCTGTTCTGTCAAATACATCCAGTCTGTAACATCCAGCGTGTGTCCTCCTGCGTCCTTGGGGAGAATGATCCTGTAGGTCAGCTTGATCGTTGCGCCGGATATCGTGCCGTGACCTTCGCCAACGATATCCTCTGCCGTTGCCGTAAACGTATTTCTGGTGCCCAGCGTCAGATACCACTTACGGTTCATCTTTTTGCCATTTGAGTACGTGAAAAACTCGGAAAGTGTGCCTGTGTTCCCATTCCACTCACCAACCATGCGGGCCACAAAGCTGTTCGACATCCTGCCATTGGGGCCATAGATCAGACCTTCGGACAGGATTTCACCGTTCAGATGCTTCTTCAGCGAAAAAGTGGGCCCGGTACCGGCATAGTCTGACGGGCTCTGCGCACGAAAGCTCAGCAGTCGGGCGCGGACAAGCATTGCAATCAGCAGAGCCAGCAGGATGATGGCGAAAGCATTCATTTGCTTGTGACCTCGGTTGGCAGGGTCAGGACCATTCCAAAGGCCCCAAGTTTCAGGATGCAGGGCAGCATCGCGTAGGCGAGATTGAGTGCATCAAGCGCTTGGGCGGAATTGGTTTGACCGGGGGTGAAGCCATTGCGCTCCAGCAATGGCAGGGTAATAAAGGCTGCCAGGGCCAGGCCCAGCTTGCCAGCAAAGGACCAGATACCAAACGCTGTGGACGCGTTAAGACCGGCTCGGGTCAAAGTGACCGAAAACATGGCGGGCAGCACGACCATATCCGCGCCCAGAGCGGCACCCGAGGCGAGGCAAATCAACGCAAAACCGGTGAGGTTCCCAGCGCTCAGTGTGGCGGCACCGATAAATCCCGCGATGGAAAGCGGCATCGCAATCATCAGTGTCTGTTTCGAGCCAATTTTGTTGCTGAGCTTTGCCCAAAGCGGCACACTTGCGCCCGCGCTGAGGAAAAACAGGATCAGCAACGGTCCGGCTTTGCCGGGCAGTTGCAAACGGTCCTCTACGAAAAAGAGAAACAGGGTCGATGTGACGGCCACAGGCAGGCTGTTGATCAAAGCCAGCACCAGAAGGCGCAAACCCCCGGCCTTGCCCAGGCTTGCGAAAGACAGACCGGATCCGGTGATTGGGGGCCGCCGCCAGATCGGAACAGTCAACAAAAGGGTTGCGACCGATAGCAGACCCAGAAACAGACCAAATGCGGGATAGCCTTGCGCGTGGGCTCCGGCGGCAACAAAAAGGGCAGGGGCACTTGCCGCGATGATAACGCCTGTCAGTTGTCCGCCTTCCCGATAAGCGGCGAGGGTCATCAACTCCTTCGCGTCTGCGCGTTTTGCTAGCGTCGCACTACGCCCGTAGAGCAGGATAGTCCCCAGGCTATAAGCCGAAAACAACAGTATCAGAAGAACAATCAATGTCAGTACATCTGCGCCTTGTTGCAGGCTGAACAGCGCCGGAAATCCAATGGCAAGGCCGAGAGCTGCCATGGACGCAAAGACAAGCTGGCCACCGGGCCATCTATCTATCGCCCAACCGATCAGTGGGTCCTGTACCAGATCGACCAATCGGATCATCAGCAAGACGGTACCGATCACCCCCAGTCCAATGCCCAGATTCACCGCCGCAAAACGCGGCAGATGAATGTATAGCGGGATGCCCGCCGCAGCGAGCATCAGCGCATACAAGCTGACCCGAGGGTAAAGCATCACTTTCCCTGAAGCATTCGGGTGAAGGACGCCGACCGCGTGTTTTCGCCAAGGAAAACCGACATGAAACTGCGTTTGATGCCCGGATATGCCATTGTGCAGGTCTTTCGACCGTTCAGCCAGAAACTGACCTTGTCTGGCCCGTCGGACACCGCCAGATAGCTGTCACCCTTGGTGACACCTTTAAAACATACATCCAGTTGGTCGCCAATCGGGGCAGGGTGGCCGACGCGTTTCATCTCGTCGAGCGTCGAGTTGACCAGCGCATTCTTCTTGATGCTTTTACGGTATGTCAGCTGAAGCCCGAAATCTTCACTCCAGCTGAACGAAGCACCTTTGGGTGTGTAAAGCTTGGCGTCGTAGATCGGAAACCCGAGATAGCGGAAGGTTGCAGTTCCGCGAAGTTGTGCACCATCCAACTCTTCCGTCACAGGCGAGGCAATCAACCCAGTGGGGGCCAGCAAGGAAAGGCTCAAAAGGGTCGCGCGCAGCATCCCGCTATTCGGCGGCAACAGAGATGGCCGGATCTTGTCCAAGAATGGCATATTCAGCTCCGATTGTTTGCGGGGTGCCATTTATCCGCTCAACAACATGCATCGCGCTGGCAATCCCGTCTTCGTGAAATCCGTGCCGGTTATACGCACCGGCGAACCAGGTTCGGTTCTGTCCTTGTATTTCGCGAATATGCCCCTGTGCTTTCAGGGCGGCTTTGTCGAATACCGGGTGGGCAAACTCGACCTGATCATAGATTTTGTCCGCTGGAATCTCTGCCGAGGCGTTCAGCGTCACAAAAAGCGGGTCGTTGTCCGGTATGTTCTGCAGTCGGTTCATCCAATATGTAACGCCTACGTCTCCGGCCTGTGATCGATAGGTCCAGCTGGACCAGCACGCACGCCGCTTTGGCATCTGGCCAGGATCGCAATGCAGGGTGGCAGTGTTGGGTTGGTACCGAATTGCGCCCAGCGCAGCGGTTTCCGCCGGGGTGGCATTCCCGCCCAAAATGGCAAGCGACTGGTCAGAGTGGGTAGCCAGGATGATCTCATCAAACTGATCCACCGTACCCTGACTGCGGACCGTAACACCTGTCACACTCCGGGAAATGTTCTGAACCGGACTGGCCAAACGGATTGCCGCCCCTCGTGTCCGTAGGGCGGCATCGATCCTGCGGACATATTCGATACTGCCACCTTTAACTGTGTACCACTGGTGTTGACTTGCACGGCCACTGGCCAGAAGGGCGTGATTTCGAAAGAACTGCACCAATGAGCGTGCAGGGAACTGATCCACCAGCTCAACCGGAGTTGACCAGATTGCCCCACACATGGGCATCAGATAGTTGTGGCGGAACCAGTGTCCTAGCCGAAGCTGATCCACCAGCTCACCAATCGTGGTGTCGTCGTCTCTTGCAGCCTCCGGAGCCTTTTTGCCAAAGCGCAGAATGTCGGCAATCATCTTGTAATAGGCGGGGCGCGCAAGATTGCGCCTCTGCGCGGTCAGGGTGCGCAGATTGTTCAAACCATATTCGATACGACCATTGTCGATTGTCGCACCAAAACTCATTTCGCTTTCGATAACGGGAACATTGAGCTCATCAAAAAGTCGGGTCAGAAAAGGATAGGTTGCGTAGTTGAAGACGATGAAACCAGTATCCACCGGTTGATCGCCGTTCTTCCCGGCCATGACTGTGCGGGCATGGCCACCTAAACGCGGTTCCGCCTCATAGAGGGTCACGTCATTGTTTTCTGAAAGGTAGTAGGCGGCTGAAAGGCCTGAAATACCTGCACCAACAACTGCGATTTTCTTCCGTACGCCCTGGGTTTCGTCGAACATTCCAGCCTCGTTAAGTGGTTCTTAGAATGGAATACGCGGGGTAGGTGCAGCTGGATCAATCCGGTTGGAAGTTTTGTCAGAAGCGCGATCGCATTTGATCCAACTACGTCACGGGCCCGTAGAATATGAAACATGACTGAATCGGCCCGCGCATGAGCAGCTTTGACGGAAAAACCTATTGGATCATCGGCGCAAGCGAAGGTTTGGGTCGTGCTTTGGCCAATGCGCTAAGCGACAGGGGCGCGCATTTGATCTTGTCGGCGCGTAGTTCTGAACGTTTGGCCGACATCTGCTCCGAGCTTCCCAATGCCCGTGCGATCCGGTGCGATGTCACTGATTTAGATTCTGTTCGCGGGGCTGTGGCCGAGGCGGGTCTGGTCGATGGGCTGGTTTACAATGCCGGCGCGTATGACCCCGTGCGCTCGGCGGATTGGGATACAGAGGCGTCGCTCAGGATGGGTGATGTAAACTATCTGGGTGCTTTGCGTGTGTTGGGTGAAACCGTCCCGGACCTTGTTAAGGCAGGTCGGGGGGATATTACGCTGATCGGGTCGCTCGCGGGCTATCACGGGTTGCCAGCGGCCATCGGATATGGGGCCAGCAAGGCGGCACTGATTTCCCTGGCGGAAACGATGCGCCATGATCTGGCGGGCACCGGCGTGACCGTGCGGATCATTAATCCCGGCTTCATCAAGACCCGTCTGACTGAGAAAAACAGCTTCAGGATGCCCATGCTGATGAGCCCCGAGGATGCGGCGGATCGTGTGGTCAAGGCGATGTTGCGGCGCCGTTTCCGTACAGATTTTCCTGCACCATTCTCGTGGTTTATCCGTCTGATTGACTATCTGCCGGATCTGTTGGTGTACCGAGGGAAATAGACCCTAACCAAACTGCCCGTGACAAAACCAGCCTGCAGACATGGTTCCGCCATGGCCATAAAACAGCCACAACCGCTCGCCCTGCTGTGTCACCACAACCCAGTAGTCCCGCACGCCGCTGCGCCAGTTCGGGTCATCCAGCCACCATTCCGGTGCGATCCGTTCCGGGCCGGTGGCCTGCGCCAGCTGCCAGTTACGCCCGCGCCAGCGAAAGGCGCTGGGCACGTCAGGGGTTTCCGGTGCCATCACCGGCTCAGGCTGCCACATCAGCAGGGGGCGGGGGCGTGGCGGCGCAGGCCAGTCGCGGGCAGGTTCCGACCATGCCGCCGCCAGCGTTTGCGCCGTTTTCTCAGGGATGTGCGAGGCCGCGGGATGGCGCCGGGTGATCGCCTCAAGCCCCACCCGCGCGCCCAGCTTGCCGATCAGATCATCCACGGCGGTGTTGCCCGCCAGCCGGTTGCGGGCCACACGGCGGGCTTCGGCATGGCCGGCCACGGTACGGGCGTGGATGGGTTCTGTCTGAACCGCCTCAAGCCGCAGCATGTCGATGCCGTAGCCTGCGTCGATCTTGTCAACTTTCATCTCTAACAAAGGGCGAATGCGGTATTTATCGTAAGTTGGGCGGGCCAGGCCGACCTCGATAACCTCAGCTGCCTGATCGGCGCGGTGCGCCTCCAGCCGCAGGGTGCGGGCACCGCGCCCCTTTTCTTCCAGCTTGGTGCAAAGCGTTGGCAGAACCCGATCAACCGCAGCCATGACATCCTCAACCAGACCAATCGGGTTGGGCAGGGTCATCCGCACCGCGAAATGGTGCGGCGGGCGGGCGGGCGAAACAGGCTCGGGCGCGCTGCCCATGGCCTGATCCAACCGCAGAACCAGCCCGCGTCCAAACCTCCGCGCAAGGCTGGCGCGGGGTTGACCCAGCAGATCGCCGATGCGGCGCAGGCCCAGACGGTTCAGCTGCACGACAACCTGATCTTCCAATCGCAGCGCGGCGATAGGCAGGGGGCTGAGTGCGCCATAAGATTGACCCGGCGGTGCGATCCGCGCGCCTCCACCCAGGGCCCTCACTTGCGGCGCGGTGCCGCCTTTGGTCCAGTGCCGCCGTTTACCCGCCCGGGCGCGGGTGGCACGGGCCTCCTGACTGATGGCGTCGCCATTGCGGTCGGATGTGGCCGCCTGCCCCGCATAGCGCGCCAAAGCCCAGGCTGCGCCCAGCGTGTCGGCGATGCCAATCTGTACGCTGAGGCCCATATCCGCGCAATCGGTTTCAAGAACGTTCAGCAACGCCTCCTCTCCGCCAAACAGATGGGCGCAACCTGACAGATCGACGATCAGCCCGTCCGGGGCCTCTTCGGCCACCCATGGGCTGAACTTTCCCGCCCAGCGACGCAACGCGGCCAGGAACGCGGCTTCGGCCGGGGCGTTACGGTGCCGCGTGATCAGGTTGGCACACATGGCATGAGCATCCCGCACCGGCTGGCCGATACGCAGCCCGACAGCCTGCGCATCGGCATTCACTGAGGTAATAACCTGCATGTTCGACTGTTCGGCCACGATGGCCAAAGGCCCGGTATGCAACCCCCGCGCAGCGCGGATCAGCCGTTCAGCCCCCAGGCGAGGGAACCATAGCGAAAGTATTCGGCGTTTGGGCATTTGCAGGCACCACAATGTTCTTACTTTGTTCTTAGGTGAGAATCGATGCCTGAGTCGAGTCCGCCCTTATCCGCAGGTCAGCCGCTGGATGATCCCGTCACCATTCACGTACACGTTCAGCCGGTCGATGCGGTAATCCTGTGTGGCGATGCCATCCGGGCCCAGCACGCGCGACCGTGCGGGCAGGTTTGCCTGAATGTTCGAAACCGGCTGGCCAACGGTATCGGAAAAATCTTCTCCCTGACAAAAGGCCAGATCGACCGGGGCAGGTTCCGGCGGCAGCAAAGCGTCTTCGGGCGCGGGCGGGGTTTCAGCACAGGCCGCCAGAAAGAACAGGATCGGGAAAAATCGGTGCATTGGCGTTCCTCATTCTGGCAATGTCGTTTCTGCAATATCAATTAATTAGCCAACCTGCCATGAAAGCACGGTTGAAAACACCCTGTAATTGACGCAGGGTCGGGGCAAAAGTGACAGGGAGATAAGTAGCATGCGTACCCGTGCCGCCGTCGCCATTCAGGCAGGCAAACCTTTGGAAGTGATGGATGTGAACCTCGAAGGCCCCAAGGCGGGCGAGGTTCTGGTCGAGATCAAGGCCACCGGTATCTGTCATACCGACGAATTCACCCTGTCGGGTGCCGACCCCGAAGGCTTGTTCCCGGCCATTCTGGGCCATGAAGGCGCAGGCGTGGTGGTTGAAGTGGGTCCGGGCGTAACCAGCCTGAAGCCGGGCGATCATGTGATCCCGCTTTACACGCCGGAATGTCGCGAGTGTGAATACTGTCTGCACCCCAAGACCAACCTGTGTCAGGCGATCCGGGAAACCCAGGGCAAGGGTCTGATGCCCGATGGCACCTCTCGTTTCTCGACCTTGGATGGCGATCCGATCCTGCACTACATGGGCTGCTCGACCTTCTCGAACCACACAGTTCTGCCTGAAATCGCCCTGGCCAAGGTGCGCGAGGACGCGCCGTTCGACAAGATCTGCTATATCGGCTGTGGTGTCACGACCGGTATCGGCGCGGTCATCAACACCGCCAAGGTGGAAATCGGCAGCCGCGCAATCGTGTTTGGTCTGGGCGGTATCGGCCTGAACGTCATTCAGGGTCTGCGTCTGGCCGGAGCAGACCAGATCGTCGGCGTCGACCTGAACCCCTCCAAAGTGGAAATGGCCACAAGGTTTGGCATGACCGACTTCGTGAACCCGTCCGAAGTTGAAGGCGATCTGGTGCCGTATCTCGTCAACCTGACCAAGGGCGGAGCGGATTATACGTTTGACGCCACAGGCAATGTCGGCGTGATGCGCGCAGCACTTGAATCGGCGCATAAGGGCTGGGGTGAGTCGATCATCATCGGCGTGGCTCCTGCAGGGGCCGAAATCTCGACCCGGCCATTCCAACTGGTCACCGGCCGTTCGTGGCGCGGTACCGCATTCGGCGGCGCGCGTGGGCGCACGGATGTGCCCAAGATCGTCGACTGGTACATGGAAGGCAAAATCGAGATCGACCCGATGATCACCCACACCATGGGTCTGGACGACATCAACCACGGCTTTGACCTGATGCATAAGGGCGAAAGTATCCGTTCGGTGGTTATCTACTAAGAGTAAAATCCACAGTTTTCCAACCAAGGCGCGCTGATCGGCGCGCCGTTTTTGTTGGACCTACTTTCCAGGCCGTGACGCCCCGGTATCTGAACGCGGCGACCGAACCCGCAGAACCGGGGTGTTGACCGAGGTGGTGTTGGCCCGGCTTTCTCGCCAAACAACATAGACGCCGGACGCGATGATGATGCTGGCACCGACGGCGACCCAGATGTCAGGGCGCTCGTCGAAGAAGATCATGCCAAACAGCGTCGCCCAGATGATCTGGCTGTACTGGCTGGGGGCGACGACACCGGCGGGTGCGGCGCGGTAGGCCAGAATGATCAGGTGTTGCGCGATGACCGAGAACACCCCAACCAGCGCCATCATCGCCAGATGCAGCAGGGACGGCGGCTGATATACAGCCGGTTGGGCAAGGCTCATCACGACGATGGCCAGCAGCATCGGATAAAGGATCAGCACGGCCGAGCGCTCCTCATTCCCGATCTTGCGGACAAGGACCGAGGCAAAGGCGCTGCAAAAGGCGGCCATCAGGGCGGCCATATGGCCCAGTGTGATATCCGTTGCACCGGGGCGCAGAACGATCAGGACGCCGATCAGGCCGACGCCAACCGCAGCCCAGCGCTGGACGCGGACCACTTCACCCAGTATCGGGATCGACAGCACCGTGACGATCAGCGGGAATGAAAACAGCAGGGAATAGACCTCGGCCAGTGGCAGAACCGAAAACGCGTAAAACGCGCAGGACATGGCCGTAACCATCAGGCCCGAACGCAGCAAAACCAGCCATGGGTGATGCGGCAGAAAGTTTCCCGTCGTGCGGTCGGTCAGGATCGTGACGGCCATTGGAACGAACGAAAACAGCGTGGCGAAAAAGATGATCTGCATCACTGAATAGGTGCCGCCCAGCACCTTGATCAGCGCGTCGTGGCTGGCAAAGACGGCAAATCCCAGAAATGCATAGCCAAGCCCCCGCAGGGTGTTGTTTTGAGCACTCATCAATCCGGCCTCGGCCTATGTTGGTTTGGTGACGATACATCATAGCAGCGCAGGCAGGGTTCCCGGCTGTCCGTAGTGCTGCTTAACCCTATTCCGAGGGCGCGAATAGCCCTTATTTTATCGCTAACATCGCATGGCCGCCATGATCCGGGATCATCGCAGGATCGGCGGCGCGTCTTTGGGCTGTCGTGCGGATTGGACACCTGCCTTCATGCCGACACCGATGCGGCGGGCCAAGGCGACCCACGGGGTGGCCGTTTCCGCGGGCAGAGTCCGGGTGGCGACCTCCTCGAACAGATCCAGCCAATGGGCAAAGAATTTCGGTTTCACATCGGGCCGTTCGATATGGACCCGTTGCGGATTGCCGTCATAGCAGCGCTCATACAGGATGGCATTGCGCCAGAAGGCGGCGATCTTGTCTTCATGCGCGGGCCAGTCGGTGACGTGGTTGGCAAATACGGGCCCAAGAACCGCGTCTTGCCGGACACGGGCATAAAAGGCGCGAACTTGCGCGTTGATTTGCTCGGGCGTCGCGGGAAAGCGCGGGGGAAGGATGGGTCTGGTCATGACGGCCTGAATTTCGACTCTGTTTTCGGCAGATAGGGTGTTCCGGGGTTACGGAACAGAGGTGGTTTTGTCGCGCCCATCCGGCGTCAGCAGATGCCGCAGCAGGGCCACCGGGTGCGCCCGCAGGCTGAGGCGGGTGGCGACGTAATCTTCGACCACCTGTTCGCCCAGCGTCATTTGCGGCAGATAAGCCTCGGGTTCGTCCAGCGCCTCGCCCTCCAGATCTTGCGAAAACAGGGGCAGAGGCTTGGCTGTGGCAATTGCCTTGGCCTGCCACAGCGCCTCGCGCCGGGTCAGGTCGCAGGCGGCGAAGGCATCAGCCTCGGCCAGCCGTTCGATCACCGATGGTCCAAGGCCTGCGCGGCGCCAGACATCGTCGACCTGGGTGTAGCCGTTGCCGCGCGCGGCGGTCAGCCAGCTGGCGTCTTCCTCGCTCAGGCCCTTGATCTGGCGAAAGCCCAGCCGCAGCGCCAGCCCGCCATGGCCATCAGGCTCCATCACATTGTCCCAAAAGCTGGCATTGATGCAGACCGGGCGCACCTGTACCCCATGTTTGCGCGCATCCCGCACAATCTGGGCCGGCGCGTAGAACCCCATCGGCTGCGAATTCAGCAGGGCGCAGGCGAAGATGCCCGGATGGTGGCATTTGATCCAGGCCGAGGCATAGACCAGCAGCGCAAAACTGGCCGCGTGGCTTTCGGGGAAACCGTACGAGCCGAAGCCTTCGATCTGGGAAAAGCAACGTTCCGCGAAATCCTGTTCATACCCGTTGCGTTTCATCCCGCGCAAAAAGAGCGCGCGGAATTCGCTGACATTGCCATGTTTCTTGAAGGTCGCCAGCGAGCGGCGCAGCCGATCGGCCTGTTCCGGGGTGAAGCCCGCGCCGACAATGGCGATCTGCATCGCCTGTTCCTGAAACAACGGCACGCCCAGCGTTTTGCCCAGCACCTCGCCCAGCGCGTCCGAGGGGAAGCTGACCTCCTCCTCACCGTTCCGGCGGCGGATATAGGGGTGGACCATGTCGCCCTGAATGGGGCCGGGGCGGATGATGGCAACCTCGATCACCAGATCATAGAAATTACGCGGCCGCATCCGCGGCAGGAAGTTCATCTGTGCACGTGATTCCACCTGAAACACGCCGATGCTGTCCGCCTTGCAGAGCATGTCATAGACTGCCGGATCCTCGGGTGGCAGGGTGGCAAGGGTATAGCTGGTCTGGTGGTGCTGGCCGATCAGGTCAAACGCCTTGCGGATGCAGGTGAGCATCCCGAGGCTGAGGACATCGACCTTGAGGATGCCAAGACTGTCGATATCGTCCTTGTCCCAGCAGATGACCGTGCGACCCTCCATCGTGGCGTTTTCGATGGGGACAAGCTCATCCAGCCGACCCTCGGTGATGATGAATCCTCCCACATGCTGCGAGAGGTGGCGGGGAAAGCCGTCGATCTCATAAACCAGCATTAGAGTCTGTTTCAGGCGCCGATCTTCGGGGTCGAGACCAATTTCGCGCATCCGTTGCGCCTCAAGCCCCGAGGCCGAGAAAAAGCCCCAAAGCTGTGAGGAAAGCGCCGAGATTGTATCTTCGGTCAGGCCCATGGCGCGTCCAACCTCGCGGATGGCGCGTTTGCCGCGGTAATGGACCACCGTGGCACAGAGGCCCGCGCGTTCGCGGCCATAGCGGTCATAGATGTGCTGGATCACCTCTTCGCGGCGTTCATGTTCGAAATCGACGTCTATGTCTGGCGGTTCATCGCGCGCCTCGGAGACGAAGCGTTCAAACACCATGGTGCCCATCTCGGGGCTGACCTCGGTGATGCCGAGGCAAAAGCAAACGACCGAGTTGGCAGCCGATCCGCGCCCCTGGCAGAGGATGCTGCGCGAACGGGCGAAATGGACGATATCGCGGACGGTCAGGAAGTAGGGTTCGTATTTCAGCTTGCCGATCAGCGTCAGCTCATGCGCCAGCATTTTTTTCGCCTTTTCGGGCGCCCCGGCGGGATAACGCCATTTCAACCCCTCATGCGCCAGACGGTGCAGGCGCTGGGTCGGGGTTTCTTGTGTGCTGCCCTCGTTGGGGTATTCATAACGCAGCTCGTCCAGCGAGAACGTGAGTTGTTCGCTGAGCGCATAAGCGCGGGCAACGGCCCCCTCATGACCTTTGAAGATGCGTAGCATCTCGGCCCCGGAGCGCAGGCGCTGTTCACCATTGGCCAAAGCGTCCCGACCCAATGCATCCACTTTGCGACGCAGGCGGATGGCAGTCAGCACATCGCCCAGTTTGCGGCGGGTGCCGTGGTGCATCATCGGTGTCGCGCTGGCGAGCGTTAGGATGCCAAGCTGTTTTGCTTCAGTCTCTAATAAAGAGAAAAATGCGCTATCGGCGCCATCATACCGGGGGTGCATCAACAGATGCATCCGCCCGGCAAAGCGGCGCGTCAGCTGCTGCGCCTGTGTCCGCCACGCGCCCGCGCCGCCCGGAGAGCCCGCCGCCTGTGGCCACAGCAGCAGGTGGAGGCCATCGGAAAATTCGAGCAGGTCAGACAGGTGCAGGATGCAGTCGCCCTTATCGGCGCGCAGGCGGCCTTTGGAGAGGATGCGGCACAGGTTGGCCCAGCCCTGCCGGTTCAGGGGCAGAGCGGTAACCATGGGCGCATTGGTGAAGATCAGTCGCGCCGCCGGGATCAGGCGGGGAACCGCGTGGATGGGATAGGAGGGCGGCTTGGGGATATGATCGGGGCAGGGTGGCCCGATTGAGGTATTCTGCGCCTCCCACGCCAGCCGTTCGCGGACCTTGCGGGCGAGCTCGCGCGCCTGAGTGTGGGCGCGGACGATCCCGGCGACCGAGTTGTCATCGGCAATCGCAATGGCGGGTAGGCCCAGGGTGACGGCACGCTCCATATACTCCTCGGGGTGCGAGGCCCCGGTGAGGAAGGTAAAATTCGACGTGATCGACAGCTCGGCATACATGGCGATTCCACATTATATTCACGTTTTGTTCTTTTTCGAGTCCTTTGCGCAGGAAACGGGTCGATTGGGTCCGGTCGCACGGGCATGGTCAGCAAAAAAGGAGATCCGAGATGTTCAAAATCACCGCTTTGCCCACCAACGATGTACGCGCCCTTCAGGCAGGTGGCGCGGATGCATATGGTTCAACGCCGGAACGCGCTGTTTCGACGGGTGCAGGTAACCCGTGCCGCCACTGCCTGCGACATATCCCCGAGGGCGATGAGATGCTGATATTGGCACATCGACCTTTTTCAAAGACACATCCCTATGCGGAAACCGGCCCGATCTTTTTGTGTGCAACACCATGTGACCGGTACGAGGAAGACGCGCTGCCCGAAATTCTGTCCACCTCGCCCGACTATCTGATCAAGGGCTACGGTACGGATGACAGGATCGTCTATGGCACCGGGGCGATCACGCCGACGGATAAGATCGGCGCAAAAGTCAGGGATATCTTTTCCCGATCCGACGTTGCCTATATTCACGTGCGATCTGCGCGGAATAACTGCTATCAGGCGCGAATAGACCGGGCTTAAAGCTTGACGCGGTGGATGCCCCGGCGTGGCTGATCCTGATCATCCGCCGGATGATCTTCGGTACGGGACGAGGTCAGGGCAAGGAATACGTCCTCAAGATCGGCCTCTTCGGTGCGGACGTCGCGGATGCGGATATTCGCGGCGCGCACCGATTCCAGAACCTGTTCGGCGCTGGTCTGGATGTTTCGGTATTGCAGGACAAGGCTGCCATCATCGCGGAGAGCTGCCTCGACGCCTTCTGACACAGGCAGATCAATGATCGGGCTGTCGGGCACAATCACCATGGTGCGGCTGTCCAAGCGGCCCAGCAAGTTGGCCGTGCTGTCCTGCGCGACCTTTTCGCCGTGGTTGATAATGGCGATCTCGTCGCACATCTCCTGCGCTTCTTCCAAGTAGTGGGTGGTCAGGATGATGGTCATGCCCCGTTCGTTCAGCTTGCGCACATTGGCCCAGAGCATCTGGCGCAGTTCGATATCCACACCTGCTGTGGGCTCATCAAGCACAAGGATTTTCGGGTGATGCACCAGTGCTTTGGCCAGCAGCAACCGCCGCCGCATCCCGCCCGAAAGAGTGCGTGCATAGGCCTCGGCCTTGTCGCTTAGACCGACCAATTCCAGAATCTGATCACTGCGCCGTTGGGATTTCGGAACGCCATAGAGACCGGCCTGAACCTCAAGCGCGCCGCGCGGGGTGAAAAACGGGTCGAGGTTGAGCTCTTGTGGCATTACACCGATGGCCGATCGCGACTGGCGTGGACTCTGATCCTGATCGAAGCCCCAGATCGCCACGCGACCCGCCGATTTCACCACCAGACCAGCCAGGATATTGATCAGGGTCGATTTTCCGGCACCGTTCGGACCCAGCAGACCAAAAACCGAGCCGCGCGGGACGGTCAGGTCAATGCCTTTCAGCGCATGCTTTTCGGGCTGACCCTTGCCACCGCGATAGGTTTTGCGCAGCCCTTCGATCCTGATTGCCGCGTCGCACATGTGGCACTTGCCCCCGGTTTGATCATCGCTCATAAACGCACCTAATACATGCCCGCGAGGCCGACAACCGAAGAAGGATCGCCAGCCGTGACCATCGAAGCGCCGGAAACCAAGATCGTCGAAACCGCCCGTGTTGCCTGTGATGGCGGCGAAGGTGCGTTGGGTCATCCGCGCGTGTGGCTGCAGATCCCCGAAGACACGGGCTGGGTTGAATGCCCCTATTGCGACTGCAAATATGTTCTGGCCGGGCATCAGACTGACGCCTGAGCCCGTGTTGCCCGGTGCGGGCATTGAGTATTTATGAAAAGATGAAGATTGCGGCCGCGGTGCGGGTGGCTCTATCGTTGCGCCCGTGGCATTAGTGTTTTCGCAAACGATCAGAGAGGGCGCGAAATGACCACGAATTTCGGAAAAGGGTGTCACCTGCATCTGATCGACGGATCGGCCTTTATTTTCCGGGCCTATCATGCGCTGCCGCCACTGACCCGCAAGTCGGATGGGTTGCCGATTGGGGCTGTTTCGGGCTTTTGCAACATGCTGCAGAAATATGTCGAGGGAAACACCGGGGCAGATGCGCCGACCCATGTGGCGGTGATCTTTGATAAAGGTTCTCATACTTTCCGGAACGATCTTTACGACCTCTACAAGGCCAACCGCGAGGCGATGCCCGAGGATTTGCGCCCACAGATGCCGCTGACCCGCGAGGCGACAAAAGCGTTCAACATCGCCTGCAAGGAGATGGAGGGTTATGAGGCTGACGACATCATTGCGACGCTCGCCGTTCAGGCGCGGGATGCAGGTGGCCGTGTGACCATCGTGAGTTCCGACAAGGACTTGATGCAGCTGGTCGGGGACGGCGTCGAAATGCTGGATGCGATGAAGAACAAACGCATTGACCGGGATGGCGTGGTCGAGAAGTTCGGGGTCGGACCGGAACGTGTGGTCGATGTTCAGGCGTTGGCCGGTGACAGCGTCGACAATGTTCCGGGGGCGCCGGGAATCGGGGTCAAGACGGCGGCTTTGCTGATCAACGAATTCGGCGATCTGGAGACCCTGCTGGACCGGGCAGATGAGATCAAGCAGCCTAAACGCCGCCAGACCCTGATCGAAATGCGAGACCAGATCGAGCTTTCGAAGAAACTGGTTCAACTGGACGAGAATACTCCGCTGGATTTCACCTTGGACGACCTTGAAGTGAAGGACCCCGATGCGGACACGCTGTTGGCGTTTCTGGCTGAGATGGAGTTCCGCACCCTCACCAAGCGTATCGCTGACAAGCTGGGGGTTGAGGCTCCGGTGATTGCCGACGCCCCTGCGCCAGCGGTGGAAGCGGTCGAGGCCGAGGTGATCCCGTTTGACAGCTCGAAATACGAATGCGTGCGTGATGCAGCGGCCCTGCAAAAGTGGATTGACCAGGCCTATGAGCGTGGTTGGGTTGCTGTGGACACAGAGACCACGGGCCTGAACGAGATGATTGCCGGTCTGGTGGGTATTTCGCTGTGTGTCGAGGCCGGAGAAGCCTGTTACATCCCGTTGACCCACCGCGATGGATCAGCGGATGATCTGTTTGGCTCGGATGCTTTGGCAGAAGGGCAGATGCAATTGGATGAGGCCCTGAGGCTTTTGAAACCGATGCTCGAGGACCTGTCGGTCCTCAAGATCGGGCAGAACATGAAATATGATGCCAAGATCTTCAGGCGGTATGGCATCGACGTGGTACCCATCGACGATACGATGCTGATGTCCTACGCCATGCATGGCGGTGAGCATGGGCATGGGATGGACACCTTGTCCGAGCGTTATCTGGGCCACACACCAATCCCGATCAAACCGCTGCTGGGGTCGGGAAAATCGGCAATTACCTTCGACAAGGTCGCGATTGACGAGGCCACGGCTTATGCCGCCGAAGATGCGGACATCACCTTGCGTTTGTGGCAGCTGTTCAAGCCGCAATTGCACCGGGCGCAGGTGACCACGGTCTATGAGACGCTGGAACGGCCGCTTGTGCCGGTGCTGGCCGAGATGGAGATGCATGGCATCAAGGTCGACCGTGATGTCCTGAGCCGGATGTCCAACGCATTTGCCCAGAAAATGGCCGGGTTAGAGGCTGAAATTCACGAGCTGGCCGGAGGAAGCTTTAATGTCGGGTCGCCTGCTCAGCTGGGCGAAATCCTGTTCGACAAAATGGGTCTGGAAGGTGGCAAGAAAGGCAAGACCGGCAAATACTCGACCGGCGCTGATATTCTGGAAGACCTCGCAACCGAGCATGAACTGCCGCGCCGTGTTCTGGACTGGCGGCAGCTGAGCAAGCTGAAATCGACCTATACCGACGCGCTGCAGACCCATATCAACCCCGACACAGGTCGGGTGCATACGTCTTATTCGATCACCGGAGCAAATACAGGGCGTCTGGCCTCGACCGATCCGAACCTGCAAAACATTCCGGTGCGGACAGAAGAAGGGCGGCGTATTCGTGAGGCTTTCATCGCCGAGCCGGGCAATGTGTTGGTAAGTCTCGACTACAGCCAGATCGAGTTGCGGATTCTGGCCCATATCGCCGATATTTCGGCTCTGAAACAGGCATTTTCGGACGGTTTGGATATTCACGCCATGACTGCGTCCGAGATGTTTGATGTGCCGTTGGATGAGATGACGCCTGATATCCGCCGTCAGGCAAAGGCAATCAATTTCGGTGTGATCTACGGCATCTCGGGCTTTGGTCTGGCCCGAAACCTGCGCATTCCGCGGGCCGAGGCGCAGGGCTTTATTGATCGTTATTTCGAACGTTTCCCAGGCATTCGCCGTTATATGGACGACACAGTCGAATTCGCGAAAGAGCACGGCTATGTGCAAACCCTGTTCGGGCGCAAGATTCACACGCCCGAGATCAATGCCAAAGGGCCACATGCCGGGTTCTCGCGCCGCGCAGCGATCAATGCGCCAATTCAAGGTACGGCGGCGGATGTGATCCGGCGCGCGATGGTGCGAATGCCCGATGCGATCAACGGGTTGCCTGCCAAGATGCTGTTGCAGGTTCACGACGAGTTGCTGTTCGAAGTGGCCGAAGATGCAGTGGATCAGGTGATCGACGTGGCCCGAGACGTGATGGAGGGCGCTTCGGATCCTGCGGTCAAACTGGATGTGAAGCTGGTCGTGGATGCCGGGAAGGGTGCAAACTGGGCCGAGGCGCACTAGCGGCGTTGTTCATCAGTCCTCGACGGTCTGCACTATCAGCGGGTCAGCCCTGCGGCCCGACCATACGGTTCACCATTCGTTGCACGGACGGGCCAAACAGCAGGATTACGGTGAAGGCGATGGGCCAGCAAAAAGCCCAGGACGCCATCCAGTCGCCAACTGTGCCGGGGTTAAACCCGATTGCTTTGACCGTCGCGATCCCCGTTACAATCAAGGACATGAGGCCGGACATGATCAGGCTGAAAACGGCACGGGCATAGCGGGCTGGTATCAAAGCAGGCATCCTAATGGTCGCAATGCCCTTGATGTGCGGTATCTGAATGAAAATTACCAGTGCAAGTCCCGCATCCAGTCGAGTGTGTCGCAGGTGCGTTGAATTGAGGGTGTGTATTCCGCGCTGATCCAGCCGCTATAACCTGCCGCGTCCATGGCCGAGAACAAGGCCTTGAAATCCGTTGGTCCGCGACCCGGTTCCGTGCGATCCGGGGCTGCGCCAACTTGGGTATGGACCACCTGCGGATGAAAGCGGTCCCAGACAGCCAGCGCGTCGCCATGGATCATATGGGCGTGAAAGCTGTCATATTGCAGGCCGACATTCGGGCGATTCACCTGGTTGAGAACCTCTGCTGCCAGATCGTAATCGTTCAAAAAATATCCGGGCTGTGAAACCGGGTTGAGCGGCTCGATGGTGAATTGTTGCTGTGGGGCGAAATCGGCGGCCCATTGCAGATTTTGCACAAAACAACTCAATGCATCCGGCCCGGTGGCGTACCCGGACATGATGTGGATCAGACCGGGGCGTAGCACCCCTGCATATCGCAGGACACGGCGAATGTCCGACTGGAACCGCGATTGACCATCGGGGATTGCTGCGTAACCCGGCGCACCGCCGGTGTAGTTGGGCGGTGGCGCGTTGATCAGCACAAGCTCCAACCCGTTGGCAAGCAAGGCGCGGCGGGTTTCCGTCGCGGCGATGTCGTAAGGAAACAATACTTCGACCGCTGTGAACCCGGCATCTGACGCAGCCTGAAACCGCTCCAGGTAAGGCATTTCGGTAAATAGCAGTGAAAGGTTGGCAGCAAATCTGGGCATGAGCGGTCAGTGGTTGTGTTGATCCGACCATAACCAAGGGATGATTTTCGGGGAAGGGATCGAAAACGACAGATTGTCGAAAATCGACCAGATCGCTTGCACCGAATCAGCAAGGGTCCGCACAGCGCGGCGCGTCATTACGGGTGCCGTCTTAACAAAAGGTCCGAATCCAATGGCGATGAGCCCGGAACCCGTACGCGGGGCAACTACCGCTATGTCTGGTGGCCAAAACCCTGCGTTGTCAGGGAATGGGCTGGCGGTTGCCTCCATGATTACCTGGGCAGCGGGGTTCCCGGCGGCGGAAGTTTTGCTGCAAACCTGGCCCCCTGTTGCATTGCTGACCGCGCGCCTGGCGCTGGCGATTGCCGTTCTGATACCGGTCTGGATCCTGCTGGATGGCCCCAGCAGAGTGTTACGCGCAAGATGGGGTCGGGCGATGGTTGTCGGCGGCTTTGGTTTTGGCTTTGCCATGTTTCTGCTGATCGTTGCGCAGAAAATGACGGACCCGGTGACAGTCGCGATCATTGCATCCTGCGCGCCTTTGCTGGCAACGGTACTGGAGCTGATGGCAGGAACCCGACGGCTGAAGTGGACCTTTGCGTTGGGTGTTCTGGTGTCGGTTCTGGGTGGGCTGATTGCAACCAGCACCGCCGCGCCCGAACAGCTGGGGCTGGGCGCGGTTCTGGCGATCCTTGCAACGGGCCTGTTTTGCTGGGGCAGCATGGCCACTGCGCGCGACTTCCCCGAACTCAGTCAGATCGGGCGCTGTACAATTACTTTCGTCGGTGGGTTGCTCATGGCCGCAGTGCTGAGTTTTGGGGCGGCCCAGCTGGGCATGGATGTGCTGCCAACCGCCGCCATTGATGGGCAGCAATGGGGGATGCTTGGGATCTATGCCTTGATATCACTGGGGCTCAGCCAAGTGTTGTTCATCTCGGCCGTGGGAAAGCTGGGCGTGGCGCTGGCTTCGTTTCACATCAATATCGCCCCGTTTTACGTGATGCTGATCATGCTGATGCTGGGGGAAGACTGGAACTGGACCCGTGCGCTGGGCGCGGGCGTAGTCGCCTTGGCCGTCGTGCTGGCCCAGGATCGCGCTCCACGGTCAGCCAAGATCGGCTGAAGGGATCAGCGGGAAGAATTGCCCACCTGACCAGACACCAAACCAGCCCTCATGGTGGCCGCCAATCTCGACAAGGCGATAGAAGCTTTTGCGATCTATGCGCGCTTCGAGGTTCGTGCGGATCAGTATGTAGGGTGACGGTTCTTCTGTTTCAGGATCGATTACAATCCGGATTGGATGCGCGGGCCCTGCAACAGCGATGTCGTCCACTTGTGTGCGAAAGGTCAGGTCTTGCGTCCGACCTTCGCCGGTTTGCTCGAAATCCACGGCGATGAACGGCGCGTCCTCGACAGTGATTCCCACCTTTTCAACCGGCGTGACCAGATAGTATTTCCCGTCTTCTTTCTTAAGAATTGAGGAAAAAAGCTTCACAAGCTCGAACCGATTGATGGGCGAGCCTAAATAATTCCATGTACCATCTTTTGCGACACGGATGTCCAGATCGCCACAAAACGGAGGATTCCACAGGTGAACGGGCGGTAAACCTCGGGTTTTGGCGGCTTTTACCGATGCGGCCAATCCGTCGGGCGAGGGTTTCACAGGTTTTTGTCCGCTCATTGCTTTTGCCATTTCCTCTCAGCGCGATACACTTCAATCATATTCGTCCACGGAAGGGAAAGTCATGAACGAACCTGCCGACCTCGTAGCCGAGATCGAAGCGCTGGAAAACAAGCTGCAAGAGGCCAAGGCCTCGATCACCCGCCGCTTCATCGGGCAGGAAAGGGTCGTGGACCTGACCCTGGCTGCGCTTTTGTGCGGTGGTCACGCCCTTCTGATCGGTCTGCCGGGCTTGGGCAAGACACGGTTGGTCGAGACGTTGTCGACCGTGATGGGCCTGCATGGCAATCGCATTCAGTTTACGCCCGACCTGATGCCCGCCGATATTCTTGGATCTGAGGTGTTGGATACGGCCGATGATGGCAGCCGCCATTTCCGTTTCATTCCAGGCCCGATCTTCTGTCAGCTGCTGATGGCGGATGAAATCAACCGCGCAAGCCCGCGAACGCAATCTGCGCTGCTGCAGGCGATGCAGGAGCGTACGGTGACAGTGGCCGGTGAGGACCGTTCCCTTGGTGTGCCATTCCATGTTCTGGCCACGCAAAACCCGATCGAACAGGAAGGCACCTATCCCCTGCCCGAAGCGCAGCTGGACCGGTTTCTGGTGCAGATCGATGTAGAATACCCCGACCGCCAGACCGAGCGGGATATTCTGCTGGCCACGACCGGCGTTGAGGAAGACGAAGCACATCAGATTTTCAGCAAGGAAGAGTTGCTGGCTGCACAGGTCCTGCTGCGTCGGATGCCGGTCGGGGAATCGGTTGTCGAGCTGATCCTTGATCTGGTGCGGGCCTTCCGCCCAGAAGAAGCGGGTGTATCCGAACGGGTTGCTGAAACCGTCGCGTGGGGTCCTGGGCCACGCGCTGCGCAGGCGCTGATGATGACGGTTCGGGCACGTGCGATGTTGCAGGGGCGTCTGGCACCCAATGCCGAGGATGTGCTGGACATGGCGCGCCCGGTGCTTAGCCACCGGATGGCTCTCAACTTTGCGGCACGGGCACGCGGCGACAGTTTGGCCGACCTGATCGACTCGACTGCTGTCGGGTTGATTCGGACCGAGGCGGCAGCGTGAATGCCGCGCTGACCCTTCGCGAAAGATCCGAGGCCGAGGCATCGCGGCTGCCGCCCCTTTTGGCGCGGGCCGAGCATCTGGCGGGTACCGTTCTGCTGGGTGACCATGGACGGCGACGCTCTGGCATGGGGGATGATTTCTGGCAATACCGCCCCGCGCAGATCGGCGACAGTCGCCGGATGATCGACCACCGCCGCTCGGCGCGTGGAGATCAGCAATATGTGCGGGAACGCGAATGGCAGATCGCGCAATCGGTAATGCTTTGGGTCGATCAGGGGGCGTCGATGCGGTTTGCGTCCGACAAATCGTTGCCGACCAAGGCAGATCGCGCCCGGCTTTTGGGACTGGCAACGTCCATCCTGCTGGTCCGCGGTGGAGAGCGTGTTGGCCTGACAGGCACGACCTTGCCACCCCGGCGTGGCAATGCGCAGATCATCCGGCTGGCGCAAGCCTGGTCCGAGGATGATCAAACGGATTACGCCCCGCCTGAACATCGCGCCATGATCCCGCATGCCCGTGCCGTGTTCATTTCGGATTTTCTTGGTCGAATGGACGAAGTTGAACTGGCCCTGACCAAAGCCGCAGACCGTGGTGTTCGCGGCGTGATCCTTCAGGTGCTGGACCCGGGCGAAGAGACATTTCCTTATCGTGGGCGTACGATTTTCGAAAGCGTCGGGGGGTCCGTCCGGCACGAAACGCTCAAGGCGGCAGAGCTGCGGGACCGCTATCTGCAACGCCTCGCCCACCGTAAGGATGCGCTGACGCAGCTTTGCCGGGCGACTGGCTGGCAAATGGGCCTGCATCACACGGGAGATAGCGCGCAAGCGGCTCTGTTGTGGATATATCGTGCGCTGGACGGGGGAACGCGATGACGGTTCTGGCGGGCATCGGCTTTACCGCTCCATGGGTGCTGCTGGGTCTTCTGACCCTGCCGATCCTGTGGCTGATCCTGCGCGCGGTGCCGCCCGCGCCGATCCGTCGGATGTTCCCGGCGGTGACGTTGCTCTTGGGCCTGAAGGATGACGAAAGCGTTTCGGACCGCACGCCGTGGTGGCTGTTGCTGCTGCGGATGCTGGCAGCTGCGGCGGTGATCATAGGTCTGGCCGGTCCGGTTCTGAACCCGTCGCGGGATGAGATCGGGTCCGGGCCGCTGCTGATGGTGCTGGACGCCAGTTGGGCTGGCGCGACCCGATGGTCGGCCACGCTGGATCAGATCGATGCGCAACTGACCGAGGCTGGCCGCGCAGGGCGCACGGTGGCTATCCTGCGCCTGACCGAACCGGAAACACCCGTTTTTCAGGCGGGCGAGGCTTGGCGGGGACATTTGCCGGGATTGATGCCCAACCCATGGCAGCCGACAGAACCTCAGATCGCACAGACCATTGCGGCATTAAAATCAATTGATGGCGGGTTTGATACTCATTGGTTCAGCGACCGGCTGGATTATGTAGATCATGCGGCGCTGGTCTCCAGCTTGCAGGCTCGTGGCGATGTCGTGGTGTATCAGGCGGCGTCCCGGCCCATGGCGATCCTGCCAGCGGCTTATCAGGATGGGCTGATCAAAGTGACAGTGCAGCGCGCAGGCCCCGGCCCCGAGGAACGTGTGACAGTATTGGCACAAGGGCGCGACCCGGCGGGAACCGCCCGAGTGCTGCATTCTGTGGAACTGACCCTTGAAGCCGGGGATTCATCGGCGCAGGTCGATCTGGCGCTGCCATCCGAACTCCGCGCCCGGATCACGCGGTTCGAAATCCAGGGCCAAAGGTCCGCCGGGACCGTGACCTTGACCGATGACAGCCTGCGTCGCCGTGAGGTCGCGCTGATTGCCGGGAGTTTGAACCGCGAAGGTCTGGAGCTGCTGTCACCCCTGCATTATCTGACTCAGGTCCTGAGCCCCACGGCGGATTTCGTCGATGGCGGTCTGACTGAGGTTCTGCCCGCCAATCCGGATGTCATTGTTCTGTCAGATGTGGCCCAGATGTCGGAACCTGAAAAGGCGGACCTGATTGAATGGGTCGAACAGGGCGGTTTGCTGCTGCGCTTTGCCGGCCCGCGTATGGCGGCCAGCGATCTTGGGCGTGACACCGAAGACACCCTGCTGCCTGCGCGGCTGCGCAGCGGTGGGCGATCTGTCGGCGGCGCGATGAGCTGGGGTGAGGCCAAGACCCTGGCACCATTCCCCGAAACCTCGCCTTTCTATGGATTGGACATCCCTGATGACGTGGTCGTTTCCACTCAGGTCATGGCGCAACCAGACCCTAACTTGGCGGATCGTGTGATTGCCTCGCTGTCTGACGGCACGCCTTTGGTGACACGTAAGGCGCTGGGATTGGGGCAGGTGGTGTTGTTCCATGTGACCGCCGATGCAGAATGGTCCAGCCTGCCACTGTCGGGCCTGTTCGTTGAAATGCTGGATCGGCTGGCCGTGGCCTCGGCCGCAAAGTCACGGCAAGAGGCTCAGTTACTGGGAACAACATGGGAGCCGGTACAGATCATGGACGGGTTTGGCACATTGTCAGATGCCGGAACCCTGGCCGGTGTCGACGGGGTTGAGCTGATATCGGGCCAGATCGGGCCGGAACTGCGCCCGGGTCTTTATGAAAGTGGCAAGCAGAAGCTGGCGTTGAACGTCGTCTCGGAAGAAACTCAGCTGCGTCCTGTTGTCTGGCCCGCAAATGTGCCGATCAAAGGGCAGGAGGTCAGCACGGAAATGCCGCTCGGCGGTCTGTTGCTCAGCCTTGCACTGATTTTGCTGACAGTCGATGTTATTGCATCGCTTGCTTTGTCGGGCAGGTTGGGTTTGGCCCGAACAACGGCCTTGGCGTTGACCGGTGTCCTGTTGGTACCCGAAGGTCACGCGCAAACGCCTGAGGACACCGAGTTTGCATTGGCTGCGACCCACGAACTGGTATTGGCGCATGTCCTGACTGGCGATGCGCAGGTAGATGATATTGCGCAAGCCGGGTTGCGCGGGCTTGGCCAAACCCTGCTCTATCGCACATCGGTTGAACCCGCAGACCCCATCGGTGTTGATCTGGAACGGGATGAGCTGGCGTTCTTTCCGTTGCTTTATTGGCCGATCTCAGCGAACCAGTCGCAACCTTCAGCCGAGGCCTATGTCAAGCTGAACGCCTATCTGCGGTCCGGAGGGATGATCCTGTTTGACACACGTGATGCGGATATCGCCAGTTTCGGTGCCTCCAGCCCAAATGGCCGCAAACTGCAACAACTGGCCGGACCGCTGAATATCCCTGCATTAGAGCCGATTCCGCGTGATCATGTTCTGACACGCACGTTCTACCTGTTACAGGATTTTCCGGGCCGATATTCAGGCACCGAGGTTTGGGTTGAAGCCGCGCCGCTGGATGCAGAACAGATCGACGGGATGCCTTTCCGCAATCTGAACGACAATGTGACGCCGGTGGTCATCGGCGGCAATGACTGGGCCGGTGCCTGGGCGGTGGATCGCAACGGGCAGGCCCTGTTGCCCGTCGGGCGCGGTTATGCCGGGGAACGGCAACGCGAGTTGGCCAATCGTTTTGGTGTCAATCTGGTGATGCATGTGCTGACGGGGAACTACAAATCCGATCAGGTTCACGTGCCCGCCCTTCTGGACAGGTTGGGACAATGACAGGAACCGTCATCTTCGATCCGCTGATCCCGTGGGCGATGCTGCTTGTCGTGGGTATGATTGCCGTGGCCGGGGTCGTGATGGCCTTGTGGCGCGGATTGTCGGGATGGGCCTTGCGTGGGTTGGCGGCGCTGGTGATCATCGCTGCGCTGTCCGGCCCGGTCTATCAGATCGAAGATCGTGCACCGCTGACAGATATCGTTCTGATGTTCGAGGATGAAAGCGCCAGCCAGACGCTTTCAGATCGGGCGGAACAAACAGCAATGGCCGCAGATGACCTAGCCGCAGAGATCGAGGCACGCGACAATACAGAACTGCGCCGTATCCGGGTTGGCGATGGTGAAGGTGATGAGGGCACGCAGATCATGGCAGCCCTGAACGAAGCCTTGGCGGAAGAGCCGCGCGCGCGTATCGCAGGTATCCTCGTGGTGTCAGATGGGATCGTGCATGATGCCGATCAGGCCCCGGATCTGCCCGCGCCGATGCACCTGCTGCAAACCGGGCGGGAAAGCGACTGGGATCGCAGGCTTATTGTCCGAAACGCCCCTGCTTTCGCCATCATTGGTGAATCGGTGACCTTGACCCTGCGCGTCGAAGACAGCGGAGCTGCCCCCGCAGGTGCAACATCTGCGCCGCTGGAAATTTCGGTGGATGGGGGCGAGCCCGAGCAGTTCAGCATTCCAATCGGTCGCGATGTCGAACTGCCCGTCACATTGCCCCATGGCGGGCGCAACGTGATCCAGTTTTCCGTCCCTCAGGCTGAGGGCGAGTTGACCGACCGCAACAACACGGCCCTGATCCAGATGAATGGCGTAAGGGACCGCCTGCGTGTGCTGCTGGTCTCGGGTGAACCGCATCCGGGCGGTCGCACGTGGCGTAACCTGTTGAAATCTGATAGTTCTGTTGATCTGGTGCATTTCACCATCCTGCGCCCGCCCGAGAAACAGGACGGTGTGCCCGTTGACGAGCTGTCGCTGATCGCCTTTCCGACGCGTGAGTTGTTTCTGGAAAAGATCAACGATTTCGACCTGATCATCTTTGACCGCTACAAGCGGCGCGGGATTCTGCCTGCGATCTATCTGGACAATGTCACAAGCTACATCAACGAAGGCGGCGCGGTCCTGGTTGCCGCCGGACCTGATTTCGCCGGTGCCGACAGCATCTTCCGCTCGCCCCTGGCGCCAGTTCTGCCAGCTCAGCCAACCGCGCGGGTGATCGAGGAACGATATGTGCCGATGGTCAGTGATCTGGGGCATCGTCACCCGGTCACGACCAACCTTGGAGAATCCGAGGATTGGGGGGCGTGGTTGCGACAGATCGACGTGAAACATCGCTCGGGCGACGTGCTGATGACCGGGGTCGAGGATCGTCCGCTGCTTGTCCTGAACCGTGTCGGCGAAGGGCGCGTTGCGATGCTTGCGTCTGACCATGCCTGGCTTTGGAGTCGTGGCTTCGAAGGAGGGGGTCCGCAGCTGGAGCTGTTGCGCAGGCTGGCCCATTGGATGATGAAAGAACCGGAACTGGAAGAAGAGGCGTTGTGGGCCGAGGCCAACGGTCAGTCCATGCGCATCATTCGTCAGACGCTCGGGACAGAAGTCGGCCCGGTAACAGTCACCTTGCCGAATGGCGAGACGTTGGAGATTACTTTGAAAGAGGTTTCTCCGGGTCGGTTTGAAGCGCAGTATTACGGCCCCGAGATCGGCCTTTATCGTTTGCAGGAAGGCGACCACATGGCTGTGATCGGCCTTGGCCCTGCTGCACCGAAGGAGTTCGAGCGCACCATCGCGACTGGTGATGTCCTTGAACCGGTGCTGGCCAGGTTGCGGGGCGGTGTGATCTGGTTGGAAGATGGGCTGCCGTCGATCCGCAACGTACGCGCCGGACGCCCCGCCGCCGGTCGGGGTTGGATCGGTCTGACCCCACGCAACGCGTATGAGACGCGGGATGTCACGCAGGCCGGGTTGCTGCCGCCCTGGCTTGTCTTGCTGCTGGCTGGAGGCTTTCTGCTGGGCGGTTGGCTGCGGGAAGGGCGGCGTTAACGCTGGCCCATTGCTGTTCTTTAACGGGAACCGGGCGCGCTCTGGTCGATCCGGAACGAGGCCCGGTCGGATTGACCCTGTGCATCCACCACCACAAGTGAGGTAAATCCGGGTCCGGGATTGGGAATTTCGAATTCTCGCTGCCGTTGCCCGGTCAAGACAGGCACGCCGTTGGTCAGAACGGAAAACGGCCCGACACCACCGCGTAGTTTCACCGTCAGAGGGCTCCCGAAAGTCTCTAACACAGCGTTTTCTGGCGGAAACAACAGATCAGGTGCGGTTTGGTCCGTTTCGAAAGCCGCCGCGCGGGGCCGGAAACGTTGCAACGGTTGTGGCAATTGCGCCGCGCCAACCAACAGTGTTGATGGCGGCGGTGGGCGCAGGGGCGTGAGTTCGGGTTTCAACAGGCCGAAAGCCTCGGTCAGAAGCGGCGCGGCAACGTCCCCTCCGAATGCGCCGGGAACAGGTGTGCCATCCGCGCGTCCCAGCCAGACCCCGATGACATGCTGCCCGTCAAAGCCAATGGCCCAGGCATCGCGGTGCCCATAAGAGGTTCCCGTTTTGAAGGCCAGCGCCCCTGAAGTGCTGCCCGTGGGTGGTGTGATCCCGGATAGAATATCCGCAATCTGCCATGCTGAGGTTTCGGACAAAACACGAGAGGTGAGCCGTGCATCAGCCAAGGCGTCATGGCGCAGAATCGGGCCTTGCCCACCAGCGGCCAGCGTCACGTAGATCTGTACAAGATCATGCAGGCTCAGCCCGACGCCACCCAAGGATATTGCCAATCCGGGTGTACCACTGCTCAGGCGCGGTTCTGATCCTGCTGTCCGCAGTGCTGCCATCACGCGCGCAGGGCCCAGCTCGTGCGTCAGGCGCACGACAGGGATATTCAGCGACAATTGCAGCGCGTCCCGAACCCTTACATCGCCTCGGAAAACGCCATCGAAGTTTCGCGGGGCGTAACGCCCGAACATCACCGGGCTGTCGCTGATCAGGGTTTCCGGATGGGCCAGCCCCTGATCGAATGCCAGCCCGTAAACCAGAGGTTTCAGCGTCGATCCGGGCGACCGCACGGCTTGGGTCATATCCACGAACCCTTGTCGTGCATCCTGATACCCGGCTGACCCGACCGAGGCCAAAATCTTACCGTCGCGATGATCTGCCACGATCAGCGCACCGGACACGCGCGGCCCGATGCGCGCGGCGGCCCGAGCGACCACAGTTTCCAACCGGGCTTGCACCCCTGCATCCAGGGTCAGATCAAATACACCGGTTGCACGGGTTTGGCCTTTCACGCGGTCGGTCAGATGGGGTGCAAGGCGCGGAAACGGGATCATTCGATCAGGAATGGTTTCCGTCAGGGCAGCGTGCATTTCAGCCTTGGTCAATACGCCGTAGCGCTCCAACCTGCGCAAAATCCGATCACGGGCAATTTGGGCTGCCTCGGGTCTGCGATCCGGGCGCCGCGCCTCCGGGGATTGCGGCAAAGCGACCAGCAGGGCCGCCTGTGCGGCGGTCAAACGGGTTGCTTCTTTGCCGAACCAGGCGCGGGCACCGGCACGGATACCTTCCAGATTGCCGCCATAGGGGGCATGGGTCAGGTAGAGGTTCAGGATCTGTGTCTTGCTCCGCTGCCGTTCCAGCGCCAATGCGACCCTAATCTGGCGAAATTTGCCACTCCAACGCCCGGTCGATCCATCTTCGATCAGCCGCGCGACCTGCATGGTCAGGGTTGACCCGCCTGAAACAGCGCGCCCGCTCCAAAGGCTTTGCCCGGCTGCGCGCAGCAACGCGACAGGGTCCACGCCCGCGTGGGTCCAGAAACGTTTATCTTCGTACCGGATCAGCATAGCGGTGAAATTGGGATCGACCGCACCGGGTTGCAGCCTCCAGATGCCATCTGCAATCGGGAACACGCGCAGAAGGTCACCGTTACGATCCCGTATCTCGACCGAAGTTTCAGTCAGAACAGGCGGCAGCACTGTGGCGTCGACCCAGCGGTCAACGCCATCCCGCGCCAATGCCGCCAGATAGAGAGCGCCGGCCAACGCAAATAACAGGCGCGGCACCCTAGGCATGAGCGCCGCCCAAACAAGGATATGAACGATGGCCGGTCACTGCACCTCGACCCGTCCCGTCGCCGTTCGTGCGCGGTTCTGGGGGCGATACATATCTTCGACCGAGGCCGCCGGATGGTGGAACACGCCCGGTGTGACGGCACGGGCGACATAAGCCAGCGTCACGGTCTGGCGTCCAGACAGGTCAACCGCAGCCAGGAACCTGTCCAATCGGAACTCGGTATGCGTGGCATCAGACAGATCCAACCAGTCCAGCGACCGTACATCGCCCGATCGCAGCAGGTTCGGGTTGTCGATCTCGATCCCGGCGGCAAGAGGATCGTCTACCATCAGACGCGCCCCACCGTTTTCAAACGGCGTGACCGTCAGAACCGTGACGAACCGGTCCCCCACGGCAAAGCGGCCTGCGTCAATCAGATCGCCGTCCATCGAATAATACTGCCGTTCGATTGCATAGCCGGTGCCACCAGCCCCTGGCGGATCCTCGGGGATTCCGGTCACCGTCAGGGTGATATCGGTTGCGTGACCGTCGGTCGCAGTGATGTTGACCTCTTCCGCCTGCCCGGATTGCAGAACCTGAACAAAGGGGCCGGAAACTGACACGCCGTTGACCGTCAAGCCGGACCCGGAAGGGTCTGACACCAGCGCGTGCGCCGCCAACAGGGACCACGCGGCCTCTTGTGTGGACAGGGGCGTTCGGCCCGTGCTTACCCGTTGGATCAATGCGTTGCGGTCAATCGCCTCGCTGCCTGCATCTACGGCCAGGGTCAGCAGGCCCGCCGCATCCCGCAGGCGGGTGCCGTAATCCGCGCGCCAGTGGTTTTCCTGATCGTTCGGCTCCTGTTGCAGCATCCGCGCCGCACGGGCGAACATCGCGTCTGCGCGGGTCTGGTCCCCGTACGACGCCAGCGCAGCGCCCAGTTGTGCGGCGGCCAACGGCGTGTCGAAAGCATCCCCTTTGACATCCGCATAATAGCGCAGATCGCCCATCGCCGCCGCGCCTTCCCGCGCCAGAACCATCAGGGCATAGGCAATATCCTGACCACCTTCGTCGAAGTCCGGCGCATAGTTGACCCGATTGCGCAGGTTATCCATGGCCTGCGCAAAAGCCCGATTCGGCACCGGGTTCCCCTGCGCACGAGCGCGCGACAGGAAATCGGTCACATAGGCGTCCAGCCAGAAATCACCGCTGCCTGCGCGCCACAGGCCAAAGGCACCGTTTGCAGCCTGACGAGTCAGAATGCTTTGGATCGAATCCGTGATGCGCTGATCCACCTCCGGGCCATTCCCCAGCCCCGAGGCCTGCGCGACGGATGACAGGTAAAGCAGCGGCAGTGCCTTGCTGGTGATCTGTTCGGTGCAGCCATAGGGGTAATGGTTCAGCTGATCCAGCAGGCCTGGCGTGTCAAATTTGGCCAACGCTCCGGCTGACAGAATGGCCTTGGCCGAGCCAGGTTGAAACCCATCAAAAACATCCTGCGAAAACAGAAAGCTGTCCCCCGCACCCAGCGCAAAGCGCCGCGTCCGGGCAATTACGGGATCGTTGGCCCGCACCGGCATCCGTAGGGTTTGCGACAGATCGCGCCCGTCTGGTGTGGTGATGGAAACGCTGATCTCTGGATCGCCAATAACATGGGCCGTTACAGGGATGTCGAACACCGCTTTGCCACCATCCTCCAGCTGAAAGCGTGCCGGTACCGGGCCCAGTTCCAGTCCACCGGTGGTGGTCAGGCCAAGCGCCATGTCTCCGGATGCGCCATCCGCATGGACAATCTCAAGCCGCATCCGGCTTTGATCGCCGGGGGCCAGAAACCGCGGCAGGCTGGCGGTAACCACCACCGGATCGCGGACGAGCATGTCAGCCTCGGCCTGACCGACGGCTTTTTGTGACCACGCGATGGCCATCAGGCGGACTGTACCATTGAAGGCTGGCAGGGGGATGTCGACCTCAACCTTTCCATCCGCACCGACCTGAACCGGGCCACTGAACACCGCCATCAGATCTTGCGTCGGTGGCGGGGATTGGCGGCGCATCCCGTTGTCATTGTCGCCGCCAGAGCGAACCGTACCCATCGCTCCGTTCATGCCGTCGATCAGCCGGCCGTAAACATCACGCAGGTCCACACCCAGCCGACGTTGCCCGAAATAGTACTCTTGCGGGTTTGGGCTTTCGAACCCCGTCAGGTTGAGGATGCCCACATCCACTGCGGCAAGGGTCAGCCACACTGGATCATCGCTTATAAAATTTTCGACCCTAACAAGGGCCTTCTGTGTTTGACGGGGCGAGGTTACCTCGGGCACCTCAATGGCAACTGACAGCGTGCGATCCGCGGGATCAATGGCAGCATAGGAGACGCCCATGGCGCGTGCCGGGTTCTGACCGGCCGCAACATCCATCGGTCGGATCACTGTGGCCGTGACATAGGCACCTGCACCCCAATCTTCTGTCACCTCTATCGGGATAACTGTCTCGCCCTCCTTTACGGCAACCATCTGGCGATGGATCAGGCGGTTCGAAAGCACCTCGATCTGGGCGATACCTGCCATGCGCGGAACGATGCGCAGCTGTGCGGTTTCCCCGGCGCGATAGCTGTCGCGATCCAGCGACATCTCAAGCCGGTCAGGCGTGGTCGAAGCATCTGCGGCCTGATACCAGCCTGCGTGGAAATCGACAGCGGTTTCCGTAAAGGTGCCATCAATACGTTGGACCACCAGTTCATAACGGCCCCAGTCCACGGGCTGGGACAACGCCAAAGGATCAGTAGCGACGTCAATCTCTCCGGTGGCAACGCGAGTGCGTCTGGTTGTCGGTTCCCAATTCCAGTTTCCGTAAAGCTGATACCATTGATACCGCGTTTCGATCTTGTTCAGCGTCCAGCGCAGGCGCATCGGGCTGGGGCTCAGGTCGGGTGCAAGGCCAATGATCTGAAACGCTGCCTCGGTACCTTCGGGGAGTACGTCCTCGAACAGGGGTTTGACACCGATCACAGGTTGCGGCGGCAGGACAGGAACGCTCAGGCGACGTTCAACAGGGCGGCCTGAGCCGTCAGCCAGTCGCGCAATAACCTCGGCTTCAATTGGTTTCCCTTCCGTCTCTAACACAGGGATTTCAACGGCAATAGATGCTTTGCCGTTTGCATCTGTGCGCATGTCACCAAAATAGGTGCTTTTGATCGATGTCTCGGCGTCATAGCGGCCAAAGCGATACCCGTCGTAGCCCGGCACTGTGTCCGCCGGGCGTGCGATAACCTGACCGTCGATGCTCAGGTCGGACCCCGGCGCACCAAACAAATAGCGCGCGTCGATCGAAAGCGGAGGGCTGTCGCCGGGACGCAGGGGCGCGTCCGGCAGGTTTAGCTCAAAATCTATACGTTCCGGCAGGAAGTCTTCTACCAGCACTGTTTGTCGCGCCAGCGCATCGCCTTTGGGATCAGACCTGATCTCGATCCGCCAAGCGCCGCGTGGTGCATCCTCCGCAACAGGCAGGGCAAAGATATGTCCCCCGGCGACGCCGCCATCCGAGACGGTTCGGCGGTATTCCACGCCGTCAGGGCGATACAGGATCGCAATCAGGGGCAGGCCCTCGATAGCCTGCGCCTCACCATCGCGCGACAAGGCGGTGAGGTGGATCACCTCTCCGGCTCGATAAGCGCCGCGATCCGTGGCTAGAAAAACATCAACCGGCCCCGCAGGTGCACGCCCTTCAACACCACGATCTGACAGGTCAAAGGCAGGATCGGTCAGGGATAGAAAGCTGAAGTCGCTGTCCCCGGTCGATGCCATCACCAGCGCGGGCGCACTGGCACCCTTGCCCCGTGTCAGGCCGGGATCGAACCGGACATAACCTGATTCATCCGTTCGCGCTTGGGCGATGACCGCATTTGCGCTTGTGACCAGTGAAACCTCGACACCTTCACGGGGTGCCGCGTCGCTCAACCCGCGCACCGTGACGTGCAATCCATCGGTGCCAAGCACGCTGCTGATCCCAAGATCGGACAGAACAAACCATTGCGTCGCGCCCGGGTCGTCATAGGGATCAGCCCCCGGAACACGGGCGGTCAGCGCATAAATGCCAGCGGGCTGATCCGCGATCGCCTCGGCCATGGGCAGGCGCGCCGCCATGGTCTGGTTCAGTTCGTTGGCCACTTCGGCGGTACCGGTCCAGATATCCTCGGCAATTTCATCGGAAAATTCTGCTTCCTGCCATTCACTGAGCGGACGACCGAAGAAATCCTGCTGAACCGCGCGCAACAGGTTCCGGTCGCTGACCCTCCGCAGGATCAGGTTCAGCTCGGTGACGTTGACCGTTTCAACGGGCAACGCAGCATCAGCGGATTTCGGCAGAACGTAGCTGCGCCCGGGAAACCGGACCAAAGGCGCCCGGTCGCGCACGTAATGGGTAAGCTCAACATTGCGGTTCAGCGCCTCGCCCGAGGCGGAGGGCAAGCCTTCGCGTAGCGTCAGGCGATAGCGCTGACCATGGGCGACACCGCCAACGCACAGCTGCCTGCCCTCAGCCTGTACCACCAACCCGTCATCGTTGCGCTGGACAAACGGATCATAGTCGACCCCCGCCTTGACCAACGGTTCCGAAAACTCGACGCAGATCCGCGGCGCGGCGGCGTCGCTTTCGACAGAACTGTCGACCACGCGAAACCCGTATTTCCCGATGGCATCATTCAGTGCGGCCAGTACATCCTCGCGCGGTTGGATTTGCTCGGCCAGCCGCAGCACCGGGATCATATCGCGCCCACGCTCGACCTCCTCCAGGGCGCGGGCCAATGTCATCAGGGCGGCAATCTGCGTGCCGGGAGCGTCCGCGCGCAGATAGCCATTGGTTGCGGCATTCAGCGCACGGTTGCGCAGGTTGCGCCTTTCACTCCAGTCCGAAGAGTTTGTCTGCAACAACAGGCGCGCGTATTCCACCCACAGATCAGGCGCATCGCTGAGCGATACGGCCACACCAGTCCAATTCATCACCTGCCGCGGGCTGCTCGCGCTGCGCGCCGCGTCCAGAACAGCCTGCAGGTCGTTACCCTGTGCCATATGCAAAAAGCCCAGATCGCGTGCCTGATCTGCGGCCTGCTTCAGGTCAGCAGTACCAAGTACATTCAACGCATTTGCGCGCGTTTTTGCCAATGTTTGGATCTGATCTGGAGTAAGCACCTTCTGAGCAGACACAGCCCCCTGATAGGTCTCTTGCCGGTTTACACCGCTTTTTGGAAAACAGGCATTGGATCGGGTGTTGTAGGTGAACGCGGTGCAAAGTGTATTGGCGGAACAAGCCTGAATGCAGGACTTCAGATCGGTATCGAAAAGGGCGTCCAGATCCGAGCCATAAAAATCTGCGTCCCGTGTCGTGATGTAGCGGAAATCAGGCACTGCATCTTGCGCCTGGGTGGCGCCGGGCAGGACCAAAAGTGAAAAGACGTAAGTTATTGAAATAAAAACAAAGCGGCGCATGGTGCCCTCCTCTTTGGGCACAGCGTTGCATGGTGTACGCCTGTTGTGCAACGGCTTAAACAGTTTTTCATCTTCCATCGGGATGCTGGGAGCAGAGCGTTCTGGAATCAATCAAATGAGTCTTGCACATAAATTGGCACAGGAACGGCGCGCGCGTTTGGCAGCTGAACGGATGCTGGCCCTGAAACAGGCCGAGCTTTCGGCAGCCAATCGCAAACTGGGTCAACATGCCATGGCGTTGACCAAACGAATTGGCGAAACGCAGGCTGAGGTTGAAACCGTTCGGGATGAAAACGAAAAGGTCAAATCCGATCTCTGCGTGGCCAACGCCAAGATCGAGGTTGCCGAACGCCGTTTGTGGCACTCGATTCAGACAATTCAGGACGGATTTGCCTTTTTTGACGGTGACAACCGGCTGATCGGCGCAAACACCGCGTATCTGAGCGTTTTTGAAGGCCTGGACGAGGTCGCGCCGGGGATATCATACCCGCGTATTCTGCATTTGCTGACGTCAGAAGGTATTGTCGATATCGGGGATGAATCTGCGGAAGACTGGCAGGACAGAATGCTGGCCCGCTGGAGCCGCGCCAACCCGCCACCAATCGTCATGCAGCTTTGGAACGGTCACTATATCCGCCTGATCGACCAGCGCGGCAGCGGTGGCGATATGGTGAGCCTTGCTCTCAACATCACGGCGTCGGTCCGGCACGAAATCGAGCTTAAGGCGGCGCGCGAGAGGGCCGAAGCAGCAAACCGGGCCAAGTCGGCCTTTCTGGCCAATATGAGCCATGAAATCCGCACCCCGATGAACGGCATCGTTGGCATGTCCGAATTGCTGGACGAGACACCGTTGGACGAAGAGCAGCGGCTATACGTCAACACGATCCGCAATTCGGGTGAGGCGTTGCTGGTCATCATCAACGACGTTCTGGACTATTCCAAGATTGAGGCGGACAAGCTGACTCTGCACCCCGAACAGTTCGATCTTGAACGTTGCATTCTTGAAGTTGCGATGCTGCTACAGCCCAGCGTGCGCGATAAGGGGCTGACATTGCTGGTGGATTACGACTTGTTCTTGCCAACCCTTTTTGTGGGCGATCCTGGTCGGATACGGCAGGTTCTGACCAATCTGGTCGGCAACGCCGTCAAGTTCACCTCCGAAGGCTACGTGCTGGTCCGGGTGACAGGGGTGCCCAACCCGGATGTGCAGATCTGCGACATCCATATCGCGATTGAAGACACCGGAATTGGCATCGACGCCGAGAAAATCGATCACATATTTGGCGAGTTCAATCAGGTCGAAGACGAGCGCAACCGCCAGTTTGAAGGCACCGGGCTTGGCCTTGCCATCACCAAGCGGCTGATCACCTTGATGGGCGGCTCGGTCTGGGTTGAAAGCGAACCGGAACAGGGATCCTGTTTCGGTTTTCGCGTGACACTGCCCACGGTAGAAGGCCCGCAACCCGAGCCTCCGAACCTGGCGGATTGTTTGAAACATGTCCTACTGGTCGAAGATCTTGCCGTGAACCGGGCCATTCTTGCCAAACAGCTTGGGCGACTGGGGGCTGAGGTGACGGTTTGCACGTCGGGGACCGAGGCGCTGTCACAGATGAATGATCAGATTGATTTGGTTCTTTGTGACCACGATCTGCCGGATATGGATGGCCTGGATCTTGCGGTCGCGCTCAGGGATCGCGGGTGGGGTGACATTCCGGTGGTCGTGATGTCTGCAAGCCCCGGTTTGATTCACGCGCATCCTGCCCGTGACCTGATCGACGGTGTCTTGCAGAAACCCATCCCTCGATCCGAGTTGTATGGCAGGTTGATGGCCCTCGACGGCTCATCGTTGGAAAGAGGCCCTTTGGATATGGGTAAAACAGTCTCTAAAAAGAGAGATTCTGAATCTGCGCACCCCCGACGCATGAGGGTTCTTGCCGCCGAGGACAACCGCACCAACCAATTGATCCTGAAGAAGATGGTCAAGGATCTGAATATCGATCTTCGCTTTGCCTCCAATGGGATTGAAGCGGTTGAGATCTATCAGGCGTTCGAGCCAGATCTGATCTTCATGGATATTTCAATGCCGAAGATGGACGGCAAACAAGCAACAGCGGAAATTCGCGGGCTTGAGGTTGCAACCGGTCGTCACGTTCCTATCGTTGCCCTGACGGCCCATGCCATGGCGGGGGATGATCAGGGTATTCTGTCAGCCGGCTTGGACCACTACCTGACCAAACCGCTACACAAGAACCGAATTCACCAGATGATCCTGCAACACCAACCCGATTGCGTCTGCTCGGTCGCAGACACCATGCCCAGTGTCAAAATCCGGCGTGAGCGGGGCGAAAACCCAAATCCGACCTCGTCGGGCTGACACTTCAGGCGTTTGCCATCGGGATGCAAGTTCAAGTGATCTGGGTTTCAGGCCGCATAAGGTCTGACGAAAACGGGCTTATCCGCTTCCGACAGATCAGGGCGGTATTCATAGCCGCCACTGTCGAAATCCAGCAGTCCCTTAGGGTCGGTCAAGCGGTGTTGGATGACATACCGCGCCATGGCACCGCGCGCCTTTTTGGCAAAAAAGCTCACAATCTTTGGGGTGCCGCCCTTATCTTCCATGAAGACCGGTGTGATGACGCGCAGGTTCAGGGCATTCAAATCCACCGCACCAAAATACTCCTGACTGGCACAATTCACCAGAATGTTGCTGTTAATCTCGGCACCTTGTGCATTCAGTGCCTTACTCAGCTGATCGCGCCAGTATTCGTAAAGGTTCTTCCCTCTTCGGGTTTTCAGTTTGCTGCCCATCTCAAGCCGGTAGGGCTGTATCGCATCGAGTGGTCGCAACACACCATAAAGGCCGGAAAGGATGCGCAAGTGGTCTTGCGCCCATGACAGCTCGTCTTCGTCCAGCGATGCAGCTTCAAGTCCTTGATATGTGTCGCCAGCAAAAGCAAGCGCAGCCGGGCGTGTGGCCTTGGCGTCGGGTGCATCCGAAAAAGCGCGATACCGGTCGCGGTTCAGGCGTGCCAGATCGTCGCTCAGGTCCATCAGCTTTTTCAGATCACCCAGCGTCAGGTTGCGGGCGGTTTTGGACAGCCGGATTGCATCATCCTGAAAATCGGGCTGCGTAACCCCTACACTCCGCTCGGCCCAGTCCAGCCGTTTGGCCGGGGAAATCACGATCAGCATATCCGCCCTCTTTCTTGCCTGTTTTGGGGTATCTAGCCCGCCTCTCGCAGTACGTCCAGAAAAGCGGCGCCAAACCTTTCGTGACGTCGATCACCCAGCACCTGTGCAATTCCACGGGGATCATCGGGGCGCAGTTGTGCAACCTTTGCCAATTGTGAGGCCGAGCAGGTCAGGGGCTTGTCGATCCCGTCCGGTCCGCGCGACAGCAAGGACTGAACTTCCATCAAGCGGTCGTAAATCTCACCCTGATTGCGGCCAGCCAGTTTTCGGCGCGCCGGATGAACGCTTTTTACCGCCCCTGCGATCACTTCAAGGAACGTGTCGCCATAGCGTTCCAGCTTTTTGGCCCCAACACCGCCGATCCGGGCCATTTCGTCCAGCGTTACAGGGCGCTTTTCCGCCATCTCGATAAGCGTGCGGTCGGGAAAGATGACATAGGCCGGAACACGTGCAGCTTCGGACAGGGCACGGCGTTTGGCCTTGAGCGCAGACAGCAGCGGAGCGTCTTCTTCGGATACCATAGCCTTGACCGCAGGCCGACGTACCGCATTGCGCAGCGTATCCTTGCGCAGGTTTATCTTTGCCTCGCCTTTCAAAATTGGTTTGGCCGCCTCGGTCATGCGCAATGCGCCGTGACGTTCAGGGTCTGGGCGCACCAGATCGTGGCCCATCATCTGGCGGAAAACGGCCTGCCATTGCGGGCGCGTCCAATCTTTGCCGATGCCAAATGTGGACAAATCCTCATGGCGGCGGGCGCGGATTTTGTCGGTCTCGTTTCCCAGAAGGATGTCGATCAAATGGCCTGTCCCGAACCATTCCTCGGTCCGAAGGATCGCAGACAGGGCCATACGCACCGGAGTTGTGCCGTCGAAAACTTCGGGCGGGCTGTCGCACAGATCGCATTTGCCGCAGCGTGCTGTGGCCTCGCCAAAGTAACCCAACAATGTCTGGCGGCGGCATTCCAAGGCCTCGGCCAGACCCAGCAAGGCATTCAGGCGCGCATGATCGGCCATGCGCCGCTCGGGCGGCGCTAGACCCTCGTCAATCTGTGATCGCCGCAGGCGAATGTCATCGGGGCCAAACAGGGTCAGCGTTTCGGCCGGGCCGCCATCGCGTCCGGCGCGCCCGATTTCCTGATAATAGGCTTCGATCGATTTGGGCAGGTCCGCATGGGCGACCCAACGGATATCGGGTTTGTCGATGCCCATGCCAAAAGCCACGGTTGCGACCACGATCAACCCGTCCTCGCGCGCGAAACGGGTTTCGACAATGCGGCGATCTTCGGGGTCCATCCCGCCGTGATAGTGGCAAGCCGAGTGCCCCTCGGCGCGCAGGGCCTGAGCAATCACCTCGGTTTTATTTCTGGTGCCGCAGTAAACGATACCGGACTGGCCTTTGCGCGCATCTGCGAAATCAAGGATCTGCTTGCGCGGTCCGTCCTTTGCGGCGAAAGCCAGATGAATGTTAGGCCGGTCAAATCCGCGCAGAAATTTGCGTGGCTCAATGCCATCGAACAGTTTTTCGACAATCTCATCCTGCGTTTCGGCGTCCGCCGTGGCGGTAAACGCGGCCAGCGGAACCTTCAGGGCGCGCCGCAACTCTCCGATCCGCAGGTAATCAGGGCGAAAGTCATGCCCCCATTGACTGACACAATGGGCTTCGTCCACGGCGATCAGGCTGACGTTGATCCGACGGAGCATCCCAAGCGCCGACCCGGCAGCCAGACGTTCGGGTGCCATGTAAAGCAGCTTTAGCCGCCCGTCTTCCAGCGCGTCCCAGACGGCCTCGGTTTCCTCGGGCGTGTTGCCGGATGTCAGCGCACCGGCCTCGACCCCGGCCTCTTGCAGCCCCCGCACCTGATCACGCATCAGGGCAATGAGCGGAGATATAACGACCGTCACGCCATCGCGGAGCAGTGCAGGGAGTTGAAAGCAAAGAGACTTCCCGCCACCTGTGGGCATGATCGCCAGCACGTTTTCACCTGCCGTCACGGCGTCGACAATCTCTTCCTGCCCGGGGCGGAAGGCGTCGAATCCAAAGACATCTCGCAGCAAGGGTGCGGCGTCGAACATATGCGGGGGTGCCCTGTTTTAAGGTTTATCTGCTCTTAAGACAGGACAATCACATACTAAGATTCAGTGAACAAGTGGTCAGTAGAAATAGGGCGCGTTGTTGATAAGGATGATCCGCAAGGCATAGACGCCGATCAGCACCACCAGCGGGGTCAAATCCAACCCACCCATATTGGGTAGAACGCGGCGGATCGGCCCGTAAATAGGCTCTAATATCCGATTTAATCCGTACCAGATTTGTGCAACCAGTTGTTGGTGGAGGTTGAGCACCTGAAAGTTGATCAGCCAGCTCATGATCACATGGGCCAGAATGATGAACCAGACAATGTCCAGGATCAGCAGCAGGATTTGGATCAGCGACAGCATGGGATCTCCGTTTTCTTGTTGGACGAGACCTAAGCACCCTTTCAGCAAAGAGCAAGTAGGCTGAACTCTGCGCTTGCGAATTGCCCCAAAGCCCCGTCTTATGACCGCAACAAGAAAACAGGGGCAGAAATGGCAGAAATATCCAAGCGCAGGCGTATCTGGGGCTGGTGGTTCTTCGATTGGGCCAGTCAGCCCTATCACACTCTTTTGGTCACGTTCGTGTTCGGCCCTTACTTCGCGGGCGTCGCTGCGGAATATTATCTGGCATCCGGCCTGGACGCGGGGTCTGCGGATGCACAGGCGCAGGTGGTCTGGGCCAACTGCATGACCATAGTTGGTTTGATTATTGCCTTCGGTGCACCGCTGATGGGGGCGATGGCCGATGTGTCTGGTCGGCGCATCCCCTGGATATTCGCCTTTTCCGTGATGTACGCAGTAGGTTCCGGCGCGCTTTGGTACACGATGCCCGATGGCTCGAACATGTGGTTGATGCTGTCTGCCTTCGGTCTGGGTTTCATCGGCGCGGAATACGCCCTGATCTTCATCAATTCCCAACTGCCCGATCTGGGTGACGACAGCGAAGTGGGCGAAATCTCCGGCTCGGGCTTTGCTTTTGGCTATTTCGGCGGCCTGATCTCGCTGGCGATCATGCTTGCGCTGTTTGTGGAGCAGGCCAACGGCAAAACGCTGATCGGGATGGACCCCTTGTTTGGGCTGGATGCGTCGCAACAGCAGGGTACGCGCTTTGTTGGGCCGTTTACCGCCGGATGGTTCATTCTGTTCATGGTGCCCTACTTCCTTTGGGTCCATGACGACGAAACGACAAACAAAAAGGGCAGCGTTGCCGAGGCGCTGCGGCTGTTGGCAAAATCAGTGTCTAACCTGCGCCATCGCACCAGTTTGGCCAGTTACCTGGGCTCATCCATGTTCTATCGGGATGCGCTGAATGGGCTTTACAGTTTTGGCGGCGTCTATGCCCGGCTAGTGTTGGAATGGGACCTGATCAAGATCGGTGTTTTCGGCATCGTCAGCGTTCTGGCTGCAGCGGCATTTTCCTGGGTGGGCGGCAAGCTGGACAAGAAATATGGTCCCAAGCCCGTGATTATCGTTGCGATCTGGGTGTTGATCCTTGTCTGCATCACCATCGTTTCAATGGACCGGTCCCAGATATTCGGTATCGCCATGTCCGAAGGGTCGGGCTTGCCGGATATGGTTTTCTTTGGTTGCGGTATCCTGATCGGAGGCATGGGCGGCATCCTGCAATCCTGTAGCCGGTCGATGATGGTCCGGCATACGGACCCGGCAACCCCCGTCGAAAGCTTTGGCCTTTATGGTCTGTCGGGTCGTGCCACCGCCTTTGCTGCGCCACTTCTGATCGGGATCGCCACCACGGTGACAGGAAGTGCTCGTCTGGGGGTGTCACCCATCGTTCTGTTGTTTATTCTGGGTCTATTCCTGATGCGCTGGGTGAGACCGGAAGGGGATCAGAGCAGATGATTTTAAAACGTTTTTTGGTAATTTTGGCGGCGCTTGCTATTGCTGGCACTGCGACGGCAGAACCGCTGGCAAAGCAGTTGTTCGGGGCGCAGAAACAAGGTTCACAGCAAAAACCGGCCGCTTTCGGCAGTTATTCGCGCGGATGTGCTGCGGGGGCAGTTCAACTGCCTGAAACGGGGCCTACATGGCAAGCTATGCGCCTGTCGCGCAATCGCAACTGGGGGCATCCGCAGACGATCGATTACGTGCAGGACCTCAGCAGATTTGCAGCCAGTCAACCGGGATGGAACGGTCTCTATATAGGGGATATCAGCCAGCCACGCGGCGGGCCGATGACCTCGGGCCATCGCAGCCATCAGCTGGGGCTGGACATCGATATCTGGATGTTGCCGGGCGAAAACATGCGCCTGAGCCGCAAGTCGCGCGAAAACATCTCGTCTATCTCGCTTCGTCGTTCCAATGGCGCTTACGTCAACGGAAACTGGACTAAGCAGCATCATGCGCTGTTGCGCGAAGCGGCAAAAGACAAACGCGTCGCCCGGATTTTCGTGTTTCCTGGGGCCAAGGTTCAGATGTGCGATGACGAAAAAGGCAATCGAGCCTATCTGCGGAAAATCAGGCCCTGGTGGGGGCATCACTATCATTTCCACGTGCGCCTGAACTGCCCCAGAGGGTCAAAGGGTTGCGTGAATCAAGACCCACCCCCCAAAGGCGATGGCTGCGCCGAGGCCCGGCAATGGGTGCAAAACATCTTGAACCCGCCGCCACCCGATCCCAATGCACCGCCGCCGAAGAAACGCCGGGAATACGTTCTGGCAGACTTGCCGCAACAATGCTCCGCCGTTTTGCAATCCAACTGAGTGTAGCGCTGTTTCTTGCCCCGGTGGCCGCCGCGCTGGATGTGAAATCTGCGGTCCACCTGGACAGTTTCGTTTGGCGGCATCCAGCAAGTTGGTTTGGCGGATTTTCAGCGCTTCATATCTCGGACGACGGAGGCCAAATGATTGCGCTTAGCGACCGGGCGCGGATCGTGACCGCGCGAATTGAGCGGCGCGAAGGCCAGATCGCGGATATTCACGTTCTTGGTCAATGGCCGGTGCTGTCCAGCAATGGGCATATCATGAAAGGCGGCGTCGGCGATTCCGAAGGCATCGCGGTGACGCCGGATGGCGGGATATTCATCTCGTTCGAAGGGGTGCATCGTGTCGCCTATTACCCTACACCGGGCTCAAGCGCGCGTGTGTTACCTCGCCCGAATGCGTTTCGGGACCTTGCCGACAATGGTTCTTTCGAAGCTCTGGCCATTGATGGGCGCGGCTGGCTTTACACTTTGCCGGAAAAGAACCGCACCGCTAAAGGGGACATTCCGGTTTACCGTTGGAATGGCGGCACATGGTCGACCCCGTTTGTTCTGCCACAGCGCAGCGGCTTTAAACCCGTTGCCGCGGATTTCGGTCCCGATGGACGGTTCTACGTTTTGGAACGCAAGGTATCCTTGGTCGGTTTTCGATCGCGACTGCGGCGATGGGACGTGGTAGACGAGAAACCAGGCACCGAGGAAACCCTGTTCGAAACCGGAACGGGCGCGCATGACAACCTCGAAGGATTGTCGGTCTGGCGCGACGGGCAGGGCCGGTTGCGCGCCACGATGATTTCAGATGACAACTTTCTGGCGTTGCAGCGGACCGAACTTGTGGAGTACCTGCTGCCCGATTGACAGGGCGCAGGCAAAGGTCTAAAGGCACGGCTTGCCTTGGGACGGTCCCTTGGCCAAGTCGCCGCTACCTTGTCAAAACGGGCATCAAAACATGCAACGTAACTTCATTCCCGGCATTATTGCCATGGCCACCATTGTTGTGGCCTCGAACATTCTGGTCCAGTTCCTGATCCTTGACGGGCTGCTGACATGGGGTGCTTTCACCTATCCGCTGGCCTTTCTGGTTACCGACATCATGAACCGCGTCTATGGCGTGGGTCCGGCCCGTAAGGTCGTGTTTGCTGGATTTGTCACCGGTGTTATCTGTTCGCTGATCGGCAGCCAGATCATGTTGCAGGGTGACGGGTTCACCTATGCTGCTGTACCGCTGCGCATCGCCGTTGCATCGGGAACCGCCTTCCTGATCGCGCAACTGACGGATGTCACCGTGTTCAATTCCCTGCGCGGTGGTCGCTGGTGGCGTGCACCGCTGGTGTCGACGCTGGTGGGGTCGGCACTGGATACCACGATCTTCTTCACCCTCGCCTTTTCGGCTTCGGTCACCTTCTTCGGCGCCAATGCTGACGCCGCAATCAACTGGGCGTGGGAACCTGTTCCGTTCATGCTGTCCGGCCCGATGGCACCACTTTGGGTGACGCTGGCTTTTGCGGACTGGTTGGTGAAGCTTTCACTGGCGCTGATCGCCCTGATCCCGTTCAAGGTGATCGTTGCGCGGCTGACTGTGCAGCCTGTGTAAAAAAACGCTTTGAGAATGGCACAACTTGTGGCACGCTTCTTTTCAACCGCAACAGATAGAAAAGGAGGTGATCCAGTGTCAAGAAAGAGATTGGAGAGAGGTGTCGGAACAACCGGGGGGATCGCCCGTTAGGGCAGCCCTTGGCGGAGCGCTCGCTCCGGCTGGTCGATTGATCTAACCGACCCGACCTCCTGAACTTTCGAAGGGCCGTCCCGCTGGGGCGGCCCTTTTTGATCCCTTCACTTTCTGGGGGTGTTCAAAACTTACCGTGCGCGGAGGCTGGCTGCGTTCGACGCAGCATAAAGCTTGGTCGCGGCAACGGCGTGAATACGTGTCGTCAAAGCTTCGGTGTCTGGCCGCGTGCACTTGATGTCTGGCAAAGCTGCCGCGCGGCCTGACCCGGATATCCTTCTTCCTCGCTTTCATCGAACACGACATAGGCGGCATAAGCGAATCTGGGTGCCATTTCGATCAACTTGAGCCACCCGTTGCAAAGCTCCGGTTCGACAACACGCCGTGGGAAATATCCGGCCGAGGGAACCGACCGAAGATATTGCAGGCCGTGGGTGCCAATGCCCAGCTGAAGGCGCGGTGCATCAAGTTCCGGAAAGTTCAACATATGATCGGCGCGAAACTCCGGGCCCCAGTCTATCAGGACATAAGCGTTGCCCAGATCAGCGGGCAGGGCTTCCGGGCCGCTGCTGACAAGAACAAACTCGTCCTCGAAAAGCTGGAGCGCGGACAAGCCCGGTGCGTTTCGCGGCCGGTACATGATGGCAAGATCCAGGCTGCCTTCCTCGATTTCGCGCGTGAGTGTTTCCGACGAGGCCGCTGTCGCCCGGATGGCGACGTCAGGGAGTGCCGCCATCAACTCGGGCAGGGCGTTGATTAGATAGCCGTCCCAAAGACTTGGTGTTGCGCCGATTTCCAAGGCGGCTGCCATCGAAGCAGGCAGACCGGCATCCAGCTTAGCCTGGGTCCACGTTCGCACCAGAACCTGCGCATGTTTGAGGAAATGCCGCCCGGCAATGGTCAGGGTCGCACCAGACTTGCTGCGTTCAAAAACGGGCTGTCCAAGCTGTTGTTCGAGCGTTCGAATCCGCATGCTGACAGTCGATTGCGTAACATGGACCTTGTCCGCTGCGTCAAGAAAAGTACCGGTTTCAACGACCGCAAGGAAAGTTCGGGCGAGCTCAATGTCCATCGTTCACCTATTTGAATATTCGATATTATGGGTGATATAAATTCGTTATTCAACGCTATGCGGATGTGCGATATATGCTGCGTAGCGCGAAAGTGCCCCCACCGGATCGGACCGCCAATCAACAGTTTTCATCGTATAGTGGACAACCCGATCTGCGGAACAGGTGTAATCTGTCTGCCGTAGATAAGCCTCCGACACCCAAGCGCTGCACCAACCCCTCAATGGGTAAACCGCCCATTCCCTGATGGAGAACAAAATGAGTCGAGTTTCTGTTGTTGCTCTGCTCGCGTCATTCCTTGCCCTTCCGGCCGCTGCCTTGCCGGTAGGACTGGACACGGACGGTGATGGTCTGGCTTCGCTGACCGAGCTACAGACAAAGTATCCCGATATTACCAGTGAGAGCTTTGCCGAAATTGACACGGATGCCGACGGTTTCGTCAATGACGAAGAAATGGTCGCTGCGGTCGAGGCAAAGTTGCTTCCTGATCCCAAAGGTGACGAATAAGCCAGGGTTGCCAAGAACATGAGAAACCCCTCTCCACCCTACAGGTGGATGCTTGCCGGAATGGGTATCTGGTTAGTGCTGTCCCCATTTGTACTGTTCAGCCAGAAAACCCTAGCTCACGGTTCGTCAGACCGTGAGTCGCTCGCCTTCATGACGATCGGTATTGGTGTGTTGGTCATGTCAGGCGCTAGCGGCCGGGGCCACCTTCTCGCACGGGTGGCTCCGGTATTGGCGGTCGGGGCATTGCTGATCGCCGCGCCCGAGGTGCTGCATTTTACCGGTCATGGTGTGGCAGTGGCAAATGCTTGGCTCACGGGATCTGCGCTGATCGCGCTCGCCGCTTGGGAGGCGCTGGCGAGCAACAGATTGCGTGCGATCCTGTAGGCTGGCGCGGGGCAGGCAACTGCCCCGCGTTTCTTTTGGCTCCGGCGTCTAAATGATCTCGTCCTCATCGAACATCGGATCGCCGTCAAGCTGGCTGGCAATTGTATCGACCCGCATTTCGACATCCGAGCCGGTCGTTTCCGCAATATGAAACAACGCGTCACCTTCATGAACGACAGGCAGATTAGTGCGCCCCACGATGATACCCGTGGTTTCGCAGATGATATCGGTCCTGAGTTCTCCGAACGGGTCGGAAATGCGTCCAAGCAGGTCACCGGCGGCCACGTATTCTCCGGTCGCTTTGAAAGTCCGCAACAGGCCACCGGCGGGCGCGCGCATCCATGAGCTTGACCGGACATGGACAGGCTTTTCGCGCACAGCGGCGATGCCACGCTTGGCAACCATGCCCTTTGCGTTCATCACCCGAAGGATGCCTGCAACCCCCGCCCGCGCAGACAGTTCGTCGAAACGCAGACCCTCACCGCCCTCGAACAGCAGGATATCCACACCACGCTCTTGCGCGGCCTTGCGCAGTGACCCGTCGCGCAGCTTTGAAATCATCACCACGGGCGCACCGAAGGCATCCGCGTATCTAAGGGTGACATCCGAAGCCGGAGAGACGCGGATCTGCGGCAGATTGGTGCGATGAATCGCGGCAGAATGAAGATCGATCCCCAGGTCCGACCGCTCGACGATCTCGGTCATGAAAAGATGCGCCAGCCGACCGGCCAGCGACCCCCCCTCGCTGCCGGGGAAGGAACGGTTCAGGTCGCGCCGGTCGGGAAGGTATCGGGAATGTGTCATGAAACCAAAGGCATTCACGATCGGGATAACCAGCAAGGTACCCGCAAGCTTGTCAAGTTGTGGCGCCCGAAGCAGTCGCCGCGCGATTTCCACGCCGATCACTTCATCGCCGTGAACGGCGGCACTGACGAACAGGACCGGTCCGGGGCGGCGACCGTGAACCACGTGTACTGACATGCTTACCGGCGTGTGATCCGACAGTACGCTAACCGGCAAATCCAGAGTGGTTCGTGTGCCGGGCGGTACGCGAAAACCTCCGATTTCAAAGGGACCGCGCATCACCTTTACCCACGGCCTCGTGTCTTTGTGTTGCCTTTGGCTGCATTCTTTTCGAGAAACTCGATGATTTTGCCCGCGACATCAATGCCGGTGGCCTTTTCAACACCTTCAAGCCCGGGCGAAGAGTTTACTTCCATCACCACGGCGCCGTGATTGGCGCGCAGCATATCGACACCGCACACATTAAGACCCATGGCCTTGGCCGCACGCACGGCTGTCGAGCGTTCCTCGGGTGAGATTTTGATAGGCTTGGCGCTGCCACCCCGATGCAGGTTTGATCTGAACTCGCCCTCTGCCCCTTTTCGTTGCATCGCCGCGATCACCTTTCCACCGACCACAAGCGCACGAATATCCGTGCCGCCTGCTTCCTTGATGAACTCCTGTACCATGATGTTGACCTTGGCGCCGCGAAACGCCTCGACCACGGATTTTGCCGACCGGTTTGAATCCGCAAGCACCACTCCGATGCCCTGCGTGCCCTCCAGCAGCTTGACCACCAGCGGAGCGTCCCCCGCCAGTTTGAGAACTTCGTCGGTCTGTTTCGGGTCATGCGCGAAGGTGGTGACCGGCAATCCGATCCCGTCACGTGCCATCAGCTGCATGGACCGCAACTTGTCACGGGATCTGCCAATTGCAACCGACTCGTTGAGCGGAAATACACCCATGATTTCGAACTGCCGCAACACGGCCAGCCCATAGAATGTGACCGAAGCGCCGATCCGTGGGATCACCGCGTCATAGCGCCCAAGCTTTTTGCCGTCGTAATAAACCTCGGGTCGGCGCGACGCGATATTCATGTAACAGCGTAGCGTGTTCACGATATCCAACTGGTGCCCGCGTTGTTCAGCAGCCTCTTTCAGACGCTGGTGGGAATACAGGTTTGGATTTCGGGCAAGCATGACAAGCTTCATTGATGTCGTCCTTCTGCGTCCTTGGATCTTGTCTTGCTCTTCATCTTTTTCGGGTCTTTTCGTGCATCCAGAAGATATGAGTGGCCGGGATCGACAAGGATCCCGCGCCGTCGAATGGCGGTACGGCCAAGGATCAGATCAAACTCCATCCTCGCGCGATTGGCCAGCGAAACGTCGATCAGCCAGCGATGCCGTCCAAGCAGAAGTTGCGTTCTGACAATCAACCGGCGTTCCGGAATGCCACCAGTGTTCTTGATTTCCCGCTCGTCTACAACCCGCGTGCGCACCCGACCCGATGAACGGCGATTATGGACCGGGATCATGAACTCGACCCATCGTTCGCCATCAACCTCGAACACGGTCTGGTCCACGGCATGCAGGGCCGCGGTTCTGGCGCCTGTGTCTATCTTTGCTGGAATATGCTCGATCCCGAACTCGGGCAGGCTGATCCGCTCGCGCCATCCTATGACTTCGGGGTATCCTGTTTGTTTAGCCATGGCGACTAAGCCACGCAGTCATCATTGGCGCGCCGGTAATTCACAAACGAATTCGCGCTCATCACAACGTAAAAACTATCCATATCGATTAACACATACCCAAGTTCAAAAAGTGCGATCGACAGGGCACGGATATCTGCTTCATACAAACGCCTGCGCCCGGCGATCCGACGCACCAGCTTGTCCGGAATGCGATACCGTCCGCTGGCCTTGCCGCCAAACTCCTGATCGTACAAGACGGCCAGACGTTCGGCTGCGGCGGATATCCAGTCATTTTCCTGCATGCACTTTCTTACAAATCAAAAATTTTTTTGTCTATAGGCAAATAATTTCTGCTATATCGGCGTAAGTTAAGAATCTATACCCCCACAGGTCGGCGGATGAGCGATACGGACTCCTTACCAAAGGAAACAGGGACGCAGCTTCAGCTGGCGTTGGAAAATCGCGACGGGGCGGCGCTGGCAGACCTGCTTGATCCGCTTTCGTTAAGCGATGCACTGCGGGAATTGCTCAACCTGCCCGTTGACCAGCGAAGCGCCGCGCTCTCGTTGCTGCCACCGGAACGTGCGGCCGAACTGGTCGAAGAAGCGCCAAACGCGCTGGCGGTCGATCTTGTCGAACGCTTGGTATCCGATCAGGCCGCCGAGATCATCCTTGAGCTGGATTCCGACATTCAGGCGGATGTGATCGGTGAACTGGAAGACGCCGATGCAGAAGCGATCCTTGCCCGGATGGACCCGGAAGATGCGGCGGATGTCCGGCGGCTGGTTGAATATGACGACGATGTCGCCGGTGGTCTGATGGTGGCCGAAGCCTTTACCTTTTCCGATGGTGATACAGTCGGAAAGGTTCTGCGGCGTTTCGCTCATGAAGAATACGATCTGGAACGTTACCGTGGCCAGCACCCCTACGTTTTGAATTCCGATGGCGTGCCTGTCGGGGTGCTGTCCTTACGCAGCCTGCTGTCCACACGGCGAAGCATCAAACTCACCGATATCATGGTGCCCCCCATCACGGTTCCGGCCACAATGCCGCTGGAAGAACTGGAGGACCTTTTCGATGAGCACCCTTTTCTTGGGTTGCCGGTTGTCGAAACGGACGGGAATCTTGTGGGTGTCGTTTCCCGCTCTGCCGTGGATGAGGCGCTGCTGAAGCGCGCGGAATCGGCAAGCCTGAAACGTCAGGGTGTCTTTGGCGACGAACTGCGATCGATGCCTTTGCCGCTCAGGGCGCGGCGACGGCTTCAATGGTTGTCGGCTAACATCGTGCTCAACGTGATCGCGGCCAGTGTGATTTCCGCCTATGAACAGACCCTTTCTGCCGTGATCGCTCTGGCTGTGTTCCTGCCGATGGTCTCTGATATGAGCGGTTGTTCCGGAAATCAGGCCGTTGCGGTCAGCATGCGCGAGCTGTCGCTTGGTCTGGTCCGGCCCATTGATGCTGTGCGGGTCTGGATAAAAGAGGTTTCGGTCGGCATCATCAACGGCTGTGTCCTTGGCCTGCTGATCGGACTCGTTGCCTGGATGTGGAAAGGAAACCCGTTTCTGGGTTTGGTGATTGGCGGCGCACTGGGCCTGAACACGATCATCGCGGTGTCGATCGGTGGCGTTCTGCCGTTGTTGTTAAAGCGCATCGGTCAGGACCCGGCGGTCGCCAGTGGCCCTTTGCTGACGACGATCACTGACATGGCAGGGTTTTTCCTGGTCCTGAGCCTTGCAACGGCGATGATGCCGCTCCTGAATTAGTGTTTTTCATGCGCCCTGATCAACACAGGGGTCGGGCGCTCAACCACGAGGAAGACATGACGATCTCAAGCATTGTCAAAACGCAGAACCTGAAAAAGCCGCCATTTTGCGACACTGACACAACGGTGTTCGATGCGGCCGTCACCATTGCTTTGCTGGATGTGAATGCGTTGGCGGTTCTCAGCGATGGGAAGCTGGTCGGGATTATCACGGATCATGACGTGTTGCTGTGCCTGGCGGATTCCGGCTCGGCTTTCTACAAGCAGACAGTGGGTGACTGGATGACGGAAAAACCTGTCACCTGCGCGCTGGGTTCGAAGCTGTCCAATGGTCTTAATCTGATGGCCAAGCACAAAATCCGAAATCTTGTCGTAACTCAGAATGGAAAAGCAATTGCCGTCGTGAGCAGCAAAGAAATCCTGGCACGGGTGCATGAGGAAGACGAGCTGGAGCTGAAGGTGTTGCGTGATATCGCCCGCGGTGCTCAAGGCCAGTCAATCGCCTGACACCTCGGTTCCATGTCTGCTCGCTCTCAACTCAGGGCCGCTACGGAAGGTCACTGTTGAAGATGGAAATGCTGACTTTCCAGGTGCCATCCTTCTGGCGTTTCAGGACGTTCACAAACTTCCCTTTTTCCGGCGGATCAGAGTCAGCAAATGCAAAGGATCCGACCTGATAGGCGGTATCACTATCGACACCGAAATCGATCAACTCATTTGTATGTGTTCCGCCGATGTTTTTCTTCATTCTTTCCTTATAGGCTTCGATGAACGCTTCGCGCCCGCGCAGCAGGGGCTCGCCGGGCGCCAACAACATGACGTCTTCGGTAAAGAACGCAGCTGACGCGAACAAACGTCCCGGCCACCGCCAGGATTCTGAATTGCGCGACCTGCCAAAGCAGGCTTGATCGCACATATGCACTGCGTTAGGCACCGAGGATGAGGAGACTTGCTGAAATGCTGTGCCGCAATGGCTTACGCCCGCCCGCATGTTGCGGGTATCCGACGGCACGGGTCGGGATCGCGACTCTTCTTTTTCATTCGCCCAAGTCACCAAGCTGACACTGCCATGCTGCACATCACCGATGATATCGCGCTGCAAGACTGGGAAATGACCGAAAGCTTTGTACGGTCGTCCGGTCCCGGAGGGCAGAATGTCAACAAGGTGTCGACCGCAGTCGAGCTGCGCTTCGAAGCTGCACGCTCGCCGTCCTTGCCCGATCCGGTCAAGGCCCGGTTAAAGCGACTGGCCGGGCGACGCTGGACCAAAGACGGCGCAATCATCATTCAATGTGAGGAAACACGCTCGCAGGCCCGCAACCGTGAAATCGCGCGCGCAAGGCTGGCAGAACTGATCTCCCGCGCGCTGGTCAAACCTAAACGGCGGATCGCAACGAAACCGACCTATGGCTCGGTCAAGCGTCGGCTTGCCGCGAAAAAGGCGCGTGGCGACGTCAAGGCGCTGCGGGGCAAGGTGTCTGAAGATTGATCTGGCATCTTGCCGGGGCGTTGATAGTCTGGCCCGCAAAGGCTGCAAAAGGGTAACGTCATGAGGCTGGAGGGAAAAACCGCAATCGTCACCGGCGGCGCATCCGGGTTCGGTGCGGGGATCGTGCAGAAATTCCAAGCCGAAGGCGCACGCGTCATGATTGCGGATATCAACGGTGACGCAGCCGCTGAGATGGCGGCGCAACTTGGGGCCGGGGCATTGGCGCATCAGGTCGACGTCGGCGACGGGGCTTCGGTTCAAGTGATGGCGGACACGGCACTTGCCGCCTTTGGGGCGCTCGATATTCTGGTAAACAATGCAGGTGTCACCCACTTGCCAACCCCTCTGGAAAACGTCACCGAGGATGATTTCGACCGGGTCTTCAACGTGAACATGAAGTCCGTCTATCTGACCGCCCGGGCATTTGTTCCCCATATGAAGGTGCGCGGCGCGGGCGCAATTCTGAACGTGGCCTCGACAGCGGGCCTGTCACCGCGCCCGAATCTGAACTGGTACAACGCGTCCAAAGGGTGGATGATCACGGCAACCAAAACTATGGCGGTCGAACTGGCCCCAACCGGCATTCGCGTGAACGCGATCTGTCCAGTCGCGGGTGAAACACCGCTGTTGAAATCTTTCATGGGCGAAGACACGCCCGAGATTCGCGCCAAGTTCCTGGCGACCATCCCATTGGGACGGTTTTCAACACCCGAAGACATGGCCAACGCCGCCTGTTTCCTGTGTTCGGACGAGGCCAGCATGATCACCGGCACCGCGCTCGAGGTTGATGGCGGCCGATGTATCTGATCCGCTCTTCATCTGGCCAAAAATATCCCCGCCGGAGGCAGCGCGCGCCCGCGCGCTTCCCCGCACCAATCCCGAGTTCAAGATGATCCCTGGACCAAGAAACCTGATTACCGATGTCCCCGGCCTGAAGGTTGGAAACGCACAGGACGACGCTCTGAAGTCCGGGACCACGGTTCTCACGGCAGATAAACCGTTTGTAGCGTCGGTCCATGTGATGGGCGGGGCACCGGGTACGCGCGAAACCGATCTGCTTGCGCCTGATAAAACCGTCACAGGGGTGGACGCGCTGGTTCTGTCCGGCGGATCGGCATTTGGACTGGACGCCTGCTCGGGTGTTTCAGATGCGATGCGGGCCGAAGGGCGCGGATTTCCCGTCGGGTCCGCGAAGGTTCCGATCATTCCCGGCGCGATCCTGTTTGATCTGCTCAATGGCGGTGCAAAGGATTGGGCGGAAAACCCCTATCGTGCGCTGGGGCGAGCCGCTTATCTGGCCGCTTCAAAAGATTTTGATTTGGGGTCCGTCGGGGCGGGCACCGGGGCGTTGGCCGCAATGCAGAAGGGCGGGCTTGGCTCTGCTTCGTCCATTCTGCCTGATGGGGTCACGGTCGGGGCCCTCGTTGCGACGAACCCGCTGGGCAGTGTCACAACACCGGGTGACCGGCACTTTTGGGCGGCACCCTTTGAACAAGGTGCAGAATTTGGCGGGCTGGGCCCCGATATGTCGCCGGATCAAAGCCGGATCCGCCCCAGCCGCAAAGCGATGGCCATGAGTCCAGCGCAACCCGAACAGACAAACACGACCATCGCCATCGTTGCCACGGATGCCGCATTGACCAAACCACAATGCCAAAGATTGGCCGTTGCCGCCCACGACGGAATTGCCCGGGCGATCCTTCCCGCACACACACCCGGCGACGGTGATCTGGTTTTTGGCATCAGTACCGGCGCCCGCCCCATCGCATCCGAAGCCGATCTTGCTCTGATCGGGCACGCGGCTTCGCTGTGCCTGTCCCGCGCCATCGCGCGGGCGGTTTATCTGGCGACCCCGGCGGAAGGAGACCTGTTGCCCTGCTGGACCGCTGTACATGACTTAAGTTAAGGACACACCATGTGTCGCAGTGGCACTGTAGATGCGCGCGGCAATCCGCGCGTTGACACTTTTATGCGCCGGGGGTCCATTCGGTGCAGCCAATTTGTATCGGAGCACAAGCTATGAATCGTATCCTCACTATCGCAATCGCTGGCCTGCTGGCGCTGCCCGCCCATGCCGAAGGCGATGCCGAAGCCGGTGAGAAAGCTTTCAACAAATGCAAGTCCTGCCACATGATCGCTGACCCGGCCGGAGAAGTCATTGTCAAAGGCGGAAAAACCGGTCCCAACCTCTTTGGTGTCGCCGGCCGCACTGCCGGAACCTACGAAGACTTCAAATATGGCGACAGCATCGTCGCAGCCGGTGAGAAGGGTTTGGTCTGGGATGAGGCCTCCTTTGCGGAATACACGCAGGACCCTAAGGGCTTCCTGAAATCGTATCTGGACGACACCGCTGCCAAGTCGAAAATGACCTTCAAACTGAAAAGCGGCGGTGAAGACGTCTACGCCTATATCGTCAGTGTATCAGGCGAATAAACGCTAGCATTGTGCACCCATGCACAAGGACCAAAGGCCGCAGCCCCTGCGGCCTTTGGTGCGATTGATACCAGTGTAGAACAGCGCCACTTTGGTATCTGACGGCAAACCGCAGAGTGTGCCGCAACGCCAAGCCGACCCGGCAACAGCTAAACCCAACATCAGCGCCCGTCAGGCGGATTGGCAACAGGAGAGGACAGATGGGCATTATGATCCCGGCTTGGGTCAATGGTGAATTGACTCCGGTAGACAAACTTGAAGCTCACGAAAAGGGCCTCAAGCACAAGGCCGTGTCGGTGTTTGTCGTTAGGGGCACCGAGATTTTGTTGCAGCGTCGGGCGCTGGGCAAGTACCACACGCCCGGCCTGTGGGCGAACACTTGCTGTACACACCCCGACTGGGACGAAAGCTCGTCAACCTGCGCCGTGCGCCGTTTGAACGAAGAACTGGGGATCACAGGTCTTTATCCTGAATACCGTCACCGTTTGGAATACCACGCCGATGTTGGGAACGGCATGGTGGAAAACGAAGTGGTCGACGTTTTTCTGGCCCATGTGCGCGGACCGCTGAAAATCGCGCCTGATCCGGACGAAGTCATGGATATCCGCTGGATCGACTACCATGACCTGTTGGCCGAAGTGGCCCGCCACCCGGATCGGTTTACACCGTGGCTCAAGATCTACCTGCACAACCATGCGGACACGATTTTCGGCCCGGACCTGATCATTTCAGCTAAATCCTGAGGCACTCCGAAAATCCCTGCCTTGCAAGGGCGGCTCAAGCCGCCTAAATCAACGCGTCATGGCCAAGCAGAAGACAGACCCGAATTACAAGGTAATCGCCGAAAACCGGCGCGCCCGCTTCGATTACGCAATCGAAGAGGACATTGAATGTGGCATCATCCTGCAGGGGTCCGAGGTCAAATCCCTGCGCGCGGGCGGCTCGAACATCGCCGAAAGCTATGCCACGGTCGATGACGGAGAACTGTGGCTGGTCAACAGCTATATCGCGCCGTATGAGCAGGCCAAGATGTTCAAGCACGAAGAACGTCGCCGCCGCAAACTGCTGGTGTCCCGCAAGCAGATGTCGAACCTGTGGAACGCGACGCAGCGCAAGGGCATGACGCTGGTGCCGCTGGTTCTGTATTTCAACCACAGAGGACTGGCCAAGATCAAAATCGGCATCGCCAAGGGTAAAAAAACCCACGACAAGCGCGAAACCCAGGCCAAGCGCGACTGGTCACGGCAAAAGCAGCGCTTGTTGAAAGATCACAGCTAGAACGCCATCGCCGCCTGAACCGCCCGTTGCCAGCGATCATAGGCCGCGTCGCGTTCGGCTTGCTCTTGCGTTGGTTCGAACCGGCGGTCCAGCGCCCATGTTTCGGCAAAACCGGCCTGATCCGGGTAAATCCCGGCTTTCATACCTGCCAGCCATGCGGCGCCTAGGGCGGTCGTTTCCTGCATAACCGGGCGATCCACCGGGGCACCCAGACAATCTGAAAGACCCTGCATGGTCCAGTCAGATGCACTCATCCCGCCGTCGACGCGCAGGATGACATCCGCCTCTGCCCCCCAGTCGCCCTGCATGGCGTGCCACAGGTCGCGGGTCTGAAAGGCGATGCTTTCCAGCGTGGCGCGGGCAATCTCGGCCCGGCCGGAATTGCGTGTCAGCCCGAACATCGCACCGCGGCAATCCGGCTTCCAGTAAGGAGCCCCAAGGCCCGTGAACGCCGGCACCAGAATCACATGCTGGTTCGGGTCGGCCTGCGCCGCCAGATCGCCGCTTTGCGGGGCCGAATCGATGATCTGCAACGCATCGCGCAGCCATTGCACGGCGGCCCCGGCGATAAAGATCGACCCTTCCAGCGCATAGGTGCGCTGACCGTCCAATTGGTAAGCGATTGTTGTCAGCAGGCGGTTTTTCGATTCAACCGGCTGCGCGCCCGTGTTCAGCAGCGCGAAACAGCCCGTGCCATAGGTGGATTTCATCATACCGGGCTGGAAACAGGCCTGACCGATGGTGGCTGCCTGCTGATCGCCTGCCACACCCAGAATGGGGATATTCCCACCAAGCAAGGTGGTTGCGCCGAAATCCGAGGCGCAATCCTGCACGGTCGGCAACATTTGAACGGGTACATCCAGCAATTCGCAAATCTCAGCGCTCCAGGCGCCTTTGTGAATGTCGAACAGCAGGGTGCGGGCGGCGTTGGTGGCGTCAGTGGCATGGACACGACCTTCGGTCAGACGCCAGATCAGGAAACTGTCGATGGTGCCGAACAGCAACTCTCCGGCCTCAGCCCGCGCGCGTGCGCCTGAAACGGTGTCCAGCAGCCATTTGACCTTGGTGCCCGAGAAATAAGGGTCCAGCAGCAGGCCGGTCTGGGCGGTGACGTCATCTTCACACCCGGCTTGCTTGTATCGGGCGCAGATTTCGGCGGTGCGGCGGTCCTGCCAGACAATCGCGTTATGGATGGCCTTGCCGGTCTGCTTGTCCCAGACCACGGTGGTTTCACGCTGGTTGGTGATACCAATACCCGTGATCTGGTCAGCCGAAACACCGGCGCTTTCCATCACCTCGCGACACACATGCATGACGCTGGACCAGATATCCTCGGGGTCGTGTTCAACCCAACCTTCTTGCGGGAAATGCTGGGGGAACTCCTGCTGAGCGGTGCCAACACGGTTCATCTGCCCGTCGAACAGGATCGCGCGCGAGGACGTGGTGCCCTGATCAATTGCCAGAATAAAGGTCATGTCCGCTCTCCCCGGTGTCATTTTGCGCGACTTTAGCGCAAACAACGGCGCCGGGGCCAGAGCAGAAATCAGACCGGATCGACGGGAATATTGTCGATCAGGCGGACGCCATCGGCCCAGGCCGTAACGAACAAGCGCGCGGGTTTGCTGGCATTGGGCAGGCTTTCCAGCGTCTCGGCGCAGCGCAGATCGATATATTCCACTTCGGTAAAACCAGCGTCCAGCAATGCGGCTTTTGCGTCTTGCGCCAGCGCCGCGAAATCCTTGCCAGCGGCAAGCTTATCTGCCACCCGCCGCATGATCTCGTTCATGCGGGACGCGACCTTTAAACCCTCAGGCGACAAAAGCAGATTGCGCGACGACATTGCCAGCCCAGAAGGCTCGCGCACGGTTGGGCAGCCGACAACCTCGATGGGAATGTCCAGATCGCGGGCCATGCGGCGCACCACCAGCAGTTGCTGATAGTCTTTTTCCCCGAAATAGGCTCGGTCCGCCTGCGTTTGCAGGAACAGTTTGGCCACTACAGTGGCCACGCCTTCGAAATGGCCGGGGCGAAACGGGCCTTCCATCATGTCGGTCAAACCGGTCACGGATACCGTGGTGGAAAAGCCGTCGGGATAGATTTCCTGAGGGTCCGGCACATAGATCGCATCCACGCCATAAGGGGCCAGCTTTTGCGCGTCTTCATGTTCTGTGCGGGGATAGTTCGCCAGGTCTTCGGGGTTGTTGAACTGCTTGGGGTTCACAAAGATCGTCACGATCACCCGGTCACAGTTCTCCTTGGCGGCCTGCGCCAGCGACAAATGCCCTTCGTGCAATGCGCCCATGGTCGGAACAACGCCGATAACGTCACCTGCGCGGTGCCATTCTGTCGTCTTGGTCCGCAGTTCCGCCAGCGAGCGCAGGATCGGCGCGGTCACGTCTTTGGTCCTTTCGCTGGAGCCTGATCAGCAAACACATGTTCGCCCGCCGGAAATGTCCGCGCACGCACTTCGGCCGCGTATTCTGCGATGGCGGCTTCGGCCAACGGGCCAAGCTCGGCATAGCGTTTGACGAATTTGGGTTTGAAGGTGGTGAAAAAGCCGACCATGTCATCGACGACCAGAATCTGCCCGTCGCAACCGGCGGACGCTCCGATTCCGATGGTGGGGATGGCAACCTCTTCGGTGATCCTGTCGGCCAGACCTTGCGGCACTTTCTCAAGCACCACGGAAAACGCACCGGCCTCGGCCACGGCGCGGGCATCTGCCATGACGGTTTCGGCCTGTTCGTCGCGCCCCTGCACCTTGTAGCCGCCCAGCGTGTTGATCGATTGCGGGGTCAGACCGATATGCGCCATCACCGGGATGCCGCGCTTGACCAGAAAGCGGATGGTTTCAGCCATCTCGACACCGCCTTCCAGCTTGACTGCCCCTGCACCGGTTTCCGCCATCAGCCGCGCCGCGTTGCGAAACGCTTGTGCCGGGCTTTCCTCATAGCTGCCAAACGGCATGTCGATGACCATCATCGCCGTGCTCAACCCGCGTGCGACGGCCTGACCGTGCAGGATCATCATCTCCATCGTGACACCAAGGGTGGATTCCAGCCCGTGCAAAACCATCCCGACGCTGTCCCCCACAAGAACAAAGTCACAATGCGTGTCCATCAGGCGCGCCATAGGCGTTGTGTATGCGGTCAGTGAGACCAGAGGCACGCCGCCTTTTCGGGCGCGAATATCTTCGGCGTTCGGGGCCTTTTTGCGGGCGGTGGCGCTCATGGTTGGCTCCTGCAGGGCTTATGTTGCAGTGCGGCATAGCAGATCGGCTGGGGCCAAAGAAACCCCGGTTGCGCGAACATTCCCTTGATTGACCTCAGGTTTAAAGGAACACTGCCGATAAAACGGCCCGAAAAACATGGGCGCAGATTTTCAGTTGGGAGAGTTCACATGACAAAACACGTGCTTCGGACATTCGCGTCGACCGTGGCGATCGGCGCCAGCCTGTTGGCGACGCAGGTTTTGGCCAAATCCGACATCACCATCGCCATGCAGCTGGAACCCCCGCATCTGGATCCGACCAGCGCCGCTGCTCAGGCCATCGATTCGGTTGTCTACACCAACATCTTCGAAGGTCTGACCCGTTTCATGGGCGACGGCTCGGTCGTGCCCGGCCTTGCGGAAAGCTGGGAGATTTCCGAAGACGGCAAAACTTATACCTTCAAACTGCGCGACGGCGTGACCTTCCATGACGGCACGACCATGGATGCCGAGGATGTTAAATTCACCCTTGACCGGGCCACGGCCGAGGACAGCGCCAACGCGCAGAAAGCTCTGTTTGCAGGGATCGAAAGCGTCGAGGCCGTGGATCCGCTGACAGTCAGGATCACCCTGGCCGATCCGAACGGCAATTTCCTGTTCAACCTTGCCTGGGGTGACGCGGTGATCGTCGCGCCTGAAAGCATCGAGAACATCAAGACAAACCCGGTTGGCACCGGCGCTTTTACCTTTGGCGACTGGGTTCAGGGCGACAGCATAACACTGAACCGCAACCCCAATTATTGGGGCGACCAACCGGCGTTAGAGACTGCGACGTTCAAATTCATCTCGGACCCGACCGCCGCATTTGCGGCCATGATGGCCGAAGATGTGGACGTGTTCGACAACTTCCCGGCACCGGAGAACCTGCCTCAGTTCGAGGCTGACCCGCGCTTTCAGGTTCTGGTTGGATCGACCGAGGGTGAAACGATCCTGTCCACCAACAACAAACAGCCGCCATTCGATGACATTCGTGTCCGGCAGGCGTTGGCCCATGCGATTGACCGACAGGCCATCATCGACGGCGCCATGTTCGGATACGGCACCCCAATCGGTACGCATTTTGCGCCACACAACCCCGCTTATGTCGATCTGACGGGCCAGTCCGCGTATGATCCCGAAAAGGCCAAGGCCTTGCTGGCAGAGGCCGGGTTTGAAAACGGGTTCGAGACAACTCTGCACTTGCCACCGCCATCTTATGCGCGCCGGGGCGGTGAAATCATCGCCGCACAGCTGGCCGAGGTCGGCATCACGGCCGAGATCATCAACGTCGAATGGGCCCAGTGGCTGGAATCGGTTTTCAAGGGCAAGGAATTTGGTCTGACCATCGTCAGCCACACCGAACCGATGGATATCGGCATCTACGCGCGGCCCGACTATTACTTCCAGTATGACAGCATCGACTTTCAGACGCTGATGGAGACGCTGAACACCACCACCGACCCCGAGGCACGGACCCGTCTTCTGGGTGAGGCGCAGCGCCTCATCTCGAACGATTATGTCAACGGGTACCTGTTCCAGCTGGCCAAGCTGGGCGTCGCCAAGGCCGGTGTTCAGGGCCTGTGGGAGAACGCACCAACTGCGGCAATCGACCTGACCGCCATTTCCTGGTCTGAATGACATCAGTTGACTGGGCCTGCTTTTCAGGCCCAGTCTCACCATCGCGAAATGCGTTTCTAACGATCATGAAAAGCTTGTTTGCAGGTTTCGTTCTTTTGCTTTTCGCGTCTGTCCTTCCAGGCGCTGTTTTTGCGCAGGGTTTGTTCCAAGGGCAGCAGGATACGCTGGTGGGAACCCCGGACAACCCACTGCAGGTCGGGGTTGGTATCAAGATCGACCAGATTACCGGCGTCGATCAGCAATCCGAAAACTATGGTGCCGTGGTTGTACTGCGGTTCGAATGGACAGACCCGGAACTGGCGTTTGATGCAGCAAGCCTTGGTCGTGATTTTCGGGTTTTTGAACCGCCCGCTTTCGTGAAATACGCCGCGGAGCTGGATGTGGTAACCCCGGCTTTTGTTATCCATAACCAACAGTCCAATCGATGGATTCATGAATCCGCAGTTGCCGTGCGTCATGATGGTCATGTGACTTTTGTCGAAAAATCCTCGCTGACCTTGCAGGCTCCGCATTTCAACTTTCGCAAATACCCGTTCGATACGCAGGAATTTCACTTCGAGGTCGTATCGGTGTTTCCTTCGCAATTCGTTCACTATCACTCGCTTGATGAATACTCCGGCCTGGGTGATATGCTGGGCGAAGAGGAATGGATACTTGGCAATGCCAGGGCTCTGACGTCAACGACGACCGGTTTGTCAGGAAACGAAAGCGACCGGGTCGAACTTGTCTTCGAAGGCACCCGGCACCTGACATATTACACCATCCGCATATTCCTGCCGATGCTAGTGCTGATCACGGTAGGATGGGCGCTTTTCTTTCTGGATGAATACCGAAAACGGATCGAGATCGCAGGCGGCAACCTGTTAGTCTTTGTGGCCTTCAACTGGGCCATTTCCGCTGACTTGCCCAAGCTTGGCTATCTGACGTTTCTGGACTTCATTCTGCAATGCATGTTCCTGATGACAGGAACGATTATCGTCTTCAGCGTGATGTTGCGTAAATTGAAAGTTTCCGGTCGGGAAAAGACGGCCAGAAAGCTCGACAATTACGCGATCAAATGGATTTACCCGTTGGGATATGCCGCCATCATCGGCTATGCCGTCGTTGTCTTTCTGATGACGTCTTAGGCGCTGAACCCCACAACTATGTGGTTCTGAAATCGCGTGTATAGCTTTGGCTACCGGCTGTTCTGACCCTTGTCGGCGCAGCAGGACGGCGTGGCGGACACCGCGCGCTGAAAGCAACAGTAACAAAAAATCGCAAGATTAAGCATGCACCGCTGATTGTCGTGGTGTCTGATTCAACACAACAGATGTCGGATTCTAGAGTATCCAAATTCGGTTTTTTCGCGGATTCTGAAAAAAAAGGTCCGATTCATGCGATACTCTGGTTTCAAAGTCATCAAAGAGGCTCTTACCGGGCACAAAGGGTGGACACCGGCCTGGCGCGAGCCGGAGCCCAAGCCACATTACGACATTGTGATCATCGGCGGTGGCGGTCATGGCCTTTCAACGGCGCATTACCTGTCAAAGGTATTTGGCCTCCGCAATGTGGCGGTGATTGAAAAAGGCTGGATCGGTGGCGGCAATGTCGGGCGCAATACAACCATTATCCGCTCGAATTATTTGCTGGACGGCAACGAACCTTTCTACGAGTTCTCGCTGAAACTGTGGGAAGGTCTTGAGCAGGACGTAAACTATAACGCGATGGTCAGCCAGCGCGGGATCATCAACCTGATCCACACAGACGCCCAGCGCGACGCCTTTACGCGACGTGGCAACGCCATGATCCTGAACGGCGCGGATGCCGAGCTGCTGGATGCCGAACAGGTGCGCAAGGAATACCCGTTCCTGAACTTCAACGATGCCCGGTTCCCGATCAAGGGCGGGCTGGCCCAGCGGCGTGGTGGCACGGTTCGGCACGACGCGGTGGCCTGGGGATATGCCCGTTCAGCAGACAGCCAAGGTGTCGATATCATCCAAAACTGCGAAGTGACCGGTTTCCGGATCGAAAACGGAAAATGTCTGGGGGTTGAGACGTCGAAAGGGTTCATTGGCGCAGGCAAGGTTGGCTGTGCCGTGGCCGGAAATTCGGGGCGTGTCATGGGCATGGCGGGTATGCGGTTGCCAATTGAAAGCCATGTCCTGCAAGCTTTCGTGTCAGAAGGTCTGAAGCCGGTTCTGCCCGGGGTGATCACTTTTGGCGCGGGGCATTTCTATGTCAGCCAGTCCGACAAGGGCGGACTGGTCTTTGGTGGCGATATCGACGGGTACAATTCGTACGCACAACGCGGCAACCTGCCCGTGGTCGAAGATGTCTGCGAGGGCGGCATGGCCCTGATGCCGATGATCGGTCGCGCGCGCCTGCTGCGGATGTGGGGCGGGATCATGGATATGTCCATGGATGGATCGCCCATCATCGACCGGACCGGCATCGATGGCCTCTATTTCAACGGCGGCTGGTGTTACGGCGGGTTCAAGGCAACTCCGGCGTCGGGGTATTGTTTTGCGCATCTGCTGGCAAAGGATGAACCGCACCCGACGGCCACCGCCTACCGGTTCGACCGGTTCCGCACTGGCCGCATGATCGACGAAAAAGGTATGGGCAACCAGCCCAACCTGCACTGAGGGGAGCAGCACCATGATCATCCATCACCCCTTGCTGGGCCCGCGTGACAGTTCCGAATTCGTCTATCTGGGAGACGCTTCGCTGATCAACAGGCCCGATTGGCAGGCCGAAGATGCCGCCGAAGCGTTTTTTGACTACGCCTATTTGCGCGGCAATCCAGCTGGCGAACACCGCGAGTTGTGGTTCCACGAGGGGGGCGACCGATCCTGGCTGGTCGTGACCCGCAATACCGCGACACATGAGATTTCCAAAGTGGAACTGGCCCGTGACGTGGCCCGGGCACAGGGGCGCTCCAAATGACTCAAGACAACAGGCTGAGCGGCGGTCAGATCGACCGCACCAAAACCCTGAACTTCAAATTCGACAACCGCAGTTACACTGCGCATCCGGGCGATACGCTGGCCTCGGCCCTTCTGGCCAATGGCGTGCGCCTGATGGGCCGGTCGTTCAAATACCATCGCCCGCGTGGCGTGCTGACTGCCGGTTCGGAAGAACCCAACGCCCTTGTCGAGCTGCGCACCGGCAACCGTCAGGAACCCAACACCCGTGCCACGACCGTTGAGATGTTCGAGGGGCTTGAAGCCCATTCCCAAAACCGCTGGCCCAGCCTGAAATTCGATGCTCTGGCAATCAACGACAGATTCTCGACCTTTCTGACGGCGGGGTTCTACTACAAAACCTTCATGTGGCCTGCCGCGTTCTGGGAAAAGCTGTACGAGCCGATGATCCGCCGCGCGGCCGGTCTTGGGTCATTGTCGATGCAGGAAGATCCCGATGAGTATGACAAGGGGTTCCGGCATTGCGATCTGCTGATTATCGGCGCGGGTCCAGCCGGATTGATGGCGGCACTGACTGCGGGCCGGGCCGGTTCCGAGGTCATTCTTGCGGATGAGGATTTCGCACTTGGTGGGCGGCTCAACAGTGAAACCTTTTCGCTGAACGACGGCGATGCGACCGAATGGGTTAAGCAGAGTGTCGCTGAACTGTCAGCAATGCCCAACGTCCGCCTGATGCCGCGTACGACCGTGATCGGTGCCTTTGATCACGGCATCTATGGTGCAGTTGAGCGGACGGGCGATCATCTTGCTTCTCTGCCTTCCGGTAAACCGCGCCAGATACTCTGGCGCATCTACGCCAAACGCGCCCTGTTATGCGCTGGCGCGACCGAGCGGCCCATCGCGTTTGAAAACAACGACAGGCCTGGCATCATGCTGGCAAGTGCTCTGCGCACCTATGCCAATCGGTTTGCAACCACGGCGGCGCAACGTGTCGCCATCTTTACGAACAACGATGACGGCCACCGCACAGCTGCGGATCTGCACGCAAAAGGTATCAGGATTGCTGCCGTCGTCGATGTTCGTGACGACGCTCCGACCAGCCATGACTATGAGGTTCTGCAGGGCGCGCAGGTCAGGGACACCAAAGGCCGACTGGGGCTGACCTTTGTCGAGGTTGAGCTGGCAGACGGGTCGTCGCGCACGCTGGACTGCGGGGCGCTTGGCGTCTCGGGTGGCTGGAACCCCAACGTGCATCTGACCTGCCATCAACGAGGGCGTCCCGCGTGGAACGACGATCTGGCGGCCTTTGTCCCCGGAGCGGACTTGCCGCCTGGGCTGTCCGTCGCGGGGGCGGCAAATGGTGTTATGTCCACCCATGGCGCCCTGCAATCCGGGGCAGAAGGCGCGGCGCAGGCGCTGGGCCTGAAAGGCCCGCTGCCCGATCTGCCTAAGGCCGAGGATACCCCGATCTCGCAGACACCGTTCTGGTATGTTCAGGGTTGCAGCCGCGCGTGGCTGGATCAGCAGAATGACGTGACCGTCAAGGATGTGAAGCTCAGCCAACAGGAAGGGTTCCGCTCGGTCGAGCATTTGAAACGCTATACCACGTTGGGCATGGCTACAGATCAGGGCAAGACATCGAACATGGGCGGGCTTGCGATCATGGCCGAGCTTGCGGGTAAGTCCATTCCGGAAACCGGCACCACGATCTTCCGCCCGCCCTATACGCCCGTTCCGATTGCAACCTTTGCTGGCCGGATGAAAGGCAAGGAGTTTCATCCCACTCGCCTTACCCCGTCACATTACTGGGCCAAGGAACGCGGCGCGGTGTTTGTCGAGGTCGGCAATTGGCTGCGCGCGCAGTGGTTCCCGCTGCCCGGTGAAACCCATTGGCGGGAATCCGTGGACCGTGAGGTGCGCCAGACCCGTGCCTCGGTCGGGGTGTGCGACTGCACCACGCTTGGAAAGATTGATGTTCAGGGTGCGGATGTGGCGGATTTCCTGAACAGGGTCTATTGCAACGGATTTGCTAAACTGGCCGTCGGCAAAACCCGCTATGGGCTGATGTTGCGCGAAGACGGAATTGCGATGGATGACGGTACCGCCGCGCGTCTGGCCGAGGATCATTTCGTGGTCACCACCACAACTGCCAATGCGGTCAAGGTCTACCAGCATATGGAATTTGTCCGGCAATGCCTGTTCCCGGACATGGATGTACAGCTGATCTCGACCACCGAAGCCTGGGCACAATACGCGGTAGCCGGGCCCAATTCGCGCAAACTTCTGCAAAAGATCGTGGATCCCGAGTTCGACCTCTCGAACGAAGGCTTCCCGTTCATGGCTTGCGGCAACATCACCGTATGCGGCGGGTTGCGCGCGCGGTTGTTCCGGATTTCCTTCTCGGGCGAATTGGCCTTTGAAATCGCGGTGCCATCGCGTTACGGCGACGCGCTGATGCGGCGTTTGATGCAGGAAGGTGAAGAGTTCGATGTCATACCCTACGGCACCGAAGCGCTGGGCGTCATGCGGATCGAAAAGGGTCACGCCGCAGGCAACGAGTTGAACGGAACCACCACCGCCCTGAACCTTGGAATGGGTCGGATGGTATCCAAGAAGAAAGACAGCATCGGCTCAATCCTGTCCGAGCGTGAAGGGCTGAACGAACCAGATGCTTTGATGATGGTTGGCATCAAGCCTGTGAACGCTAGCGACAAGGTAACTGCCGGAGGGCATCTGATGAATGCCACGGGTCCGGTGGATGCTGCCCATGATCAGGGCTATGTCACATCGGCGGCATTTTCGCCGTCGCTGGACAGCCATATCGGCCTTGGCTTTTTGAAAAACGGCGGCACACGTCAGGGTGAAAAGATGCGCCTTGTGTCACCAGTGACCGATCTGACGGTCGAGGTTGAAATCGTCTCGGCCCATTTCGTCGACCCCGAGGGAGAACGGCTCCGTGCATGATCTTGTAGCAATAACCGCGCTGGGTGGAACCGAACCCAAGATCGACAGGGTCGGAAGCGTGACCTGTACCGAAACTCCGGGTGTGGCGCTGGCCTCGGTCGCCGCTCGGCTGGGTCGGGAAGACAAAACCCGGAATGCCGTATCCCAAGTGATCGGAGCGGAAACGCCTGCCGTCGGGCAATTTACCGGCGGGCCGATCGTTGCCTTCTGGACCGGGCCTGATCAATGGATGATCGAAACGCCCTTTGAGACACATGAAGATCTGGCGCATCTGGTGAAAGAACGCACTGGGGACAACGCATCGGTTTCCGAACAGACAGACGCATGGGTCAGGTTTGATCTGGACGGAGAAGGCGTGTTGGCAGTGCTGGAATTGCTAAGCAATCTGGATTGCCGAAAGATGGCGGTTGGAGCCGCATCCCGCACGTCTATCCATCACCTGGGGTGTTTCGTCCTGTGCCGTGCTTCTGGTTCGTTCAGTATTTACGGGCCAAGATCGTCTGCCGGGTCACTGCATCATGCGATTGTGGCCGCAATGAAATCGGCGCTTTGAGGGCAAGATCAGCTTGAGGGCAGCGGAGCGTTATCTTCGACCCGAAACCGGTTGATCCGTCGCCGGTCCTCGCTGGGGCTCAAACCAAAGGCAGATCGGTAGTGCGTCACCAACGGCGTGACCGAGCTGTATCCGATGGCCGCGGCAATGTCGGCAATAGGGTCCTTGGTATAGACAACCATCTGACGGGCCGCCTTCATCCGCATGGAGCGGAAATAATGGCTGGGGCTTTGCCCTGTGGCCTGTTTGAAGGCGCGCTCGATCTGGCGGGGGGTGACGCCCGTTTGATCCGCTATGTCCGCGATCGAGATCGGATTGCCGATACGGCTTGCGAACAGGTCGACACATCGTGCCACAAGCGGCGGCAGCTTTTCACCCGTGGCAGGTTTGCTTGCACTGGGCACCTGTTGCTGAACACCTTCCCCTCGCATCATCGGATGCTGGAACCAGCAGGCCACCTCATGCGCGACTTCGCCGCCCAACCGGTCCTGAATCAGATGCAGGGCGAGATCAAACGCGGCCGCCGCCCCGGCCGCAGTATACCGCGTGGCATCCGACACGATCACTTCGCGCCGTGCATCGATCTGTGGAAACTCGGCCAGAAACGCGGCTTCGTAGCACCAGTGCACCGATACCGGATGGCCAGTCATGACTCCCGACCGCACGAGCGGGAAAACGCCGCCGCTGATACCGCCCAGAATTGTCCCGTGGCGTGACAAAGCCCTCAACGCACCATTCCCCTGGGCAGGGTTTCTGAAGCCCGAGGTCGGACTGCTGAGCAGGAACAGAATATCAATCGGCTTACAGTCTGCGAGGTTGCGTTCAGCCTCAAAACGCACATGAGCGCTGGAGCTGACCTTTCCCCCGTTTTCCGCCACAAGAGACCAGCGAAATGCCTCTTGCCCGGCGATCTCATTTGCAGCGCGCAGCGGTTCGATGACCGAGGTCAGGCAAGCCATCGGAAAGCCATCGAACAGCAGAAACCCGATCTCAATTCTATTTTCTGTCAGCATGAGCGCTACACTATCAGTAAATCCTGGTTTGGCCCGGATTGCTCCTTGGCCGCTCTGGCCTGCGGAAACGGTTCGAACAAGTGTAGCAAAACACGGAACGTGCGAAATCGAAAAAACGCGCAACAAACATGGTGAAAATCGGGGTCAGGTCCTGCATTCGGATTGACAGGCGGAAAGGAACAAAGGTTGCGCAGCGCCATTTGCCGGTCTGCCGATGCCGTAGATGCTGGACCCGTGACGGCTGAGACCCTAACGTGGCCTCAATGCTTCGCTATACCCTTAAACGACTGATCTCATTGCTTGCCAGCCTTGCCGTCGCCTCGGTGGTCATCTTCGCCGTGATCGAGGTCGCACCGGGGGACCCGGCATCGTTCATGCTGGGTGTCAACGCGCAGGAGGATACGTTGGCCGCGCTGCGGGCTGAACTGGGTCTGGATGGATCCAGGGTACAGCGGTATTTCAACTGGGTCGGGGGGATGGTGGCCGGAGATTTCGGCACCTCGTACACCTATCGCACACCGGTGTCGCAGATGATTGCGGACCGGCTGTGGGTATCGTTGCCCTTGGCTTTGTATGCGCTCACGCTGTCCACGCTGATCGCCTTTCCCGCCGGAATCTATGCCGCCGCGCGCCGGGGCAAGCCCGGGGATCTGGCGGTGATGGGGGCGACACAGCTTGGTATCGCTGTGCCCAATTTCTGGTTCGCGATGATGCTGGTGCTGATCTTCGCCATAAACCTGCGCTTGTTCAATGCCGGTGGGTTTGTTGGCTGGGGCGAGGGCCTTTGGGCGGGGCTGCGTTCGCTGACTTTGCCCGCCATTGCACTGGCCCTTCCTCAGGCCGCGATCCTGGCCCGCGTCATGCGGTCCGCGCTGCTGGATATTCTGGGCGAGGATTTCATGCGCACCGCGCGGGCTAAGGGATTGTCGCGTCGTCAGGCTCTGTGGCGGCACGGGGTGCGGAACGCGCTGATCCCCGTGCTGACGATCATCGGCTTGCAGTTTTCCTTCCTGCTGGCCGGGTCGATCATCATCGAACAGGTGTTTTACCTGCCCGGCCTCGGGCGGTTGGTGTTTCAGGCCATTTCGGCCCGCGATCTGATCGTGGTTGAATCGGTGGTGATGCTTCTGGTCTTTGCGGTGATCACCGTGAATTTTCTGGTGGACCTGGCCTACGCAGCCGTTGACCCACGGTTGAGGAGCCGGTCATGAGCCGCAACCTGATCCTTGGCGCAGCGCTGTCGTCGCTGGTGGTGCTGGCGGCGCTGATCTCGTTTGTCTGGACACCCTACGACTATGCCGCGCTGGATATCCCCAACAAACTTCAGACGCCCGATGCACAACACTGGTTTGGAACGGATCACTTCGGCCGCGACATGTTCTCGATGATCATGGTCGGTGCACGCACTTCGATTGCGGTGGCTCTGGTTGCCGTGGGGATCGGCATGGCGCTGGGCGTACCCCTTGGCCTGACAGCCGCCGCACGCAAAGGGTCGTGGCTGGATGAGGTGATCATGCGTGGCAACGATCTGGTCTTTGCCTTTCCCTCGCTGGTCATCGCCATCCTGATCACGGCTGTGTTCGGTGCCGGTGCCATCAACGCGATCATTGCGATCGGTATTTTCAACATCCCCGTCTTTGCCCGTATCACCCGCGGGGCTGCTTTGTCGCTGTGGGAGCGCGAGTTCATCCTTGCCGCCCGTGTGTCGGGCAAAGGTGCCGCACGGATATCAGCCGAACACATCCTGCCCAATGTCGCCAACCTGCTGATCGTTCAGGGCACCATCCAATTTTCGCTGGGCATACTGGCCGAGGCGGGACTGTCCTATGTCGGTCTGGGTGCGCAGCCGCCGACGCCCAGTTGGGGCCGGATGCTGGCAGACGCGCAGACAATGGTCAGTTTTGCCCCGCATTTGGCTCTGATTCCGGGCTTGGCCATCATTGTCACCGTGCTGGGTTTGAACCTGCTTGGCGACGGTCTGCGCGACTGGCTGGACCCAAGGATCAGGGTGGCGCGGGCATGACGTTGCTGCAAGTCAAAAACCTGTCCCTGTCGATCCACGGGGTGCCGATCCTGAAACGGGTGAATCTGTCCATCGACCCGGGCCAAATCGTGGCGGTGACAGGTGAAAGCGGGTCGGGCAAGTCCATGACGGCGCTGGCTGTGATGCAGCTTCTGCCAAACGGGGCAACGACAGAAGGCGCAATCCGACTGGACGGCGCAAACCTGCTGACCCAATCCGAGGCCGAGATGTGCGCCTTGCGTGGCGCGTCCATCGGGATGGTATTTCAGGAACCGATGACGGCGCTCAACCCGGTGAAAACCATCGGCGATCAGGTGATGGAGACCATCCTGATCCACAAGGCGATGCCTCCTGCTCAGGCCCGGACCCGCGCTGCCGAGGTGCTGACGCGGGTTGGACTGCCGCCCGACAGGTTTCCTCTGTCGCGCTATCCGCATGAGCTGTCGGGCGGGCAGCGTCAGCGTGTGGTCATCGCAATGGCCATCGCCTTGCGTCCCAGGCTTTTGATCGCGGATGAGCCGACCACGGCGCTGGATGTCACCACGCAGGCGCAGATCCTTGATCTGCTGAAAGGGCTGGTTCGCGAATATGATATGGGCCTGCTGATGATCACCCATGATCTGGCTGTGGTCTCGGACATGGCCGATCAGATTGTCGTCATGCGTCACGGCGAGGTCGTCGAAAGTGGCGCGACGCGAAACCTGTTTCGAGATATGCAGCACCCCTATACCCGTATGTTGTTCGAAGCTTCGGGTCATCAGGTCACCCTGCCTGAACCTACACAGCAACGCCCGCTTCTGGAGGTTTCGCAGGTCGTCCGGGATTACCGCCTTCCCCGCAAAGGTCTGCTGGATGCGCCGCGCCACCACCGCGCGGTGGATGGTGTCAGCTTTACCCTCAACCGAGGGGAGCGTTTAGGGCTGGTGGGCGAGTCCGGTTGCGGAAAATCGACCCTAACACGGGCTATTTTAGGGTTGGAAGAGATCCAATCCGGTCAGATTATGCTGGATGGTCAGCCGGTTTTCACCGGCCACAGGCCCAACCTTGCGGTACGTCGCAAGATGCAGGTCGTGTTTCAGGATCCCTATGGCAGCTTCAATCCCCGCCACCGTGTCGCGCGCCTGATCACTGAACCTTTTCACCTGTTGGAAACGCCACCAAAGGGTTCCGAACGCCAGGACCGGATCACAGAGATGCTGACGGCAGTGGGCCTCGGCCCTGATGATGCGGGCAAGTACATTCACGAGTTTTCGGGCGGGCAACGCCAGCGGATCGCCATTGCCCGCGCCCTGATCATTCGGCCGGAACTGATCCTGTTCGATGAGGCGGTTTCAGCCCTCGACGTATCGGTGCGCGCCCAAATCCTCGATCTGCTTGCCGAACTCTGCGAGGCTTATGATCTGACTTACCTGTTCATCAGCCACGATCTGAGCGTGGTGCGCACCATCACCGATCATGTTCTGGTGATGCAATCCGGACGAATTGTCGAACAAGGCAAGACCGAACAGGTATTCTTGGACCCGCAGCATTCCTACACGCAAACCCTGATCGCCGCCGCGCCCCAACTGCCTGAAATCGGGAAGCTATCGGCGTAAAACTACTTATTAGAGCCTAAATGGAGGCCAAAATGACCCAACCACTCTGGTTTGATCCCACCCTGTGCCTGATCGGTGGAAACTGGACGCCTGCGGCATCGGGCGACTCATTGCCTTTGACCAACCCGTCAGACGGAACCGAGATTTGCCGGATCCCGCGCGGCTCGGGTGTGGATATTGACGCGGCGGTCGCCGCCGCCAGAACTGCGTTAAAGGGCGACTGGGGGCGCAAGACGGCCTTGGAGCGTGGGCGCATCCTGACCCGGCTGGGCCAGCTGGTGCTGGAACGGGTGGACGATCTGGCGCGGCTTGAGGCGATGGATGTGGGCAAGCCCCTGACGCAGGCCCGCGCCGATGCCATCGCGCTGGCGCGCTATTGTGAGTTCTACGGGGGTGCAGCGGACAAGGTGATGGGTGAGACCATTCCCTATCTCGATGGCTACACCGTCTATACACTGCGCGAACCCCATGGGGTGACAGGCCACATCGTGCCCTGGAACTATCCGATGCAGATTATCGGGCGCTCGGTCGGGGCCGCGGTGGCCATGGGCAACGCCTGTGTTCTGAAACCGGCGGAAGAGGCCTGTCTGACCGCGCTGGCCTTTGCCCATCTTGCGCAACAGGCCGGGCTGCCGGCAGGTGCACTGAATGTTGTGCCCGGTCTGGGGGCCGAGGCGGGTGCGGCGCTGTCCGGGCATCCGGGGGTCAACCATATTTCGTTCACTGGTTCGGTGGCCACGGGTGCATTGGTTCAGCAGGCCGCAGGGCGAAACGTTGTGCCGGTGACGCTGGAACTGGGCGGAAAATCCCCGCAGTTGGTGTTTGACGATGCCGATCTGGATGCCGCCCTGCCGTTTCTGGTGAATGCGGGCATTCAGAACGCGGGGCAGACCTGCTCGGCCTCCTCCCGCATTCTGGTACAGCGCGGTGTCTATGATCAGGTCAAATCCCGCATGGCCGAGGCCTATGAACAGCTCAGCGTTGGACCCGCGATGCAGGATCTTCGCGTTGGACCGCTGATCTCGGACCGGCAAAAGCAGATCGTAAACAGCTTCCTGGACAAAGGCGCCGATCTGACCGTTGCGGCAAAAGGGATGATCACAAAGGATGCGCCGGAAACCGGGGCATATGTCCGGCCCACCTTGTTCGCGGACGTGCCACCGGATCACCCGCTTGCCCGTGATGAAATCTTCGGCCCGGTCCAGGTTCTGATCCCGTTTGACACCGAAGAACAGGCTCTAATGATAGCCAATAGCACTGATTACGGTCTTGTCGCCAGCGTCTGGACACGTGACGGTGCGCGGCAGATGCGGTTGGCAAAAGGGCTGCACGCGGGTCAGGTGTTCCTCAACAACTATGGGGCAGGTGGCGGCGTTGAACTGCCTTTTGGAGGCGTGGGCAAATCCGGCCATGGCCGCGAGAAAGGCTTTGAGGCGCTTTATGGCTTTTCGCAACTCAAGACAGTGGCTGCCTATCACGGGTAACAGCGCCCCGGTCTGTCAGATCAACGTTTCTTTCGCGCATATGCGCCCCAGAACAATCTCCTTGATCTCTTTAAGGGAATGGGCAACGGACAATCCAAAGGGCGGTTGGTATCAGTGATTTGTCGTCTCAAGTCACTATTGGAGTAAAGACCGTTCGGGTCAGGACCAGAAAATCGCAATGAAGGACCCGGGTGGCGCTTGGCATTCCCGCTCTGTTCTGGATTGTCGGCCTCCTGCTTGTAAAAGCGTCGAAACCAAAAGCGGGCGTCTCAACGCCGCTATTACGCGCGCTTTTCACCAATCGAGGTTACGCCCAGAACATCCAGCACCCTGGCTTCGATCTGCTCGGCATTCATACCCGCAACGGCATACATGTCCGCGGGGCTGGCCTGATCGATGAAGATGTCAGGCAAGACCATCGAGCGGTATTTCAAGCCCCGATCAAAAACACCCTCATCCGCCAGAAGCTGTGCCACATGGCTGCCAAACCCGCCAACAGCGCCTTCTTCGATGGTGATCAACGCCTCATGATCCGCAGCCAGGTTCAGGATCAAGTCGCGATCCAGCGGCTTGGCAAAGCGGGCGTCTGCGATTGTTGGGCTAATGCCTTTGGCGGTCAGAGACTCGGCTGCTTTCTGAACTTCAGCCAGCCGCGTGCCAAAAGACAAAAGTGCGACGCGCGCGCCTTTCCGGATCAAGCGGCCTTTGCCGATCTCCAGTACCTCACCGCGTTCGGGCAAGTCCACTCCGACACCTTCGCCGCGCGGATAGCGGAAGGCAATCGGCCCTTCATCATGCGCAACAGCGGTTGCCACCATGTGCATCAATTCCGCCTCATCCGCGGCGGCCATGACGACCATGCCCGGCAGATTGGCCAAATAGGCAATATCGAACGACCCGGCATGGGTGGCACCGTCAGCCCCCACCAAACCTGCGCGGTCAATGGCAAACCGAACGGGCAAGCGCTGGATTGCAACGTCATGCACAACCTGGTCGTACCCCCGCTGCAGAAAGGTCGAATACATGGCGCAGAAAGGCTTCATCCCGCCTGCCGCCAGCGCAGCCGAGAAGGTCACGCCGTGCTGCTCGGCAATCGCCACATCGAAACAGCGCGACGGGTACCGTTCGGCAAACAGGCCCAACCCGGTGCCATCTGGCATCGCGGCAGTCACCGCAACGATCTTGTCATCGCGCGCGGCGGCATCCACCAGAGCCTTGCCAAAGACAGACGTGTAAGAAGGCGCGTTTGAAGGGGCCTTTTTCTGCTCGCCCGTAACCACATCGAATTTGGCTGTCGCGTGGCCTTTGTCGCGGGCCTGTTCGGCTGGTGCGTACCCTTTGCCCTTCTTGGTCAAGACGTGGATCAGGATCGGCCCGGTTGCCCGCGCCTTGACGGTGCGCAGAACCGGCAACAGCTGATCCAGGTCATGCCCATCAATAGGCCCGAGATAGGAAAACCCGAGCTCTTCGAACAGGGTTCCGCCCACGGCCATGCCTTTCAGCATTTCCTTGGCGCGTTTGGCCCCTTCGCGGAACGGTTCTGGCAAAAGTGAAACAGCGCCCTTTGCGGCGGCTTTCAGATCGTGGAATGGCGCCTCGGCGTAGATTCGGGACAGATAGCTGGACAGGGCACCAACAGGGGGGGCGATGCTCATTTCATTGTCATTCAGAATGACAATCAGGCGTTTCTTCAGGTGACCGGCATTGTTCATCGCCTCAAAGGCCATGCCTGCGGACATCGATCCATCACCGATCACGGCAATGGCGTCGCCCAACCCTTCAGGGGTTACACCGCCCAGATCACGCGCCACGGCAAAACCCAGTGCAGCACTGATCGAGGTGCTGGAATGCGCGGCGCCAAACGGGTCATAGGGGCTTTCACTTCGTTTGGTGAAACCGCTCAGGCCATCTTTCATGCGCAGCGTGCGAATGCGGTCGCGCCGTTCGGTCAGGATTTTGTGCGGATAGCACTGATGGCCCACATCCCAGATGATCTTGTCGCGCGGCGTGTCGAAAACAGCGTGCAGCGCGGTTGTCAGTTCCACAACACCCAGACCCGCGCCCAGATGCCCACCGGTGACAGAAACCGCCGAAATCGTCTCGGCCCGCAATTCCTGCGCAACCTGATGCAGCTGCGCGTCCGAGAACCGCTTGAGATCAGCGGGGCGGTTCACAAGGTCCAGCAGGGGCGTTTTGGGGCGGTCAGACATTTGGCGCGTTCCTGGCTTAGCTGTCCCGGGCAATAACGAAGCGAGCGGCTTCCTTCAAGGTTTCTGCCGTTGGGCCATACCCGTCCAGTGCGGCGCAGGCCTGATCAACAAGTTCACTGGCGCGGGTTCTGGCAGCATCCAAACCCAGAAGCGATACGAAAGTGGCCTTTCCCGCATCCGCATCTTTCTGAAGACGTTTGCCTGCCTTTGCAGCATCACCTTCAACATCAAGGATGTCGTCTGCAATCTGAAAAGCAAGACCAAGGGCTCGGGCATATTGGCGCAAGGGCTCTGGATCCGCTTTCGCCAGACGCGCACCCGCACAGGAGGACCATTCGATCAAAGCGCCCGTTTTGCCGCCCTGAAGCTGTGTTATCGCATTCAGCGTCAGAGGCTCAGAAGCGGTTTCCGCCGCGATATCAAGCGCCTGCCCCAAAACCATACCTTGCGCACCGCTTGCCCTGGCCAGTGTCAGTGCCAGATCAACGCGAATTTCTGCATCTCCAACCTCCGGCCGGGTACACAGCTCAAAGGCCAGTGTTTGCAGCGCGTCCCCGGCAAGTACAGCCGTGCCTTCATCCCATTTCACATGCACCGTGGGGCGTCCGCGCCGCAGATCGTCGTCATCCATGCAGGGCAGATCGTCGTGAACCAGCGAATAGGCGTGCAGGGCCTCTATCGCGGTCGCGGGCCAGATCGCGCGGGACTCGTCGATTTGGTGCAGGCGCGCACTTTCCAGAACCAGAAACCCGCGCAGCCGCTTACCGCCCCGGGTGGCGTAGGCCATTGCCCGTGTCACATCCAGATCGTCCAGCGCGCCCATTATCAGGTCAAAATGATCCTGAAGGCGCGCCGCGTCCTGCGCCAGTCTTTCCTGAAACATTTACTGACCTTCGACAGGTGTGGTCCCGGTCGGTTGGCCATTCGCGTCCAGAGTGATCGCGGCCACTTTTTCCTCGGCCCGCTTCAACTCGTCCTCGCAACGTTTTTTCAAAGCGGCCCCGCGTTCATAAAGCGCAATCGACTGATCCAGCGCCACGTCGCCGCGCTCAAGCTGACCAACCACGGTCTCAAGCTCTTTCATGGCCTGCTCGAATGTCATCTGCTCAACTGGGGTATCGGTCATCGTGCTGCCTTCATCAGTTCTTCCACATGGGCGCGTGTCGCCTCGGCCAGTGCGTTCAGATCATACCCGCCCTCCAGAGTCGAGACGATACGGCCCTGACACACCTCATCGGCTATCCCGCACAGCTCTGCCGTGATCCAGGCGAAATCGCCAGTCGACCAGTTCAGATTGGCCAGAGGGTCGTCCTGATGCGCATCGAACCCGGCAGAGATGATGATCAGCTCCGGCCGGAACGCCCGCAGGCGCGGAAAGGCCTGCGTTTCATAGGCGGAACGCATCTCAACCCCGCCGGTGCCCGGGGCCAGCGGGATATTCAGAACGTTATCGTAAGCGCCTGCCTCGTCCGGGCGGCCCGATCCGGGCCATAACGGCATTTGCTGGCTGGTGATCACAAGGGCCCGATCTTCATCCCAAAGCAGGTCCTGCGTGCCGTTGCCATGATGAACGTCGAAATCGACCACAGCGACCCGCTTCAGCCCGTGGTAATCCAGCGCGTGTTTCGCGGCCAGCGCCGCGTTGCCAAACAGGCAGAACCCCATGGCTTTCTCGGCTTCGGCATGGTGCCCAGGTGGGCGAATGGCACAAAAGGCGTTCGGTGCCTCACCGCCCAAAACCAGATCAACGGCGCGCACCGCCGCACCCGCCGCGCGATAGGCCGCATCCACGGAACCCGGCGACATGAAGGTGTCCCCGTCGATCTGCGCAAACCCGTCAGTGGGGCGCGACGATCTGATGTCGCGGATATGGCTTTCGGGATGAACACGCAGCAAATCATCGTCTGCCGCCAGCGGAGCGGTCACGCGCTTCAGATCCAGCCCCTCCAGCGCGTGCAGGATATGCTCCAGCCGCGCCACCTGTTCCGGATGACCCTGGGGTGTGACATGTCCAAGGCAATCGGCATGTGTCAAAAGGGCGGTTTTCATCGGGATCCCATCTTCATCTGGCTAAAAATATCCTCGCCGAAGGCATTAATCACCGCGCAGCGGCTCATTCAATCGGGTGCCAGCATATAGCCTGCGCCCCGGACTGTCTGCAGATACCGGGGCTGTTTCGGGTCCTGTTCGATCTTCCGGCGCAGGCGGGTGATCTGCACGTCCACGGCACGTTCTTGCGCCTGTCCTTTATCCCGGCCCAGATCTTCCACCAGTTTTGCACGGCTGATCGGCTCGCCAGGTTGGGCCGAGAAAATTTTCATCAGCTGGCTTTCGGTTGCCGTCAGGCGGACCGGCATTTCGCCCTGCCACATTTCACCACGTTCAATGTCATACCGGATGGGACCAAGATGCAGGATCTTCGCCGCTGTTTCCTCGGCCGGGGTTTCCGGCATTCGGCGCAGGATCGCATTGATCCGCAGCAACAGCTCTTTCGGCTCGAAAGGTTTAGCAAGATAATCATCCGCGCCGGCTTCAAGCCCTGCAATCCGATGCTCGGTCTCGCCCTTGGCGGTCAACAACAGGATCGGTGTCGTATGGGTGTCACGCAGCGATCTGGTCAGGCTGACGCCATCTTCGCCCGGCATCATCACATCCATGACGATCATGTCGAAATCCAATCCCGACAGAACCCGCCGCGCATGGGCCGCATCCCGTGCCGCTGTCACCAGAAACCCGTTTCGCATCAGGAATTTCTTGAGCAGATCGCGAATGCGTTCGTCATCATCAACAATCAGCAGATGGGCATCCATTTCGCTCATGAACTCGTATCCCGCAATTTCGTATAGGCATGACGCATATCAGCATCCATCATTGCTTCAAGTACTTTGCGAAACCCGGCCACGGCCTCGGGACCGGCATCCTTGAAGGCTGCGCGCATTCTTGTTCGTTGCGCATCTGACAACGTGGCCTCCAACGTTTCGCCCTTTTCCGTCAGAAATAGGTGCCGTTCGCGTTTGTCCACGGTTCCGACCCGGCTTTCCACCAGACCATCCTCGATCAATGTTCGAAGAACCCTGTTCAGAGACTGTTTTGTAACCCCGAGGATCGCCAGCAAATTGTTCACCGTGGTGCCCGGCGCACGGTTGATAAAATGGATCGCGCGGTGATGGGCGCGGCCATAGGCCATCTCGGACAGGATACGATCAGGATCCGCGGTAAAGCCGCGATAGGCAAAGAACATGGCCTCGATCCCCTGCCGCAACTGTTCATCCGTCAAAAACAACAGGCTTTCGCCCCCATATCGCGGGGCTGGGCGGATTTCGGACATATCATGCCTCATTCGTTACTCGGGTTTGACTTTATGTCAGCGTTATTGACATTCCAAGGGCGGAGCGGTATCGAATCGCAGTTTTTGCGCAACATTGTGTCCGCATCGGACCTAAGTAGCGCAACAATCGGAAATTTAACCCGGTTCAGGAGGTTTCGCATGGCGGGGTATGATGATCGTGACGGTGTCATCTGGATGGATGGTAAGCTGGTGCCCTGGCGCGATGCCAATGTGCATATTCTGACCCACGCAATGCACTATGCCTCATCCGTGTTCGAGGGCGAACGGGCTTATAACGGCAAGATTTTCAAAAGCCGCGAACATTCCGAACGTCTTATCGCCAGCGCCGAGGCGCTGGACATGCCGATGCCTTACACCGTCGATCAGATTGAAGCGGCCAAGGAAGAGACCCTGAAAGCCAGTGGCCTTCAGGATGCCTATGTCCGCGCATTGGTCTGGCGCGGGTCTGGCGAAGACATGGGCGTGGCGTCGGCCCGCAACCCGGTACGGATGGCCATCGCGGTCTGGCCCTGGGGCGCCTATTACGGCGACGCCAAGATGCAGGGCGCAAAACTGGACATCGCCGAATGGAAACGCCCCAGCCCGGAAACCATCCCGGTCCACGCCAAGGCAGCGGGCCTTTACATGATCTGCACCATTTCCAAGCACAAGGCCGAAGCCAAGGGATGTTCGGACGCGCTGTTCATGGACTGGCGTGGTTACGTGGCCGAGGCAACAGGTGCCAACGTGTTCTTCGTCAAGGATGGAGAGGTTCACACCCCGCTGGCGGATTGCTTCCTGAACGGCATCACCCGTCAGACCGTCATTCAGATGCTGAAGGATAAAGGCATCACTGTGCATGAGCGGCGCATCAAGCCCGAAGAAATGGCTGATTTCGAACAGTGCTGGCTGACCGGAACCGCGGCCGAGGTCACTCCGGTCGGGCAAATCGGAGATTACACTTTCGAAGTCGGCGACCTGACCCGCGAAATCGCAGAAGATTACGAAAAGCTGGTCCGCTCGTAATAACTTGCAAAACCCCGCTTCGGCGGGGTTTTTGTTGCAGATCGTGCAAATTGTCGTGCAAAGCGTTCCGTGATCTGGACGATCGGATCAGTTCCCGTATCTTCACCGCATGTTGGACCTTCTCAGCGATATTCTCACCCGTCTGTCCCTGCGTGGCACGTTCTACTTCCGCACCTCGTTCACACCACCTTTTGGTATTCAGGTGCCGGAATTCGAAAACGTCGCGCGGTTTCATTTTGTTCAACGGGGTGAGCTCAAGGTCCATGTCTCATCCACCGGAGAAACGTTGAGGCTGCGGCAGGGGGATCTGATCCTGATCCCTCATGGGGCGCCACATGCGTTGTTGTGTGCTGAGGTCAGGCCACCGGATGCGCTTCCTCTGGAACAGGTTCTTGAGATTGCCGGCTACAAGGGCGATGGCGTCCTTGTCTATGGCGGTGCAGACGAGGACCGGGACACGCAACTGATCTGCGGTCATTTTTCTTTCACCGGCCCGGCAGGGCGAAAAGGCACCGGGCATATGCTGATCGACCGACTGCCGCCCTACATCCTGATCGAGAATTATGGTGAAGAGGCCGGATCGTGGATGGAATCGACCCTGCGCATGATCGGATCCGAAGTGTCCGGGGCCCGTATTGGCGGCGATCTGATTGCGCTGAAGCTGTCCGAAGTTCTGTTTGCGCAGGCGATCCGAACCTACCTGGAACGGCAAAGCCCGCAGGACACCGCCCTTGCGGGCTTTGCGGATACGCGCATCTCACGCGCATTGACGGCGTTCCACCAAGCCCCAGCGCAAGACTGGAGCGTTGCAACACTGGCACGCGAATCCGGCATGTCCCGCACAGCCTTTTCTCAGTTGTTTGCCCAGAAGATGGGCACGACGCCGATGCAATACCTCACCGACTGGCGCATGCAGATTGCGTGCCATGGCCTTACAGAGGCACGATGGAACGTCGCAGATGCAGCAGCCGAAGTTGGATATGCCTCTGAAGCCGCGTTTTCCCGTGTTTTCAAGAAGCAGGTCGGCTTGTCACCAGCCGCATACAGGTCCATGCACTAATACGCCAAGAATTCTGTACGATCTGCAAGATTTTTAAAACGATCGAGAATTCAGCGTTCGGGTCAGGCTTTCTATCTTTCTTTCATCACTGATTGAAAAGAGGAAAATCCTATGTCCCTGCGTTTCGTTACCCGCTCTGTCCACGCGTATCTGGACTACCCGGTTGCCATTGCCCTGATGACACTGCCTTTCCTGCTGGGATTGGGTCAGTCCAATCCGCTGGCGCTGTGGCTTTCGGTTGTCACCGGCGTCGCCGCCTTTGTCCTGACGGTTCTGACCGACCATCATTTGGGAATTTGGCGCGTTCTACCCTACAAATTTCACCTGGCCGTGGACCTGATTGTCGGCATCACCTTTCTGTTTGCACCCAGTGTACTGGGGTTTTCAGGATTGGATGCGGCGTTCTACTGGCTGAACGGTGCGGCTGTGGTTCTCGTCATCTCGCTCAGCGCGCCCGAGCAGGAAGTCGCTGCCTGAGCGCAGTTCCTCAGCACTGGCAACTTTGTCCAAATACTACCGAAATAGCTGAGCCGCCCGTTTTGCAAATCGGCGGCTCAGAGCCGAGAAGCGTGTTGGCCGGTCGGGCGAATTTACTTGAAAAAGCCGACTGAATTCATCAGATTTATCCCTGCGCGGGGTGAGGTCACAGATGACAGACACGCTTGACGAAATCATGGCCCGGCATGATGCGCTGGTTGCGTGCGGGTGCAACTGTTGCGAAGGCGACTATTGCGCCTATGCCGACCGCCAGAACCGGGACACAGCAACCGCTGAAGAAGCCCGCACACAAGGCACCGCGCATCAACGCAAGTCGTTGCGATATATTTTTGAAACTGTGCGAAGCGGCAGAGGATAGCAGCGCAGCAGTTTGGGCTGCGCTGTTGCAAGGTTCAGAAATCCACCCCGCGCTGGGCCTTGATTCCCGCTTGGAACGGATGCTTTTCTTCGGTCATTTCGGTGACCAGATCTGCATAATCACGCAGCGCCTGCGGTGCGTCACGGCCTGTCAGGAACACACTCGTCTTGTCCGAACGCGCGTTCAGCCCTTCTATCACCTGCTCGACCGAGAGATATTCATAGCGAAGCGCGATGTTGATCTCGTCCAGAACCACCAGATCGTATTCGCCACTTGCCATAAGGGCGCAAGCCTTGTCGAAGGCGGCATTGGCGGCTGCAATGTCGCGCTCGCGGTCCTGCGTGTCCCAGGTAAACCCCTCACCCATCGTGTGCCAGGTGACCAGATCACGTTCTTCGAAGAAACGACGCTCGCCGGTTTTCCACTTGCCCTTGATGAACTGCACCACGGCGACCTTCTGACCCCAACCAAGCGCGCGGATGACCACGCCAAAGGCCGCTGATGACTTGCCTTTGCCCTTGCCGGTATTGATCAGAACAAGGCCGCGTTCGGGATCAACAGCCTCGGACACCTTCTTGCGGTGCTGGGCCTGCACCTTTTGCATCTTTTCCTTGTGGTCGTGCGCGTCGCTCATTGGGGAACCTCTTTGATTGTCCGGCCCAACCTAGGGAAAGAATGCAAAAGGTAAAGTCACGCTTTGGGGTCCGTGACAGACCGCGCCTTGCCACGCTCCAGCCCCAGCTGGTGTTCGCGCCAGATCACAACAACATTGCCTGCGATCACCAATGCGGCCCCGATCAGGATCGCAACGGTGGGCAATTCATCAAACGCGAAATAACCGATCACAATCGCAAAAAGCATTGTTGCATAGTCATAAGGTGCCAGCATCGATGCCTGTCCAAACCGATACGAGGACGTGACCAAAATCTGTGCAACTCCGCCAATTAACCCCATGGTGATCAGTATTAGAGCCTGAGACAGAGTTGGCATTGTCCATCCCCAGATCGCCGTCAGCGCCGAAAGCAGCGTCGCTGTCAGCGAGAAATAGAACACGATTGCGGCAGGGTGATCGACCTTGACCAGTTGGCGGATGTGGATCTGCACAAAGGCCCGGGCAAAGGTCGCGCCCAGTACGCATAGCGCTCCGATGGTTGCAGCCGTTTCCATCTGAGTGCTGCCAAGCCGGGGCCAGATCATGATCATCACGCCCAGCAACCCAAGTGCCACGGCACCGATGCGAATCATGCGGATGCGCTCACCCAGCATCACGGCGGCCAAAATCAGGGTGAAGATCGGCGTGGCGTAACCGATTGCGGTGACTTCGGGCAGCGGCAGCAGGCTAAGGCCGGTGAATGTCAGCCCCATGGCGCTGGTCCCCAGAACCCCGCGCCAGAAATGCCCCATGGGTTTCTTGACGACAAAGCCTTGCGCCAGCTCTCGGCGCGCGGTCAGCCACAGAATGATGACCGGAATAGCAAACAGGGACCGGAAGAACACCAATTGGCCCGGCGGGAATTCGTCAGATAAGGCTTTGACCAGGGCCGACATCGACGTGAAAAGGAACAGCGCGCCAAGCTTCAGCGCCACAGCCAGCAAAGGTCGATGCGATGTTAAGGGTTTTGTCATCGGCGCGACCCTGCGCCTTTGCAGAAAAAAGATCAACGGGGTGGATCAGGTGATGGTCCACGACTTCGGTATCGATGCGCCAATTTCCGCTGCAAAATCCTCAAGGAACTGAAACATTCGGCCCGCCCTTGCCTGCGCAATCTGCTTGCCTGCATCCGTCAGCATGTCGTCCGGCAGGGTCAGCAGCTTAACCTTCCAGTGATCAATCGAATACCGCAGATCGTCCAGCGGGCGCGCTTCTGCGAATGGATCGGCCGGATCATAGAGAACACGCCCCAAAGCACCTGATACAGAAAATGTGCGCGCAATCCCGATGGCCCCCAAGGCGTCAAGGCGATCCGCATCCCTCAGAATCCGCGCCTCGAGCGTTTCGGGTGGGATGTTGGCCGAGAAGCTATGGGCCGCTATCGCATGTTGCGCGGCCTGAACCTGATCGTCGGAAAAGCCCAGTTTTGCCAGAATAGGCCCTGATTCAGCAGCAGACTGGCGTGAGGCAAACAGTCGGTTCGGGTCATTCTTGGGTAGGTTGACCAGATCATGAAGATAACAGGCTGCCAACAGGACGGGGATGTCCACCTGAGCGTCTGCAATGGCCTGAGCATTGGTCCAAACACGATCCAGATGGGCCAGGTCATGGGCCGGATCAGTTTCCATGCGTTGCGCGACAATGGCACGCAAACGCGCGCGCAGATCAGCCGATCCGTCCACGGTTTTCTCCGATCTGACCACGGTGCAGCAGTAGGTGGTCCAGGATGACACAAGCCATCATCGCCTCACCGACAGGGACAGCGCGGATGCCAACACAGGGGTCATGACGGCCCTTGGTGATGATCTCGGTCTCTTCACCGGATTTTGTAATGGTTTTGCGGGTGGTCAGGATCGAAGAGGTCGGTTTTACCGCAAAGCGCACGACAATGTCCTGCCCGGTCGAGATGCCGCCCAGAATCCCACCTGCGTGGTTTGAGCTGTATTGCGGACCATTCTGACCCATGAAGATTTCGTCGGCGTTGGCTTCGCCAGTCAGTTCGGCGGCAGCCATGCCTTCGCCGATCTCGACACCTTTGACAGCGTTGATCGACATCATCGCAGCCGCAAGATCAGTGTCTAACTTGGCGTATATCGGCGCCCCAAGCCCTGCGGGGACACCGCGTGCCACAACCTCGACCACGGCCCCGACCGAGTTGCCGGATTTGCGCAGGTCATCCAGATAGGTCGCCCAATCCCCGGCCGCCTGTTCATCAGGCGCCCAGAACGGGTTCTGTTCAATCTGCGCCCAGTCGAATTTGGCGCGGTCGATCTTGTGCGGACCGATCTGGGTCATGTAGCCGGTGATCTGCACATTCGGCGCAATCTGCCGGATGGCCTCGCGCGCCAGTCCACCCGCGGCCACGCGCGACGCGGTTTCCCGGGCTGAACTGCGCCCACCCCCGCGATAATCGCGGATGCCGTATTTCTGCCAGTAGGTGATATCGGCATGGCCCGGACGGAACTTGTCCATGATGTCGCCGTAGTCTTTCGAGCGCTGATCGGTGTTTTCGATCATCAGTTGCACGGGCGTGCCTGTAGTTTGGCCTTCGAACACGCCAGAAAGGATCTTGACCTGATCCGGTTCGCGCCGCTGCGTTGTGAACTTGTTTTGCCCCGGTTTGCGCTTGTCCAGCCAGTGCTGGATCATCGCCTCGTCAATCGCAACGCCCGGCGGGCAACCGTCGACAGTGGCGCCCAAGGCAGGCCCATGGCTTTCACCCCAGGTGGTGACGCGGAAAAGATGGCCAAAGCTGTTCATCGACATGGGGCGTGCTCCTTTGCGGATCGTGATTAGCGGGCAAGGCCCCCGGCCTCAAGCGGATTTGGCCGTTGACGGTTTGAACGCCGCCCGTCGGGCGGCGCATTTTTGAGTATTTTCGAAAAGATGAAGATCAGGCGGCCTGCGCGACTTTCGCACGGGTTTCCGAGATCATCAGCGCGGCCTGAGCCGCTTCGCGCCCTTTTTGTACGAAATGGTCGCGGTAGATCGCATTGTGATGATCAGTTTCCTGATATTGGTGCGGGGTCAGCGAGACCGAAAGGACAGGAACCCCTGTATCAAGCCCGGCGTGCATCAGGCCATCGACCACGGCCTGCGCAACGAAATCGTGCCTGTAGATGCCGCCATCAACGACAAAGGCAGCGCAGGCGACGGCGGCATAGCGCCCGGTCCGGGCCAGATCACGGGCCAGCAGGGGCATCTCGAACGCGCCGGGAACGTCGTAGACATCGACTTGTTCCGAGGGGACGAGTTCGAGGAAGCCGTCGAGCGCGCGGTCAACAATATCGGAATGCCAGTTGGCTTTGACAAAAGCATAGCGGGTGTGTGTCATCATAATCTCCTTTCAGTTTGGTGGCCTGCTGGCAGTCGCGAGAACCGGTTCCCACTTTTCGCTGCCAGCCCGGCATGACACGTCACCCAAGGCGATCACGAGCAGGCGCGCCGTATTACCGGCGCGGCTTGCGCGTTCTCTTTCATCCGGACTTTGACCGTCGGCTCTGGTATCTCACCAGATCTGCTGACACCCCGAAAGCCGGGGCCGCTCGCGGGCTTACGGGCCGTGGCCCGCATACCGCCGGTGGGGAATTCCACCCCGCCCTGAGAACGAGGCGGACCTTGCCAAGAACTGTCCGACGCTGCAAGAGATTTGACAGGAGGACACTCATGCACCCTAACCCCGTTTTTCGCGCCGAGGATCGTGCGCGTCATATTGAATTCGCCCGCGACCGGGCGTTTGGCGTTCTGGCACTCTCTGCGGAAGAGGGCCCGTTATTAAGTCATGTCCCGTTTTTGTTGTCCGAAGACGGATCAATGGCTGACCTGCATCTTGTGCGCTCGAACCCTGTCGTGCGTGCGCTGCACGAACCGCAGCGCGCAAAGATCGCGGTGCAGGGACCGGATGCATATATTTCGCCCGATTGGTACGGTGTCGAAGATCAGGTGCCGACATGGAATTATGTCGCCGTGCACCTGATCGGGAAGCTTGAGCTACGCCCGCAGGACGAGTTACGTGACGTACTTGACCGCCAATCTGCGTTCTACGAAAAGCGGCTGCTGCCCAAGGCCCCATGGGTCACGGCAAAAATGTCCTCGGACGCGCTGAACAAGATGATGCGCATGATCGTTCCGTGCCGCATGCAGGTTGAAGATATTCAGGGCACGTGGAAGCTTGGTCAAAACAAACCCGAAGGTGCGCGAAATGCTGCCGCTGATCAGGTGTCCTCTGGCTTTGGCAGTGAAATCGCCCGGCTGGCCGCCTTGATGCACAAGGCTTAACCAGCATCAGGCGCCGGGTTTACTGGGGGCTGAAGGTCGCCAGATAAGCGGCAATATCGTCTGCACCGGTCTTGAGTTTGACGCTCATGTTCGGACGGGCAGTTTCGTCATCCAGAAATTCCTTGATGAAGCCGATCGGATCCTGCGCATAAGCAACGATGTTTTCCTCGGTCCAGACCAGACCCGCTTCGCCGGCACGGATCATGTCATCCGTGAACATGCCGATCGGCAGGCGCTCGCTGCCATAGCGATAATCGTTTTCGGACCCGGCCACGCGACCGACGACGCCATACAGATTCGGGCCGGTGATTCCACCTTTGACCAGAACTTCACCATCCTTGATGATCGCATGACACGAAGAACAACGGTTATATATCGCCTCACCTTTCGCGGGGTCGCCCGCGGCAAGGGTCTGAGAGGGCAGGGCCATTGTGCACAAGGCAGCGGCCAGAATGATCTTTGACATTGGGGTCTCCTTGCAGGAGTTCGCACGCCTTTTGCGCTGTCCTTTATTCGCGCGGAAAGTGCAACAGGTGAGGCGCGTGCAATTTGTAATTTAAATCATCTATTTAGCGAGTATGTTTTTGCTGAAAACAATCTCCGTTTCGAAGTCTTGATTATGTACCTTTTGGGCGCAAATCATCGGCACCCAGGACAGGCTTCAAATACCCAACCCGGGTGGCGGAAGGCGGGGTGCGAAAGCGAATCAATGACGCATGAATCGAAGTTGCCGACAAAGTCGCACGCGAGATTCACCAAAAAACACTCTCCGCAGCTGCTGGAAACGACACATGCGGCGTATTGCGCGTTTATGAACGCTGGACGAACACTATTCTCCCCGATAGTAAGCGCGGTTAAGACACCGCATTCGTGCGGTGCGCGAGCTATTTGCCCGTCCGCGGGCGCCAGACAATCGGAGATAACCTCGTGTCCCACGCAGAAGACCACGAAGGCACCCGCAGAGATTTCCTGTACTACGTCGCTGGCGGCGCAGGTGTCGTTGCAACGGGTGCAGCCGTATGGCCCCTGATCAACCAAATGAACCCATCGGCAGACGTTCAGGCGCTGTCCTCGATCCGTGTGGATGTGAGCGGTGTTGAGCCGGGTACGCAGCTGACCGTCAAATGGTTGGGAAAACCCGTCTTTGTCCGTCACCGCACCGGTGCCGAGATTCAGGAAGCTCAGAAACAGGACGCCGAAGGTGTTGATGCGCTGCCCGATCCGCTGGCTCGCAACTTTAACCTGAGCGCCGATGCTCCTGCGACCGACGCAAACCGTGTGATGCCGTCGCCGGAAGGCGAAGCGCCGGGTGCATGGGTCGTCCAGATGGGTGTTTGCACCCACCTCGGCTGTGTGCCTCTGGGTGATGCAGGCGACTTCGGTGGCTGGTTCTGCCCCTGCCACGGTTCACACTACGACCTTGCCGGTCGTATCCGCAAAGGCCCCGCGCCTGAGAACCTGCCCATTCCGCCCGCAGAGTGGGTGGACAACGGCACAATCAAACTCGGCTAAGGGAGACCCAAACTTATGTCCGGAATTCCCCACGATCATTACGAGCCGAAGACAAACGGCGAGAAATGGCTGAACAGCCGCCTGCCGATTGTTGGCCTGCTGTATGACACCCTCATGATCCCGACCCCCAAGAACCTGAACTGGTGGTGGATCTGGGGCATCGTTCTGGCGTTCTGCCTGGCGCTGCAAATTGTCACCGGTATCATTCTGGTGATGCACTATACGCCGCATGTCGACATGGCATTTGCCAGCATCGAACACATCATGCGCAACGTAAATGGCGGTTACTTCATCCGCTACCTGCACATGAATGGCGCATCGCTGTTCTTTGTTGCGGTCTACATCCACATCTTCCGCGGCTTGTTCTATGGCTCATACAAAGCCCCGCGCGAGATCACGTGGATCGTCGGCATGCTGATCTACCTGATGATGATGGGCACGGCCTTCATGGGCTATGTTCTGCCATGGGGTCAGATGTCCTTCTGGGGTGCGACTGTGATCACCGGTCTGTTTGGTGCCATTCCGTTTGTGGGTGACGCGATCCAGACCTGGCTGCTGGGCGGACCCGCGGTGGACAACGCCACGCTGAACCGCTTCTTCTCGCTGCATTACCTGCTGCCGTTCATCATCGCAGCTTTGGTCGTGGTACACATCTGGGCCTTCCACACCACGGGCAACAACAACCCCACAGGTGTTGAAGTGCGTCGCGGCTCGAAGGACGAGGCGAAGAAAGACACGCTGCCGTTCTGGCCGTATTTCGTGATCAAGGACCTGTTCGCGCTGGCCGTGATCCTGGTCGTGTTCTGGGCCGTTGTCGGTTTCATGCCGAACTATCTGGGCCACCCGGACAACTATATCGAAGCCAACCCGCTGGCGACACCCGCACATATCGTGCCTGAATGGTACTTCCTGCCGTTCTACGCGATCCTGCGTGCCTTTACCGGTGAAGTCTGGGTTGTTCAGTTCGCCAGCTTCATCACCGGTGGTATCGTTGACGCCAAGTTCTTCGGTGTTCTGGCGATGTTTGGTGCGATCCTGGCCATGGCGCTGGCGCCCTGGCTGGACACGTCGAGCGTGCGTTCGGGCAAGTACCGTCCGATGTTGAAATGGTGGTTCTACCTGCTGATCATCGACTTCTTCGCCCTGATGTGGCTGGGTGCGATGCCTGCGGAAGAACCCTATGCGACCTTCTCGCTGATCGCATCGGCCTACTGGTTCGCCTATTTCTTCGTGATCCTGCCGATCCTTGGTGTGATCGAGAAACCTCTGGCCCAGCCCGAGACCATCGAAGAAGACTTCAACGCGCATTATGGCAAGGCTGACGCCGACGCCACGCCGGCCGAGTAAGAAGAGGGACCGGAAACATGTTCAAGAAACTTGCAATCGGCGCCGCGTTTGCTCTGGCCCTGACCCCTGCTGCTTCCATTGCAGCAGGTGGTGGTGAGCAGCATATCGAAGATTTCGCCTTCTCGTTCGAAGGCCCGTTCGGCACCTGGGATCAGCATCAGCTGCAACGCGGCCTGCAGATCTATACCGAGGTCTGCGCGGCTTGCCACGGTCTGCAATATGTGCCGCTGCGCGATCTGGAAGCGCTGGGTTACTCGGAAGAAGAAGTCATCGCATACGCTGCTGGCAACTTCGAAGTCTTCGACCCCGAGCTGGACGATTTCCGCCCGGCGATTCCCACCGATCACTTCCCGGCCAATACCGGCGTCGGCGCTCCGGACCTTAGCTTGATGGCAAAGGCACGTGCTGGCTTCCACGGGCCTTATGGTCTGGGCATCAACCAGCTGGTCAAAGGCATGGGTGGCCCGGAATACATCGCCTCGCTGCTACACGGCTACACTGGCCACGAAAAAGAAGAAGCGGGTGCAGTGCTCTACGAAAACACCGCCTTCCCCGGCGGCTGGATTTCGATGGCGCCTCCGCTGGCTGACGAGCAGGTCGAGTTCGCGGACGGGCACTCGAACACGGTTGAGCATATGGCCGAGGACGTTGCCGCATTCCTGATGTGGGCGGCCGAGCCAAAGCTGACAGACCGCAAGAACGCAGGCTTTGTCGGTGTCATCTTCCTGACCGTTCTGTCGGTGCTGCTGTACCTGGTCAACAAGCGCCTCTGGGCACCGCACAAGGGCAAACTCCGCAAGGAAGATTGATCCGATCCGTCCTACCGGATTTTACTAATTCAGCCCCCGCGCCGTCAGGTTGCGGGGGTTTTCTTTTTCCAAGCCTCCATCAGCGCGCGCTTATTTGACCGAAATAAGCGCCGGGTCAATGGATTGGACAGCTTCACAGGCGCACATCAGCCACAACGGCTGATCAACTGCCGTTTGTCTGAAACACGGAGTCACGACAATGAAACTTCCTATTCTTTTTGCCTCAATTCTATTTGCAACGCCGGTATTGGCACTGGATCTCGCACCCGATGCCGAGCTTGGAAAATCCGAAGCCGAAATTCGGCAAACTCTGACAGGCATGGGATTCGATGTCCGCAAAATCGAGACGGAAGACGGCAAGATCGAAGCCTATGTCGTCAAGGATGGTCAACTGGCCGAGGTTTACGTCGACCCCGCAAGCGGCAAAGTCGTCAAGATTGAGGATCAGTAACCAGAATGTCCGAAACAGAATTGATGCATCGTGGGCGCACAGGCGCCCACGACGTTCAGGTCTGGGATCCTTTGGTCCGGCTGGTTCACTGGGTCGTAGCCTTGTGCGTTCTGATCAACGCGGCGATATCCAATCCCGAGGGCGCGTTCCACGAATATGTGGGCTATGTCGTGCTGGCTTTGGTTCTGTTGCGGTTGTTTTGGGGGTTAACGGGTCCGGCTTTCGCTAGGTTTGCAGCCTTCCCTTTCAGCCCCCATTCGGCACTCAACCACTTGCGCGACATGGGGCGGGGTGACCAAAGCGTGCACCTTTCACACAACCCTCTGGGAGCCCTTATGGTTTATAACCTCTGGGCGACACTGCTGGCTTTGTGTGTGACAGGGTTCATGATGGGGACGGTTCGGTTCTTTGGCATCGAATGGGTCGAAGACCTGCACGAACTGGCCTTCAACTGGCTGATGCTGTCTGTTCTGCTGCATGTTGCCGGGGTTGTCATTGATCAGAGGCGAACAGGTGTCGCTTTGGCAAAGGCTATGATAACAGGGCGTAAGAACATACCTGAGGACTGGTCAATAAAATGATCAAATGGATCAGCAGCCATCGGCGGCCCGGCGATGCAGACGCTCACCGGGCTGTACTTATGTCGATAATGATCATTGTTCAGGTACTTTGCGTGGTGTTTTACCTTGGCGACGTCGCCCTGGATTTGAAGGAAGGCGAGGGGCCTTCTCATGTAAGTCTTGAGGCTTTTGTCGCATTTGTTCTGCTTGCCGGAGTTGTTTTTTTCATGATTGAACTTCGACGCCTGCTGGCAAGGGTGGAACAGACCAAGCTTGGCCTACAGGCCGCGCAGGGTGAAATGAGCGTGGTTATCAACACGTTCTTCGACCGTTGGGGACTTACCACCGCCGAGCGTGATGTGGGTCTATTGGTTCTGAAAGGGCTGGATAACGAGAGTATCGCGCGCATCCGGGGGCGGGCCGTTGGGACCGTGCGCGCGCAGACCGCCTCGATCTATGCCAAAGCCGCGGTTGACGGGCGTGCGCAGCTGATAAGCGTATTCATGGAAGAATTGCTTGTCGCAGATGGCGAGGCTGCGGACCTTCAGACAACCAAACTGTGATCATTCGCCCCAATGGCTCGGGCGGTTACGATCTGGCCTTCGGGTTGGGGTGAATTGAACGAAACCTCGGTGAATTGTTCCGTCCGCCCCATATGCGGGTTCTCCATCAGGATCCGGTGGGTTTTACCGATCTGTTCTGACAGGTGTTTCCTGACCTGAACGTCCCCAGCCGCACGCAGACGGGCGGCGCGATCCTTGATTACATTTCCGTTCACCTGTTGCGGGATGCGAGCCGCTGGAGTGCCTTCGCGTTTCGAATATGGGAAAACATGCAGCCAGGTCAGATCGCAATCGGTAACCAGTTTCAGCGAGTTCTCGAAATGCGCTTCGGTCTCGGTCGGGAAACCTGCGATGATGTCGGCACCAAAGGTCATGTCGGGGCGCAGTTTCCGGGCCTCTTCGGTAAATCGAATGGCATCGTCGCGCAGGTGGCGGCGTTTCATGCGCTTCAGGATCAGATCGTCGCCATGCTGCAGCGACAGGTGCAGATGCGGCATCAGGCGTTGTTCGGTTGCGATGGCCTGCATCAGATTCTCGTCCACTTCGATCGAGTCGATCGAACTGATCCTCAGGCGAGCCAAATCCGGCACCAGCTTCAGGATGCGCATCACCAGATCGCCCAGTTTGGGTTGTGCAGGCAGATCGGCCCCCCATGAGGTCAGATCGACGCCAGTCAGCACCACCTCATGATAGCCCCGATCCACCAGCCGCTTGATCTGATCCACCACAACGCCGGCAGGCACGCTGCGGGAATTGCCCCGGCCATAGGGAATGATGCAAAAGGTACAGCGGTGATCGCAGCCGTTCTGAACCTGCACATAAGCGCGTGAGCGTGTGCCAAACCCGTCAATCAGGTGCCCGGCCGTTTCGGTGACAGACATGATGTCATCGACCTGAACGGCCTCGGTCTCGCCGATAAAGTCGGCGGCCATGTCTTTCCAGGTTTCTGGTCGCATCTTTTCCGTGTTGCCGATCACCGCATCGACCTCGGCCATCTGCGCGAAGGTGTCGGGTTCTGTCTGGGCGGCGCACCCGGTAACAATCAGCCGGGCGTTCGGATTTTCACGACGCAGTTTCCGAATCTCCTGTCGCGCTTTGCGCACAGCCTCAGCTGTGACGGCGCAGGTGTTTATCACCACGGCATCCGTCAGTCCGGCTTGTTGCGACAGCTCTTTCATCGCCTCGGTTTCATAGGCGTTCAGGCGGCAACCCAATGTGGTGAATTTAGGCGGGTTCATCCCAGCGTCCCTAAGAACTCGGGCGACAACGTGCCCGAGAAGACGTGACAGGTTGACCCGGTCATCCAGACACCATCCTCGCGCCAGTCAACCCACAGGGTTCCCCCATCCAGATCAATCTGCACCTTTCGCCCCGTCAGCCCACGCCGCGCCGCAGCCACCGCGGTTGCACAGGATGACGACCCTGATGCCAGGGTGATGCCCACGCCCCGTTCCCACACCCGCATGCGGATGTGATCCGGACCCACAACCTGAGCCACCTGCACATTGGTGCGCTCGGGATACAAAGGATGGTGTTCATAGCGCGCGCCGAACTCGGCCAACGGAATCGCCTCGGCGTTTTCAACAAAGAACGTGCAGTGCGGATTGCCCAAACCCGTCGCTGTCGGGGCGCCCTCGATGGGCAGTTCCAGCGTGTCCATCTCTTCAGCCAGCGGAATTTCGTGCCATTCCAACTGAGGAAGACCCATATTGACCGAGGTCAGCCCATCACCTGCGTCCTGCGCAAAAAGTGTTCCACGTTCGGTTGTCAACGTCAGCTGGGTTTTGCCCGTCTCATCCATCAACATTCGTGCGATGCATCTTGTGGCGTTGCCACACGCCGCCGAAGTTGATCCATCCGAATTGTAAAACACCAGATGCGCGTCCGCCGCACCGTTTTCGATTACGGCCAGCTGATCGAATCCCACACCAAAATGCCGATGCCCGATTCCTCGGGCCAGAGCCGGGGTAATCGAAACATCCTGCATGCGCGCGTCAACGACGACGAAGTCATTTCCCAGCCCATGCATCTTAACAAAGGGCAATCCGGTATCGAGTTTCTGTTGCATGGCGGCGATATAGCGTCGGTCGGAACATGAATCCACCCTGTCGCGTCGAATCGTGAAAAAAGGGGTTGACCCCCCTGCGCCACCTGCCTAAGTAGGCCGCCTATCGGGTCGCCGGAAACACAGGTTGTTTCAGCGAAACGAGGCGCAAATTAAGGGCTTGAACCCGGTTGGGAAATTGCCGTAAAGAGCGCCACGGATCGAGAAGATCCAATAAAAGAGTGGGCCGTTAGCTCAGTTGGTAGAGCAACTGACTTTTAATCAGTGGGTCGCAGGTTCGAATCCTGCACGGCTCACCACTTTTCATAAATTGTCCTTTCCTTGCCGGGGTTTGGTATCAGATTTGACGAACCTGTTCGGAGGGTTCGCCAAATTACGCTCGCCATTTGGGCGGGCGATCAGTTTCTCAATTGCGGAATCAGCCATCCCTTCGCGACCTGCGGCCTCGGTGTAGCGTTGCACGAGAGCTAGTGTTTTGTGGCCGGTGACTGCACCGATTTCATGCGCAGTGGCACCAGCCTCGGCTAAACGTCGCGCACAAGCCTTGCGCAGGCCATGAGCGGAGCATTGAGGCAGTTTTGCCACCTCCGTCCAACGCTGCATGAGGTTGCCCAAGCCCCCCGACGATCGGATCGTACCTTTCTTGGTAGCCAAGAAGGTGCGGTCCTTCGGAGCCTTGTCCAGCACTTCGGCCAAGTCCGGGTGGATTGGAACTGACACTAAAACACCGCCCGAGCGTTGTGTCTTTTGTCGCCTGTATTCAATCTTGCCGTTGCGAATGTTGTCTGGCCCTAGCTTCACCGCGTCAACTCGAGCGGCTCCAGTATAAAGCATCAGCGATACCGCTGTGTGTGCAAGCGTACCGGGTTTATGCGTTTTGAAGAACTGCGCCAGTTCGTCCTCATCCCAAGTATGGAAGCCATCACCACCCACGCGAAATGGTTTCGTCACACGCGCAGGATTGTCTCCGCGCCAATCCAATGAAATGGCAAAATCCATTAACTGGATCAGCCGCTTGCGTAAGTTGTTCGCCGCAGCGGGTGTCTCGGCTTTTTCAGCAAGGATCGCTTGCACGTGACGGCGTTGCATCAGTTGAACAGGTTTGTCTCCATGCTCCTCACGAAACTTTTCAACAATTCCGCGATAAACCCTCTGCGTACTAAGAGACAGGTCGAGAAACTCAGCTGAACGATACCAGAGGGCTACAAGCTGGTTGACGCTAAAGGGTTTGGCGCGGTCAACACCGATCAACCCGCGCGTTTTGTGTCCATTTAAGGCGTCTTCATATCGCCTGACGAATTCTTCGGACCCATAGTCTCTCCCCAACTCAGCAGAAAACCCGCGCTTCCGAAACCGCCAGCGGCGCTTGTTGTGCCGGTCATAATAGGCGGTCGCGCCAGGAAACTGTTTACGCCGCTTCATTGACGATCCCAGGGGTTGCTTGCTTCGTCGACTTGCCTCTCAGTGCTGTAGATCACGACCTTTCCGTCCCGGCTGATCTCTGACCGCACGACTTGTATCCCTGCATCTCTATATGCTTCGAGGTAGCGTGTTAATTCATTCTGCGTCAGTGACGCTCGCGGCGTAGCCATCGAATGTCCTCAACCTCCACTAGTTGGCGCGTAGCACCGCATCCAGCTTCTCGCCTTCAGCAGCTTTCACTGTAAATTTTTCGACATACCGTTCCCAGGCTCCGTTTGGGATCTTTGGGTTGCGGCGTCCGGGGGCTGTGAAGATATGATCCAACATGTCTGCGCGAATAAGGTAGCGCACGTTGGACACAGGGATACCCACTCTTTCTGCCAGTTCCTTGGGGGTTTCGAGAAGCTTTTTCACGCTTCGCCTCCTCAAATCGTTTGCTTACAAACCGAGGCGAGAGGAATCGTTTTGCGTCCAGAATAAAACAAAACTACGTTGAAACTGCATGAATCAAACGTATCGCCATCGTTCGTGTCTATTTTGATATAAATGACTACGAATGAGGTTAATACAAATACGAACGAAAGTTGAAATGGCTGTTAGTGGCCTTGGAAATCGCCTTGCGGCTGTACGTAGGATCGCCCGACTCTCTCAAGAAGAGATGTCGCAGAAGCTAGGTATTAGCCGAAGCGCCTATCAAAACTACGAACGTGGTCAACGAGACCTAACTGCTCAGCTATTGTTGGAAATCTACGAATTGTTTGATGTCGACCCGCTCTGGATGCTCGAAGGCGACTCAGAAGATGGCAAAGGCGGAAGGCACAAGGAGATAGCCTCCGCGTACCGCAAGATCGGGATCGCAGTAGAGCGACGAATTTTTGATCGAGAGCTTTCCGTGACACCCGAAAAAAAATGGGACGCAATCGAATTTCTATTTGATGAGTTCCTAACCACCGACGCCTTAGCCACAGATGGCGAGGAACCGGAAACAACCAGAATTGATAGTGTTTTGAGGCTGATAAGCTGATGATGGATGAAGACTTTTCCGAAGAGGTTTTGAAACTGCGCCCGCGCAAAGTGCGGCTGGGACGGGACTTAGAGCGCTCGCTGGAAGAAATCTGCGGTGCCGACAAAAACCATTTAAGCAATGGTGGAAAGTACAATTTGCGCCCGAAAGCAGGTAGTATCAATGCGGCTCATTGTGCAGCGTGTGGACAAATTGAGTATATTACGCGCGACTATTGTCGCTGCGGCCATTACCTTTCTGGCCAAATCATAGATGAATACCTGGCTTGGGAGCGTGATCTGGTGAAAACCAAAGATCAGATGGCCTTAGAAGCGGAAGAAAAGTTGAAGCCGTTCAGATGGATAATCGCTAGCGCCATACCCTTCGCAATTTGGCCAATCATTCAGTTTCTGGTCAACGGTAGGGAAATGCCGCCCACGACATGGTTGTGGATCTTCCCCGGCATGGTGATTTTTACCCTTTACCTTCTGATTGAGTACACCATCACCGCAAAACTAGAAGCAAGTGCATATACTGTTGAAAGTGCAACATATGAGCAGTTCCTGATTGACCGAATATCATTACCCCAAAGGTGATTTCGCATGATCCTTTTGAGGTCACATATTTTCCGAATTTCGCTTTTTCAAATGTTGTCCGCTGCGGCTTCGCGATGATTTCATCCCCTCGAAACTTAACCACCCAAATGCCAAGAGAAATTTCCTCGGCTATTTTGCACGGAGGCCAACGTGACTCGACTTGCAACTCGTGTTGTTGATGCGACGCCTTATGCTGCGTCGCTCATCGAGGGCCATAGAGACTTTGGCTACAATCTCGAAACGGCACTTGCCGACGTAATCGATAACGCTATCACTGCCAAGGCTCAAACGGTCGAGTTGATCGCCGATACTACCGCTGACGAACCATGGATCGCGGTTGTAGATGATGGGTTCGGCATGACAGAGATCGAACTGGTTGAAGCCATGCGATTGGGGTCGAAAAAGCCAACAGACGAACGTTCGGCCGAAGATCTCGGCCGTTTCGGTCTTGGTCTGAAAAGCGCCAGTTTTTCACAATGCAGACGTTTAACGGTCCTGACACGGCGAGAAAAAAAAACATCATGTGCCCGCTGGGATCTCGACAAAGTCGCGGAGCGAAACGATTGGAGCCTCGAACTCATCGATAATCCGGATCTTCTAACGGAGCATGACCTTCTGCCTGAAACAGGTACAGTCGTTACTTGGAAAAATCTTGACCGCTTAAGCGGCGGCTATGCACATGACCGCGGCAAACGTGCTGCACACATGAATGCGGAATTGTCTCGTGCAGAACACCATCTTCGGCTCGTTTTCCATCGGTTCCTTGAGGGCCCCAAGCCGCGCCTAAAGCTGTCATTGAACGGGCGTTTGTTGAAACCGATTGACCCTATGGCGTCCTTACATACCGCTACGCAGAAAGACCCGGAGGAGGTACTTCGCCTGCGACAAGGCGATGTCGTGATAAGATGTCACACACTACCGCATCACAAGCGCATGACGCAGGAACAATGGGAAGAGATTGGTGGTCCAGAGGGGCATCTGAAATCTCAGGGGCTCTATGTCTATCGCGAGCAACGCCTGATCATCGCTGGCGGTTGGTTGGGTCTTGCTCGCCAAACCGAACTAACTAAGCTCTGCCGAATTGCCGTCGATATTCCGAATACAATGGATGCGGAATGGAAAATCGACGTTAAGAAAGCCTCGGCACAAATGCCGCCGGTTGTGCGGGAACGCCTAAAGAAAGTGGTTGAAAGGTTCGTCGGAACATCCAAACGTACCTATCGCAGCCGCGGCCATAAGCTGGTTGATGAGACCCGCTTCCCGATTTGGAATCGGATGCAAAAGGATGGCCAGATCTTCTTTCGCCCTAACATCGAGCATCCGGTATTTCGAACATACGCGGAACAGTTGCCGGAAAACCTTCGTGAAGGTTTCGAAAGATGCTTGCGATTAGTTGGGGCGGGGCTTCCGATCGAAACGTTACATGCAGAACTAGTCGGGAATGCAGAAGCAGTTACAGCGGACGAAGCAACCGAAACTGACCTCGAAGAGCTGGTTCGTTCTCTTGTGATCAACCTGATGGATAACGGAATGTCTGCAGATGCCCTAATCGAATCCATAAGAAATTACCCATTCTTGCGATCAAAGTGGGAAGATGTCGAACCAATTTTGAAGAACTTACTTGCCGAGGAACGTCTATGAGAAGCGCATTTGAAAAGCTCAAAAACACTGTTGAAATGGACCTTTTTGATAGTCCTAGAATGACCGCAGAAGAGTTGCGCGCGTATATTGGAGATCTCAATATGTTGCACGCAAGGAGAAACCCTCCCGGTGCGAGCGACGAAGAAATCGAGCTGATCGCCAAGGAAATTGAAGCAAAAGAAGGGATCAAAGCTGGTTTAGGCGCTGTTGTGGACGGTGAGGATTTTGAGCCGTGGCTGGATGATGCAAAGCCATCGATCGAGCCGTTTTATTGGAATCGCTATCAGAAACTGCTTCTGCAGAACGGCTTGCCGAAAGACGTAGTGATTTCTACAGACACGGTTACCGACAAAATCCTCAGCCGCCTTGGCAACCCCGACAAACATGTGCCTTGGGATCGGCGTGGCATGGTGGTGGGCCACGTTCAAAGCGGAAAGACTGCTAACTATACCGGCCTGATTTGCAAAGCTGCGGATGCAGGATACAGGTTGATCATTGTCATCGCCGGAATTCACAACAATCTTCGAAACCAGACACAGGCGCGGATCGATGAAGGCTTCATCGGTCGTGATACGGGAAAATCCCAAGAAACCAAGAAGGACGGGGCAAAGCACATAATTGGCGTAGGCCATTTTGACCCAAACAACACGCCAGTTAGTCTCACGAACACACTTCGGGACTTCAATAAGGCCACCGCTTCAACGAATACCAGCGAGATCGACTCCTACAAAGTGCCGGTCGTCTTGGTTATCAAGAAACAATCCAACACTCTACGCAATCTCCTGCAATGGTTGAAAGACAACAGTGCTCGAGGGGATAGCGAGATGATCGACCAACCTATGTTGCTCATTGACGACGAGGCTGACAATGCTTCGATCAACACGAAGTACAACAAGGAAGAGGTAACCACCACTAATCGTCTGATCCGAGAACTTCTTAACACTTTTCATCGAAGCTGCTACGTCGGCTACACTGCAACGCCCTTCGCGAACATATTCATCGACCCGGACCAAGACGATGAAATGCTCTCAGAAGACCTCTTTCCAAAGGACTTCATAATCGGTCTCGATGCACCCTCGAATTACTTTGGTGGTAACAAGGTATTTGTTGAAGGCATGCCAGATGACGAAGAACCGATTTGGCTTCGATTTGTGGACGACAATGAAGATCTACTTCCTGTTAAACATCCTCAGGACTTTGTGGTGGAGGGGTTGCCGGACTCGCTGGTAAAAGCGGTTCGTGCCTTCATATTGACTGCCACCATTCGCAATTTGAGAAACCAAGGGCACAAACATTGCTCAATGCTGGTAAACGCGAGCTTTCGAAACCCAATCCAAGCACAACTTCGAAACAGGTTGCATGAAGTTCTGCAACGGATTCTGAATGCAGTCAGAGTAAATGGTGCCACGGGCACAAGAGGCCTATTTGATCCAGAAATTGCTGCTCTGAAAGAGGTTTGGGAGACAGAGTTCAAAGAGAGCTATTCTTCATGGGAAGAGATTCAGAATGCTCTTCATGATACCATTGCGGCAGCCCAAGTCGTCTTGGTGAACAATAAGTCCAAGGATGTCCTTGATTACCCTGATGAGGTTATCGGAAAGGCCGGCAGAAAATACATCGCTGTCGGCGGTTTCGCTCTCTCGCGTGGACTGACCCTTGAGGGGCTGACGGTTACTTGGTTCCTGCGCAACACCAAGATGTATGATACGCTCATGCAGATGGGCCGATGGTTTGGCTTTCGGGGCGGTTACGAAGATCTTTGCCGCATCTGGATGCCAGCCGAATCCATTGGTTGGTATGCGTATATTGCAAATGCCACCGAGGAACTGCACTCAGAAATCCATGACATGGAGGCGGCAAAAGCCACCCCACGAGACTTTGGTCTGGCGGTGCGCAGCCATCCTGCTTCTCTGCTCGTGACAGCGCGCAACAAGATGGGGTCAGGCACAAAGGTCACGACACTTGTCGGACTTTCGAACAAGTTCGTAGAAACATCAAGAATTAGCATCAGATCAAATGATCTTACAGCAAACCTGAACATCGCTAAGTCTCTTGTTTTGAAATTACAACAAGCTGGCGCGAGAGAAGAAGAAACACCTTGGGGCACCCTCCTGCGTGATGTACCGGTCGAAATCATTGACGAATTCCTAGCAGGCTGGCGAAATGCAGAGCAAAGCGTGACGACGGATCCCGAACCGGTCCGCAGCTACATTCAGGCTCGAAGTGCCGACGAATTGAAGACTTGGGACCTACTCATTCCGAGTTTGAACAAGGGCATGCCAGACTTGACGCTTGGCAAGCCCGTAGTTCCCGCTAAGCGCTACGTTGATCTTCATGATCTGAAGCACGGGTTCATTTCCTTTAGTGGAAAGCGGATGCGTGTAGCATCACGGGGGATCGAGAAGGCCGGTGTCGATTCGGAGAGGGCTAAAATTGTAGAGGCAAGCTACCGAGACGAGAAGGGGAAGACAGACGGTGAGCGCGTGAATTTCCCGGATTCAATATACCGACGAGTGAGAGATCGCGGCCTGTTCATCTTGCATTTCGTCAAGCCCAAGGCTCCTGATGGAAAAGAACATGCTGAGGAAGCTCGTCTAATACCTTCCGCCCCTGTAGTTGCATGGGGCATTAGCCTTCCGGTTTCTTCAAGACCAGCTGAGCGCGTTGAATATGTCGTAAATACAGTGCGTTACCGAGAACTCTTCGGAGAAGATGAAGAGGATGATGATCAGGAGGTTACTCTTGAAGCCTCTTGATCCATGGGAAAAGCTTGAGCCGGATGAAGCCAGGCGAGTGGAGGTTGAAGGTAATTTCGATTTCTTTTGGGTGGTCTTAGAAGCCGGTATGCCGGGGTTAATGCTGGGGCTGCCCGAGATGCCGAACCCATTGCCGCGTTTACCGAAGCTGAAGAACCTTGTGGCTTCATTCCGGCCTGTATCAGGTGGATCGGCATTTGTTCTTGGTCTCAAAGAACGAAGCCAGGTCGAAATTTTTGAAACCCTTTGCCGAGATGTCGTTGAAGCAGGTGAAGAGGGCGAAGATCTCGAGGAGGCGCTTTCAAGGACACTGCAGCGCACCCGACGCTGGCACCACCTCCTGCGCGGTGGAAGGACCAGTGGGTTATCTGTAGAAGAGCAACGCGGCCTTGTTGGGGAATTGGCTTTCCTTCGCGAACTCGTTTCTGGTTTTGGTCCGGAGACCGCAGTCGAGGCCTGGACCGGACCAACCGGATCAGCCAAGGATTTTGAGTTCATCGGAACCTGTGTCGAGGTCAAGGCACGCAGAGTTGCCGCGAAGCCAATGGTCGCGATCTCTTCAGAGGACCAATTAGCGGACGTTGAGGGGAGCCGCGTGTTCCTGCGAGTGGCCAACGTTGCATCCGCTGTCTTGCCTGAAGGTCAGAGCTTGCACGATCATGTATGCATGACCGCTGAGATGTTCGAAGAGAATGGTGGGGCATACGAAGCGTGGGAAGAGGCGCTGTATTCTACAGGATATGATCCCGAGAACAATTATGATGACCGCCGCTGGGTTTTAGGCGCGCCAGTTGATTTCGAGGTCGTAGGGGGCTTCCCTCGGATTTCGTCGCCGCTTTTGGCAGGCGTGGAACGTGTACAGTACTCGATCTCTTTGGACGCCTGTCAGCCTTTCAAACTGGAAAGTGATCTGATCGAGGTGATCCGCAAAGGGCTGGAACATGAGTGACCTCCAGGAATTTCATCAAGATTTAATCGCGGATGTTCAGGGCGATGCAGATGCGCTGGGGCTTGTTACGGTAGAGGCGTTTTTCGAGAAAATCGGTGAATTGCTGACCGAGGCAGGTGAGTTAGACGGTGCGAACAGAGCATATTTCGAGGGTAATGTTTCTGGAAATCTAGCACGGATCGATGGTTACGGTGGTGACCCACGAGACGGCGATGGAGTCTTGAGCCTGATCTTGTGCGATTTCTCGGTTACAGATGATGTCAGGTTGATTCACAAGGACAAACTTCAAGTCCTGTTGAACACTCTACATCGGTTCCTCAAGGCGTGCTTGAAACGTGATTTTAGGGAACAACTCGAGGAAACAAGTTCCGGCTTCGGTGTCGCAGACTTGATTGCTACTACTTGGAACGAAGTCGAGAAGATCAAGCTGATCATTGTTTCGAATGCCGACTCAAGAACCCAGGCAGATGCCGCCAAGGTGACGGATGTTGATGGCAAGCCCGTTACTCTTAGCGTTTGGGATCTCAAGCGCCTCAAGCAGTACATGGAGCAGGGGCAAGCGCGAGCAAACTTGGTGATCGATTTCGCAAAGGACTTCGGCGGTGGCATTCCGCTTCTCGCAGCATCCGGAAATGAATCCTCACTTGAAAGCTATCTCGCAGTCATTCCTGGTAAACAGTTGGCTGCGATTTATGACAAATGGGGCCCACGCCTGCTAGAGGCAAACGTAAGGAGCTTTCTACAGGCCCGAGGAAAAGTGAACAGGGGCATTCGCGACACGATCCGCGACGAACCACACATGTTCTTTTCCTATAACAACGGTCTCAGCGCGACCGCTGACGCAATCGAGGTGCAGCAAACAGACCGAGGCTTGCAGCTGTTGCAGGCCGACAATTTGCAAGTCGTGAACGGTGGTCAAACCACAGCCTCGCTACATGCGGCCCGAAAAGCATTCGTCGAGCAGCTGGAACAAGTCCACGTCCAGATGAAGCTGACCATTGTGCCGCGTGATAAATCGGAACTCGTAGTCCCACGCATTTCTGAATACGCTAACAGTCAGAACAAAGTGAATGCAGCAGATTTTTTTGCGAACCACCCCTTCCATATTCGAACCGAGGAATTGTCGCGGAAGGTTCTGGCACGTGCTGAGGGCGGGTATCGGGATACCAAGTGGTTTTATGAGCGTGCAAGGGGGCAGTATGCTGACGAACGCGGGCGAAGGACCATAACTGAGCGAAAGAAATTCGATGCCGAATTTCCGCGGTCACAATTCCTCACCAAAACCGATCTCGCAAAATTTGAGAATACTTGGGCTTGCCTGCCGCATATTGTCAGCCTTGGTGCACAGAAGAATTTCGCGGAATTTGCCAAACAAATCGGTAAGCGCTGGGGCTCAGAAGGAGCCAAGTTTGATGAGATTTGGTTCAAGCGCATGATCGCAAAGGCAATCGTGTTTCGTGCGACCGAGAGGTTGGTATCGGATGCGGAATGGTACGAAGGTGGCTATCGCGCAAACATCGTAACCTATGCGATAGCAAAACTGGTTCACGATGCAGAAGAAAGGGATATGGTGGTCGACTTGGACGTCGTTTGGCGAAACCAAGATGTTTCTCAAGAGCTTAAATCAGCGATACTGACTGCTGCCGCAGAGGCGCAGGACGTCATTATGCATCCACCAGAGGGAGTGCGAAACTTCAGCGAATGGGCAAAAAAGCAACCATGCTGGAAGTGGCTGAGCGAACGGAAATTGAACTATCCGGAGGGCATCGACCGCGTACTGATTTCGACGGAGCTTGCGGTTGAACGTGTAAGAGAATTACGTGCAGACAAGGCAATCGAAAACAGTGTGGAGGCCGAGCTTGAAGTGCATCGATTGGGAGCTTCGTTCTGGGCAGAGGTGAGAAATTGGGCGCGAGAACGTGGTCTTTTGTCTCCGAAAGAGAATGGCGTTCTAGAAACATGCGCTGCAATCCCAAACAAGATTCCTTCAGAAAAGCAGTGTGCGATTGCTATGAACGCACTAAGAAAACTTCAAAAGGAGGGCTATGGAAGGCTCAACAGTTAGGGGTTTTGTTCTTTCTGCTCCAAGCGGTAGTTCTTTATGATATCCCTAATTTGTTCCTCGGTGTGTAAACGTTTACCGATGCCGAAAACTGTACCAACGCCCCACAATGCAACAACTACAGCAACTGCACCCAAAAAAAGTTTCACCCCGTGCTTCTTAAAGAAGTCATATGTCAATCGGCTCAATATATCCGGCTCTAGTTTTTCGACTAGGCCATCCTTGAGGTTGCCTTCTATGCGCTGCTCCATCTCGTCGGTTTGCAGAAAAGTGCTAGAAAAATCACCGACCATATCCGAAACAATTTTTCGAGCGTAAGACTCGTGATCGAACACTTGTTTTTTGGGAATCTGCTTCCCTTTGGCTTCTGCGTGTTTGAAGAAAAGAACTCTGAAAAACTCTTCTCCAGCATCCAAACGGATGGGTGTCTTTGAGAAGTTGATAACCAAGCTTCCAATCGGACCGAAGAAGTTCGCGTCTACCAGCCCTACGTCGAGCGCTAACAAACCCTTTTTTGTGAAACCACTTCTAAGTGTAACCAAAGCCGTTATGCTGGCTTTATCGATGTGAAACATCTCTTGCGAAACAACCCATGCTAACCCGCCTGGTTCAAGGGTGTGAATGACTTTGGGTTTGGAAGGGTCGTAAGATTTGGCTTCTTCACCAGCTGGGATGATTGAATGAATTCTGAGATAATAGCACCCACCTTTGAGATTGCCGGTTTCAGCGTTGGCTAGCAGGTTCTGATCAGTTATCTGGTTGCCAGTAATAAGCATTTCATAAGACTCCCAAAGGGCAAAAAGATGAAAATCTACGACTGTGATAGATGGGATGCCCGGTTCTTTGCAATGGCAGACCTTGTCGCTTCTTGGAGTGAAGATCGAAGCAGAAAGGTCGGTTGCATAGTCGTAGGTGACGCCAACGAAGTAAGGTCGACCGGATACAATGGCTTTCCTAGGGGTGTGAGCGCAGAGCATCCTGAACGTCATTCACGCGAAGGCGGCGAAAAATACCTTTGGTTCGAACATGCGGAGCGAAATGCGCTCTACAACATGCTGCGTTCTGGCGTTTCGACGTCGGGCTGCCGGATGTATTGCAACAGCTTTCCCTGCGCCGATTGTGCGAGGGCCATTATTCAGTCCGGCATCAGCGAGCTTCGAACATATGCACCGGATTTGGAGGATATGAAATTTGGCAGGCACTTCGAGGTGGCGATGGAGATGTTTCAGGAGGGCGGCGTGGCTGTGCAGCTGTATTCACGGGAAGACAAGATGATTTCCCGTGTTCTCGGTGTCTTAGAGGAAACCCGCGATCCAAAGAGCGGTTTTTTTCGGTAGTAGAAGCGCACCAATAACCTGGATTTTAATCTTGCTTCCTCCTTAGATTTGTTCAGGCCAGATCAGCAAAAATGGGTAATAGAGCTTCAGCGATCTGCCTTGCAAGAAAGGGCGGGACGGCGTTACCAACTTGTACGAATTGTTCGGTGCGGTTGCCCATGAAGTGATAATTGTCTGGAAAGGTTTGAAGTCGCGCCGCCTCACGTACAGTCAGACTTCGACATTGCGTTGGATCTGGGTGAATGAAGTAATGGCCGTCCTTCGATATGTGGCTCGTAATAGTCGAAGCCGGAGCGGTGCCAACCTGAACTCGGAACCTGTCATTGAATTTGCCGGAGTTCCAATTTTTGTGGTTTGGAGCCAGGATACTCGGAAACTGGTGGGAGCGTGGACTCACCCGCTCGGCTTTTGCGAAACAGGCCGCATATAGATATCGGGCAAGGTCCGACGGCATATGGCCGCGGGTTTCGTGACCCGATACCCCGATCAAGTTCGGGTCGTCAAGGAACGCTGCAAGCTCCGATTGCAGTCTATTGGAAAGTTGTTTTCGCCCGTGTTTCTTCCGCGCAGTCCGAGAAGTCGTCAGCAGGCGCTCCTCGACGCGGTTCAGTTCATCGAGAAAACGGGAGACGTTCACACCAGGATAATCAATGGCGGCCTGACCTACCGTTTCAAGTGCGGCGGCCATTGCGTCGCACCACGCGTGATCTTCGTCCCGCTTGCTCAAACCGCTTCTTAGCCTCGGTAGACCAGTCATCAAGTCCCTAACTCGCGCAACGGGCGTCCTGCGCTCGAGCCTGGGCGCGAAATCATCAGAAATATCCGATCTGATGCCAACAATAATGACCCTGTGCCGGGCTTGTGGTACTCCATGGTCCTCAGCGCGAATGACGAAATCTCGCGGTTCGGGACGAGACAGGGACCGACTACCTGCGGACAATGATACAAGCTTGTAGCCCGGACCAGAATTCTCGAGATCCGACATAACCTGTTCAAAAATCGCGAGGCCCTCTACGGAAGAGGACAGCATGCCCTTGACGTTCTCCATCACGAAAACCGCGGGACTAAACTCGTTCAAGACTCGACAGTACTCGCGGTATAGAAAATGCCGGTCGTCATCCTTCGGCCTGTAGTTGCGAATACCTACGTTCCGCGATCGCCCCGCAAGAGAATAAGCTTGGCATGGTGGGCCACCAATCAGGAGTGTTCTGTCACCCGCAAACCTTTGAGTTTCGGATATCCTTTCCGATAGAAACAATGCTGTTTCAGGATCACCAAGCTCGGCACACACGGCTTCTCGTTCAGCAGCATCCCATCTGTGCGGATAAAGTTTGCTCCACTCGGGTTCGCCGTGCTTCCCGGCAAGCCACGCATAATATTCAGAAGGGAATTGGTCAAATTGACGAAGGAATGCGCGCAGCCGCAGCGTCTTATGTGCTGCACGATCCTTTTCGATCGAGACTGCAATTTGATAGGCAGGCATGCCGTTTGACAGCTTGTAAGAAGAAAATCCTTCTCCTAAGCCGCCAGGACCAGAGAATAGATCGACGATTTGAATAGGTTCTTGTACTTCACTGCTCATTACGTCCTCTTTCCAGGTTTTGAGAGATATGGCAAGTACAAGCCATGGTGGACATTGTAGATGCTCAGACGCGATCACGGATGATGAGCAAAATTCGCGGTAAAAATACGAAGCCAGAGCTGGTTCTCAGAAAGGCCTTACATGCTCGTGGCTTTCGATTTCGCCTACATGTGAAAGGTGTTCCAGGAAAACCGGACATCGTGTTTCCCAAGTATCGCGCAGTTGCTTTCGTTCATGGATGCTTCTGGCACCGACACACCAATTGTAGGTACGCTACCCTCCCCAAGACCCGAGCGGATTTCTGGAAAACAAAACTTGGACGTGTCGCGGTTTGCTGCCGCTCCTTTGATAGCATTTATTGCAGCAAAGGAGACGAACTATGGGACTGAAACGGACGGACGAATTTC
>NZ_JBQFLR010000011.1:0-120131 GCF_056531345.1 Ruegeria sp. N7 | reverse complement strand
AAATTCGTCCGTCCGTTTCAGTCCCATAGTTCGTCTCCTTTGCTGCAATAAATGCTATCAAAGGAGCGGCAGCAAACCGCGACACGTCCAATGCGATCGACGGAGACCCTGGCAGACAACTGTCACCGTGGACTTAGAAATTCCGAGGCTATCCGCGACGTCGGCCAAGGAACTGCCAACAGATCGAAGCCTGTATTTCAACAGTTCGTGGGCCTGCCGATCAACGCTCATACGTCCTCGTCAAATTAGTTACATTGTGGTTTTTTGAGGAGTAACTGGTCGCGATTCTTTACGTCAACGAACAAAAAAGGCTTTAGGAAATTGTTTTCGTTTTACCCCCCGCTTTGGCTTTTGGAATGTTGTTTCCAGTAGGTGTCTCGTATGTTCTTCATCACGGGCGGGCTCTTGCACTTGGAGTCAGAACGGTTGACGGGATTGTTGTGCGTTTCGTTAAATCCGACGAGATTCAGGCTGCATACCAGAGCGAGCCGAACCTTCGGGCTTTTGCTCAGCGATACCTCTTGAGCTTCAAGACGGCAAAAAAGGTCCTAGAAGCTAATGGTGTGGGTTTCTTGGGAGAGCTGGAGATGGAATTTTTGGGCGATAAAAGCCTGAATTCACTTTCGATGAAGCACGGTCCGAAACCCGAGACGTTGTCAAAATGGCTTTCTGAAGTTGGAGTGCCGATAAAACGAGGCAACCATCGGCGTGGGGTTGATATTGAGCGGTTAGAGCAAGTGTTGCGGGAAACATCATCCGTAAATCGAGCGGCAAGCGATGCTGGAATCAACTGGAAGACTGCGGCTGATCGTCTAAGAATAAAACAAAAAAATGAAATGTGATCTTGAGTTTATTGACCGCAACAAAGCGCGCAACCTATTAATTTTGCTTGTTAAAATGACTTTTGACATGGCTGCAAATCGAACGTATTTGAGTGCTGTTTACTGCAAATGATGTCGAAACCTTTGGCCAGCTAAGGATTATTGATTCAAAATACAGGTGCTGCGCGGCTTTTTTCGTAGAGCTGCGCTCTGACTTTTGGGAAAGTTCGACCCTGAGAGGCTTGAAGCATGCCAAAAACAGCAACGGCTGAAGTTAAAGACATTGTGAGGAAACTGGCGGAATTGAGCGACACTGGCCGTCGAGACGAGTCGCTTCGCCAGGAACTGCTTGATCGCTTGTACGCACTCGAAAAAGGCGACACCCTGTTGGAACGACTAAAGTACATTATGCAGCGTGCGGACGAGATCGGTGAAGTTGATCCTAATTTCGACATCAAGGCTTATCTGGACGATATGTGGGGTGACAAGTAGGAAAGCAGGTCAGTATCACAACGCTGCGGAGTCTCCAAAGTTCCTCTTGTTTTTGACAAGGATTTGCCTCTCGTTTTTTACGTCCCTCTTAAACGGGAAAAAACCCGCTACCAAAAGGTAACGGGTTGTCTAGCGACGATGAGGGAAGATGACGGTGACATCCGCGAACCTCAATGCCTTTCAATGCGAACTTATCTGTGGGAACCATTGGCTGTCAAATAGTAGGCAAAAAGGGCTCGCGCCGTGATTCCGAATAGGCTTGTCAGCCACCCAGAGTCGTTCCCTCGGGCGTAATCCACTCAACCAGAGATCGCTTCACATAACACCCCTTCAGCGATGTTCGCGGTTCGTTACACACGAAGGATTCAATTCTGGGTGGTGTCGCAAGATACGCCCATATGGTGCCTGAGAAGATCATTGTGCCGACTGTCTGAGAGAGCCGCTGGTTGCACAGCGCTCGAAACCAATCTCTGCCAACAAGAATTTGCGAAGGTGCTGGCCTTCGAAAACGATAGCAAAAAATATCAATAGCATACGAACACTGGGACAATGCGGTCATCGCTTTTGAGCCAGCATTACTCTAATGAATGCAGCCGAGATAGACTTCACCAAAGCGCTCCATCGCAGCGGTCGCGATCTGCGTGTCGACACTATCGTCAACAAACAGCCCCCATGGAAAAACATCGGGCGTTGCGAGTTCGAAGTCATCTTTGGGACTCAACTTGTTCCGACAGAGGAATGCGTAGCGTATGTCCGCCCACATCTCGAACCCGAGTTCAATCTCCATGTTGTGATATAGATTGTCGCCGGGGCTGTTCACCAATACCTTCTTTGTGACTTGACCCAGAGCATCTAAGAGCATTGTTCCACAGGTGTGAGCGACTAAATCTGCAAGCTGAATCCCTGGGATTTTCTGAGAGTCTTGTTCAAAGAAGAAGCTGCAGCTTTCGAGGCCTTGCATATTTTTGATTAAAGCCTCAGCCGAGTCTGCTGAGGAAAACAGCCCTTCATCAAAGTATACTTGATGATCGCAATTTCTTAGTTTGGGGTGGGTTATTGCCATCTGAAGGAGTCGCAATGCGGCCGGTCCTAGGTTTTTGTCACCGTTCACGACGCAAATAGCCACTTTGCAGTTCCTGCGAATGTAATTTTTGAGAACAGACCGAAGGCTCCGAAGTCGGTCGTCGCCTTTCATCCTGGCAGACGACTTGAATTCAAAAGTGGAGGGGTCGTACCCGAACTCGTCAAATATAGTATGAAGCTCTTCAGTGGGATCAGCCTCACATATTGCAAACGCAGCTAGGGAAAAGTCGAACCGGTGGTGCTTGCTGTCGTCCAAATAAAAAAATGCCATATTAAATTTAGTGTTTTAGAAATATACAATAGAGAAAAAAAATTGCGGACACCTTTGTGGATCTTGCCATCAAATGCGCATTAGATGAACGGGCAAGGTCAAAACTGGCTGTCACTATAGTATTTGACGATTGTTTATATGTCATCGTCAAACACAAACGCATGGTGTTGCTTTAGTTTGTAATCGTCAAGGCCGCCATCACGATCCCAAATTTTGGCGTTCAACAACCAGCCGAGTTTCAGGCCATCGGGTCGATTTTCTAGTATTGTCTCCAAAACATCAGAAGAAGCCCTAACAGAGACACCGTTTCGAGTGTTTCCACCGCCTTGTGCATAGTGCGGGGTCCACGTGTCATGCCAGACAGATGTTGCCGACACCAAGGCGTCGTCAACCAACAATTCGAGCGAGCCATTCCGAACTCGCAAACGCTTTGAGCCAGGCAGGCAGTAGCTCGCCAAAGTAGGAATTCCAGTACTGAAATAGTGACCCATCCAGTGTCCATGGGGAACGGGAAGAAGACCGTTGCATATCGGCACTGCACGACCTGAACGACCACTTAAGTACGATCTGTCAAGTGGCCTCTCCGGCCATTCGACCTCGACTGTCAACTCTTTTCGTGCGTCACAATACCTGTCGGGTTCGAATAGGCTGCCTAAACCTCCAATGTCAAAATCATCTGTTGCGAGAAAGGCGCTGAATTCCACGTGTCCGTGGCGAACACGGTCAATCCCGTAAGGGCTGGTAAATGAAAGAACCCGATTTTGAGCTTTCCGTTGTGTGCCCACAAACTTTCCTATTTTGCCCTCTAGATTTGAAAGATCAGCTAGGCAAGTATCGGGGAAGCTTCCGAGCCAATTTGGCCTCGTTGTGGGGTCGAGGTCAAATAAGCCCGAAATTGCAGGAATATGTTCTAGGAGCTCATCTAGCGCTCGCTCTTGAGGCATCCCCCAACTACTTACGGCTAAAGAAAATGTACGGATGTGCGCAGAGCGAAAAACTTCCGTCTGACCCTGCTGATACTGTCCGACGATCCCTGCTCGTCGTTCCAAAGTATCATCAAAGTAGTCTGGATATCTCGTAAAACGGATCCCAGTTCTTTCGCACAAATTCTGCCACTCAAATGCCCATTGCCGAACAAAGGGTATGCCCGTGTGCTGTTCAAGCTCCTGTAAGTTATGCCAGAAAATTGGTGGTAAGTGTGCGGTTTTGTGTTCTTCGAAATATGAACTTGGAGTAAAATCGTTGGGCACCTGCCCTGAGTGCGCCCCTAACCATTGGCCAATTCCTTTTCCCCAGCCATACATCCGCTCAAGTAAGAAATCAGCCAAGATTGATGGGTACTTTATGTGCTTTATTAGCACGGCCCTTTCAGGGCGAGATTGTCTGTCCGTTAGAAGGAACAAGTTCAAGATTGAGCAAACTTCTGACTCTGTTCTACAGGTACCTAGGGCTTTAAAGAGAGAACTTGTCATCTCGTCTCGAGTAGCTTCATCTTCTAACAAATCCCGGATTTCGCGCCCTGCTCTCCATCTGACCATAGGTACAGGCCAATTTAGTCGCTGCGTTAGAAACGAAAATGTTTCTAATGCCTGTGAGGCTAATTCAGCCATGTTAGCTCCGGTATTGGCTGATCCTGTGTCTGGAGTACCAGATCATCAATCAGGCTTTCTACTATAGAGATTGCGGCTTCAGTTTGTCTTACGAAAATTAGAAACCGAACAAGTCGCTTCGTACCCACTGAAAAGCTGGTTCCTGCATTGGCGTAGCGGGGATTTGGGGTCGAACTATCACGGACAAATTTAAACCAATCATTGGGGTATGTTTCTGCAGCACTACGTAGCCGATGCTCAACTTCTTCGCTGGAGGTCCAGTAACTTGCCCACCCGTGGCGATAAATATGGGCAACTACCAGCCACTTATATGCCGCTTTCTTGCCCTCGGAAGTCAAGCTCACTTGAAATGCCTCATCCAGAACTTCATCCGCGACCGACGAAAAATTGGGATCCTCTAGAGCTTCCCAAATTGACTTCAGCGCTATGCGAGCTTTCTTTTCAGATTGCCAATGGCGGAGCCAACGAACCAAGTGGTCTTTTCGATGCTGGAAAGGAAACTCATGACCTGAAATTGATGATACAAGGCCGGTGAAGTCTGTTGCCTTGAACTTACAAGGGTCTTGTTCAAGTTTGGTTTTTTCGCGATCGTTCAGTGGTGAATCCGGTGTGTTATAGCCGCGTTCTCTCTGCAGAGGGCGACCGCCAAGGAACTCAACCTGTTTTTCGAGAAGGCGTTTGGCTGTAGGTTCGCAATCGATCCGCTTTTCTAAAGCACTTAGTTGATACGGGTCAATAAGTGTACCGCATAGAGCCGCTGCTCCTGAATCTTTCAGACTCATGACATTTACGAACTGTTTTAGGCATTCGTCAGCGAGATACCACTCATCGACTGAGAGGTGATAGGCATGCAAAGACTGAAGCCAGTAAGGGCATGTTTTTGCTATTACCGAAATCATCTCGCTTCGCGCATGTCGAGTTTCGTCACCGTCCGTAAACTCTGTGATTTGTGAGACGATCGGAGCTACTTTCTTGATCCAAAGACGTGCCTTTGTTTCATCAGCCTCATGAACGTATTTGATGCAATCCAGAATGTCGAAGATGCTCATGTCTTTTCGATAACCATACGCTAACAAACAAGATGCTGCCCTCCTTAGGAGTGCAAGCGGATCACCAACTTGGTTTAGGTAAGAGAAAAGTGCTAAGTTGGTCCAAGTGTCAGCACGTTCGTGGAATTCGGTGACGGTATCCGAAAGCTCGTCGGTTAGATCCAAAAGCAAAGTTTTGGCCGCAGCTGCATCAATACTTGGATCAATTACTCCAGCGTTTTTTTCCAGCCAAATGTCATCGTTCCAATGTACTGATGCACGAGCAATTTCGAACTCACTTTGCGTGATGTGGGAAGCAGTCTTGTTTGTCAGGCCAAAGAGGTGCGTATCAAAGGCAATTCGCCAAAGGGCTTTACGAAACCCGAGATAATGAGCATACCTAGTTTCGCTCTGCCCAGAAAAACGCACCTCAGGTACTTCTGCCGAGGAAATAAACGCAGAAGAAAACTCCCACGGCAGGTTGCCCGCAATTAGGTCTGAAGCCAACTTCTCTATGCAGTCTAGGGCATCATCGATGAACCCTAAGTTCCCGCGCCTATGAGGCGGGTAGACAAGACTAATGGCAGTCCCAACTTGTAAGCCAAAGTTAAGTGCCACAAAAAAAGACTGATGAAAAAAATCCGCTAAATCGTCATTTTCTGAAGCATTTATACGCTCACGCATCAAATCCACAGGTATCGAAGTAACGTCAACTTCTTGCTCTAAATCGATGCCGTTTTTTAAGAACCAAAAGCCTATATCAGCCGACGTTCCACTATGATGCAAACCCATGAACTCCCTCGGCTCAGCACCCAAAAAAAGTGCCGATCGAAGAATTTTGCGATCTATTGCGATCCTAAGCTTTCGGCGCCTTCCCTTTTTGAAAGAACCAGCAACCTCAACTAGTGCTTCAAGATCATGGAGTTTACTTAGCTCATTGACGTAGTATCGAAGTAGTGCTCCTGGTTTCTTAAAGCTTTTCAAGAAACTAAGAACATTTGGTGCCTCGGATTTTCCGAATAGAGCCGCAACTTCTAGGTAACGATGCGTCAGCGTAATGAAGTCATCACCTGTTCGGTGACGTAGTTCTATCCAAGTGTTGATTCTCCTCGCAAGTTCGATGCGACAGGCCTCCCGCACGTCGACTTGGATCGAATTTGGGCCATATCGTGCTAGGGCCACAATTTCGTCTGAAGACAGAAGTGGTAGATCGTCAAGTAGATTTAGTGCCTGCTGATGGTTCTCTGAAATTGCGAGTGCTGAGCTAAGAAACTTCCCGAAATCTAGTGACTGATATTTACGAGCATTGAGAACCCTGGTCTTTATTGAGCGAAGTCGAATTGTCGCAGATAGGTCACCTGCTTCAAAAGTATATCGTTCGGCCACCGAAAAAATATTCGCTATCTGTCGCTCTGGCCAACCTTTAGCCAAAGAACCTGCAGCCCACTTAGCATCGGCTCCATGAACTAGATCAGACGGATCACCATTTTCGGCTTGCGTCAACCAAAGCCAACCCCATCGCCAATACTCGGGAGCATCATCTTTAAGCCAATCAACAATCTTGGGCAAAAGTAGTCGATACTGTTCTTTGTGGTCATTGCGGCTTCTAAGCCAAGCAAAAATGCTCTCATGAAATGGTTTCATCCCGGAGTTGTGGGGCTCTAGTAGAAACTCAATTTCATGAAAATCTCCCATGCACTTTCGGACGCCATTTGCCGGCCAATGGAAGCCGGAGCCCGCCAGCATATGTAGAATTTGTTTTGCAGGCGGGGATATTCTGAGCCAGAGGCTGCTATAGTAGTTTCGAATGTCGCCATCAGGACAAGGCGGCAAGGCTCTAACGTCTGCCTCATCAATTTTCTTTCCGGAGCGAATTAGCCCCTCGAATGCGTATATAAGGTGTAGGGGGTGGCCACCGCTAATCTCAAAGAATGCCCTCGCAATCTTATCAAGTTCTTCTGCCTTCCGATCTTCCCACTTCAACGAGATATGCCGTGCATCATTCTGGCTTCTCAACCAGTTCCCAACTGCTGCCTCGTTCATCTTGGGCATTTCGACCCAGTCATCATCGGTTGCGTTTACGAGGAGTTTCTGAGGTAATTGATCGTCAGGTACTCTCTGCGTCCCCACAACAAGGGTTAGATGTTCTGGAATCGGGAAAATGACGTTGAACAGGTGGTCTAATTGATCGATGCGACTTGAATCTCGGTATACATGGTCGAGACCATCGACGATCAGGTAGAGACGCTTACCCTCTCTTCCCAAACTTCTTGCAACTTGACAGAGACCATCACGAAGCTTTTCAGGGTCGTCTTCAAGGCCAGATGTGTGATGCGGAAAGCTGCTGACGAGTTGATTGATGAGAGAGGCTGCAATATCAACGAACGATGCCCGGTTAGAGCTGTTTTCTTCTGAAGACAAAAAATAGTGGTGGCGTACTACGATTTCACCTTCGGCTTGGAGCCTTTGGACCAGGTGAGAGAGGAAAGTACTTTTGCCACGCCCCGGCGTCCCCCATAAGATGGTTAGTGGTGTGGCTTCACATTTTAATCGAGAATCAATTTCTCTATCTATCCCTTCATCAGGCACCGCGTACCCGGGTGGTACTATAAAATCTTGACGAATGGGCTTGGGGCGCTTCTTAGAGATCAGACGAACAATGTGGTCTCGTTGAATACGACCGTCAGGAAAAGGTTCGTTCTTTAAGACTGCCCAGCGGGTCACGTTATCTTTTAGAAGTAACCAGCCTGCCTGGTCAGTATCCGATGGTACCAATTGATCTCTCAACTGGACTTCAAAGTGTTCAAAGTCCGGCATGGCTGCAGAAAACTCAAAGCTGGAAAAGAAATCAGAAGCGTTGTTTGCTCCACCGCATTCTGTTTCAACAAGCTTTTTCGTTTGTTCGTCTAGCTTGTCCAATTGGATCTTGTTGTTTTCCATACAAGCTGCAAAGGAATCGCTAGGAATTCGATTTGTTTTCAGTTGAGCTTTATGTATCGGTCCATAGGTCTTCGCATTGCGAAAGGACCTAGCCCACTTTTCGAGCATGCTAGTCCCGCTTGCCTTCTTACTCAGCAACCAGTCCCAGTCCAAAAAATATTCTTCAGAGTTTACGGTAAACTTGACTTGAACATATTCAACAGAGCCATCTTTTCTTAGCGCCACAACATCATCGAGCGCTTTTGCGTTCTGTTGATTAGCTTCAACTTCAACCCATTCGTACAGTTCTGGATCTCGGTAATGCCGGATAAGCATTTCAATGCCTACGAGATCTTGATACTCGTATCCAGCTCTAGTGATTGCTGTAGGTTTTATTCTTTTATTTGCAACCACTTTCGAAACCCTGTCTCGTCAGACCTGACATAGGTCAGCTACAAACTGTAGTTGAATGCTATTGATATTATTGCAAGCTAAAATCACTCTCGGAATGCCCGCGTTTGCTTAGGCTTGTCACCGAGGTTTTTGGTGAGTGTATGGGGTCTTTCCATCCGCTTCGCCGATCCTAAGGGAGGGCCGTCCCGAACCCAAAGGAAGTTTCTGTTGCCAAAAAGGAAGAGCTTTGGGTGGCGGATCATTGTTAGGTTTTGGTGGAGCCTAGGGGAGTCGAACCCCTGACCTCTTGCATGCCATGCAAGCGCTCTCCCAACTGAGCTAAGGCCCCATCATTATACCATCGGTACGGTGGACGGACGTTTAGGAGACAGCGGCAGCGAGTGCAAGTCCAAAGTTTGAATCGGGCGCGAATTTTCACCCGGGCTGCTCCTCAGGTGAAAAAGGCGACCCTGGGGATCGCCTTTTACTTGGTCAGTTGTCGTCGTCTGATGACATGTCGGTGATGTCGTCCAGAGAAACATCATCATTGTCGTCATCATCATCGTCCAGCAGATCGTCATCCAAATCCACGTCGACGTTGTCATCATCGTCCAGAACCAGATCGTCATCCGCCGTGTTTTCACGTGCTTTGACCGAAGCTGCGTCTTCTGCATCCGCCGAGATCATACGGCTTTTGGATGTTTCAAGCTCCACGATCTCGCCAGTGTAGGGGCTGATGATCGGGTCCTTGTTCAGGTCGTAAAACCGCTTACCGGTTGTCGGGCAAACACGCTTTACGCCCCATTCTTCCTTGGGCATGTCAAATCCCCTTGATATCAGGTGAGTCGTCTAAATGATTCAGCTCACCTGCCACAGGCAGAGGGCACTGTCAAAGTCTTTGCGCAAGAGAGGTCGCGATATGGGAGAGCACGCATTGCCAGGGACACCGCCGGTGCCACTGAGATTGCGCAAATCGGCTCGGGCGCGGCGTATCAGCCTGCGAATCTCCCAGCTGGATGGGCGCGTCACGTTGACTTACCCGAATGGCGTGCCGGAATCTGAGGCCTTGAGTTTTGCGCGCACCAAAGAAGGGTGGATCCGGCAGCATCTTCAGGGTCGGCCCGATATGACCACCGTGCAGTTTGGGCAAGTGATCCCGATCGAAGGGAAAGCGCGCCGAATCGTTCCTGCAACCGGGCGGCGGGTTCTGCTGAATGCAGATGAGGTTGCCGTGCCCACAGGAGCCGAGGCCCGCAGGTTGGGCCGGTTCCTGAAGGAACTGGCGCGGGACCGGTTGACCGGAGCCTGTGATGATTATGCAGCCATGCTGGGGCGTTCGTACACGACACTCAGCCTGCGTGACACGCGGTCGCGTTGGGGGTCGTGCAGCTCGCATGGCGGATTGATGTTTTCGTGGCGCCTTATTCTGGCGCCTCCTGATGTGTTGCACTATGTTGCGGCGCATGAGGTGGCACATCTTGCCGAGATGAACCACTCACCTGCCTTCTGGGCGCAGGTCGAAAAGATATTTGGCCCGTATAAGCCGCCCCGCCGCTGGTTGCGCGACAACGGGGCCGAGTTGCATCGCTACAGATTTGATACCGAGCCGAGTTGACGTGGCGCCTTTTTGTGATCACATGAGCATATGTTGACCGCGCGCCCTTCCGAAACCCAGACCGCAACACATGACCGGGTGTACCGGGCACTGCGATCCCGGATCATGCATGGTGAGATGGCACCGGGGCAGGCCCTGACCCTGCGGGGCATCGGCAAGGAGTTCGGCGTCTCAATGACCCCGGCGCGAGAGGCGGTGCGCCGCCTGGCCGCAGAAGGGGCATTGTTCCTGTCTACATCGGGCCGGGTATCGACCCCGGAGCTGACGAATGACCGGATTGAGGAACTGGCTGCCTTGCGCGCCTTGCTTGAGGTCGAACTGGCAAGCCGGGCCTTGCCCAGGGCACACATGGCCCTGATCGATAGGTTGCAGAGCATCAACATGACAGTTGCCGAGATGGTGACCAAACGGGATGCGGTTGGCTATATCCGTTCGAACCTGGAATTTCACAGAACCCTGTATCTGCGCGCTCAGGCTCCTGCGATGCTGGCCATTGCCGAAACCGTCTGGCTGCAGCTTGGGCCGACGATGCGGGCGCTTTACGGACGTCTCAGGCGCGCAGAGCCGCCACATTACCACAAGCTGATCATCGCCGCGCTCAAGGCCGGGGACGAGCCGGGATTGCGGCTGGCAGTGCGCTCGGATGTGACACAAGGGCTGCGTTTGCTGGTCAGCTGAGCGGCTTCCTGCCGACATCGTCAAAGCGCCCGTCCAAGGTGTCACTGTTCTGGCCTGTGCAACCCGGCTGGGTTACTCTTGCGGCAAATCACAAACAAGAGCAGACCCAAACCATGATCACTCGCCGGACCTTTTCCATTTGCCTCGGATCAACGCTTTTGGCCGCCTGCACGGGTGGTGCCGCTCCGTCCGGCACGCCTGCAACCCGGATGCGGGCTGTTCCCAATGCCGGGTGGGATGCCTGGGTTGCCGGTTTCAAGGGCAGGGCAGTGTCGCAGGGAATATCTCGGACAACCGTTGACCGCGCCTTTCAGGGGGCTGGGTATTTGCCCGACGTAATCGAACGCGACCGAAATCAGGTCGAATTCAAGCGCAGCCTCGAAGATTACCTAGCCATCGCGGCGTCGGACGAGCGGATCAGCACCGGCCAGCAGATGCTGCGGCAACATAACGGCACCCTGTCGCGGATCGAGACGCAATATGGCGTTGATAAGGAAATCGTCGTGGCCGTCTGGGGGCTGGAAAGCCGCTATGGCGCGCGCCGCGGTGATGTGCCCGTTGTATCGGCGTTGTCGACGCTGGCTTATGATGGCCGGCGCGGGCAGTTCTTTGAAAGCCAGCTGATCGCGGCGATGAAGATCCTCCAGAACGGCGATACCACGCCTGCCAACATGACCGGCAGTTGGGCCGGGGCGATGGGGCACACGCAGTTCATTCCGACCTCGTATCTTGCCTATGCCGTGGATTTCACCGGCGACGGGCGGCGCGACATCTGGTCAGATGATCCGACAGATGCGCTGGCCTCGACGGCGGCTTATCTGGCGCGTGCAGGTTGGGTGCGGGGCCAACCGTGGGGCGGAGAGGCGGGGCGTGTATCCGGTGCTCCGGTAGCCGTGTTGCAGCCGCAAACACCCGGCCCCCGCATCGCTGTGTTTCGCAATTTCCAGGTGATCAAACGCTACAACAACTCGGACAGCTACGCGATTGGTGTCGGTCATCTGGCCGACAGGATCGCGGGCGGGGCGCCGTTTCAGGCCTCGTTTGGGCCGGACGCAAGTGGGCTGACACTGGACGACCGCAAGGAATTGCAGCGCCGCCTGACATCTGCGGGGTATGACACGCAGGGCGCAGATGGCGTGATCGGAAACAACACCACCACAGCCATCAGCGCTTATCAAAGCGCCAATGGTCTGCCGGTGACAGGTGAGCCTTCGGTTGCGTTGTTGCGCAGGTTGGGTGGCTGACCGTTACGCCGCCAGCCCTTTAGACCCGATATCAAGGAACTTCTGACGGCGTTCTTTTATCAGGGCCGCCCCGTCCTTGCCGTCCAATTCCGCCAACATGGCGGTGATGGCCGCGCGCACCGACTCAACCGTAGACGGGCGATCGCGATGTGCGCCACCCTTGGGTTCCGGGATGATCCGGTCACACACACCCAGTTTGTGCAAATCCTGAGCGGTCAAACGCAGCGCTTCGGCCGCTTCACGCATCTTTTCGGCATCTTTCCACAGGATCGATGCACAGCCTTCCGGCGAGATCACCGAATAGACCGAATGCTCCAGCATCGCCACACGGTTAGCGGTCGCAAACGCCACAGCGCCGCCCGAGCCGCCTTCGCCGATGATGACCGAAACCAGCGGCACGCCGATTTTCAGGCACATCTCGGTCGACCGGGCAATCGCCTCGGATTGACCGCGTTCCTCGGCCCCTTTGCCGGGATAGGCACCGGCGGTGTCGATCAGGGTAATGACAGGCAGGCCAAAACGCCCCGCCATCTCCATCAGGCGCACGGCCTTGCGATAGCCCTCGGGGCGGGCCATCCCGAAATTGCGTTCGATCCGCGACTTGGTATCGCTGCCCTTTTCGTGGCCGATCACCATCACCGGCTGATCGTTAAAGCGCGCAAGACCACCGATAACGGCCAGATCGTCGGCAAAGTTCCGGTCACCAGCCAGCGGTGTGAACTCGGTGAACAATGCGTCCACGTAATCCTTGCAATGCGGGCGTTCCGGGTGACGCGCCACCTGGCACTTCCGCCAGGGTGTCAGGTCGCGATAGAGTTCATCCAGCAGCTTGGAGGCTTTGGCATCCAGCGCGGCGGCTTCTTCGGCCACATCCATTTCTTCGTTGGCACGGGCCAGCGCGCGCAGCTCTTCAGCTTTGCCTTCGATCTCGGCCAGCGGTTTTTCGAAATCCAGATACTGGGTCATGACGCCTCATCTGCGTGAATTTTCCTAGCTATATGCCGCTGGCTGGCCTCAGATGCAACTAGATGACACGGAAGCGGCATCTTTCATGTCAAAAGCCGTTGATCAGATTAAGAGATTCGTTTGCTTGCCAGCACATTCCCGACATGCCCAGCAAAACAATCACTGAAATCGACCATTGAGGAAACTCACCCCGGCCAAAGCACGGGATAGAGCGAAACCACAAGCAGCACAGCCATTGTCCAGTTGAATACGACCAATCGGCGCGGGTTCGTCAGCATCCGGGCCATCTGCTGTCCCAGAACGGTCCATGTGCTGACGGACGGTAAGTTGACGGCTCCGAAGACAAACGCAACGATGGCAATCGCATACATCGTCCGATCTGGTGTATAGGCCGTGGTGGCGGTCAGGGCCATGGCCCAGGCTTTTGGGTTTACCCATTGAAACGCTGCGGCTTGCAGAAATGTCATGGGCACGCCGGTGGCTTCGGCGCTGTTTGCCGGCGCGGCATGCGCGATCTTCCAGGCCAGATAGAGCAGATAGATCACCGACAGGACTTTCAACACCGTATAGCTGACGGGATACCGGTCAAAGACCTGCACCAGACCGGCCCCGACAAGCAGCACCATGAAGGTAAAGCCAAGCCCAATGCCCAACATATGCGGGATCGAGCGTCGGAAGCCGAAATTCGCCCCCGAAGCCATCAGCATCAGGTTGTTCGGCCCCGGTGTGATCGAGGTTACGAAGGCAAAGGCGATCAGGGCCATCAGGATGTCATAAGTCATGGGGCGAAGTATTGTCCGCGCTGCGGCAAATGAAATTGCTTTTTTGTGCGTGTTTCCTGTAATTGTGCAATCAATGATGAAGAATGACCGGATAAACCGCCAGATATTGCAAGAGCTATCTCGCGACGGACGGATCAGCAATCTGGATCTGGCCGAGCGTGTGGGCCTTTCCCCTTCTGCTTGTCTGCGCCGCGTGCAAGAGCTTGAAAAGACCGGGGTGATCACGGGGTATCGCGCAGTTCTGGACCCGGCGGCGATGGGTATCGGCTTTGTCGCCTACATCGGTGTAGGGCTGGGCGAGCATACGAAGGCCGCGCAGGAGGGGTTTGAACGCGCGCTCCAACAAGCGCCGGAAGTTGTTGAGTGCCACAACATCACGGGAACAATCGAATACTTGCTGCGGGTCGAATGTGCAGACCTGCCGTCTTACAAGACCTTCCATACCGAGGTGTTGGGAACGCTGCCGCATGTCACCTCGATCACATCCTATGTGGTTATGGGTTCGCCCAAGAATTTACGGGCGTGACGTCTTGAATTGTGAAGGCACACTCACTTGCAGGGCGAAAACTCACGGCCTAATGTCGTGGAAATGACGTTGCCAGTGGATATGCACAGCCATAACGGCACGCAAACAGGGAGATTACGATGAAACGCGTTCGAACAGTGGCGGCCGCAGTTGCCTTGTCAGTGGTTGCCGGGGCCGCCTTGTCTGCCCCGCTGAAACTGCAACCTGCCAACCCGCAGCCTTCTCCGAAGGCGGGGCTGAATGTGAAATACATTGGCACGGGCAATCAACACAAGAAGATCCGCGATCTGAGTCAGGCAAAAAGCATGCTGTCCAAAGCACAGCCTGGGCAACCGTTGCAGGGATTGGATTACAGGGACACCAATCAGGGTGACAATGTCATGACATTCGACGGAGCTTACAATGTTGCCGCCGAGATTACGGGATATATGCGGTTCGACTCGCCTGGGGTTTACGAGTTGGAAACCTGGTCGAATGACGGGATAGAAGCATTCGTCGGAGGCCAGAATATCGGCTATGTCACGGGTATTCAGGGCTGCGAGGCCAACCAGCGGACCGAAGTCGAAGTGCCCAAGGCCGGGTGGTACCCGCTCAAGATCATCTATTTCCAGAAGCTTGGAACATCCTGCCTGATGATGAAGTCGGGTAAAAAGGGCGAAAGGTTCACCTGGACGCCGAATGCTGTCTTTGGGCGGTGACGCCAGAAAACACCTGAAAAAGGCGCCAGGGCAGGCGCCTTTTTTTGGTTCTCAGCCGTTGGCCGCGATCAGTTCGGCCTGTGCCACGATTACCTCGGCCTGCTTGATCGACGCGATGTCGACCAGACGTCCTTTGTAAACTGTCGCACCTTCGCCATTGGCTTTGGCCTGTTCCATCGCGGTGAGAATTTCTCGGGCCTCTGACACGGCTTCTTCTGATGGGGTGAACACCTGATTGGCCAGCGCGATCTGCTTGGGGTGGATCGCCCATTTACCGACCATGCCCAGCGTGGCCGAGCGTTTGGCCTGCGCAATGTACCCCTCGTCATCGCTGAAATCACCGAAGGGCCCGTCGACTGGCAGCACGCCATGGGTGCGGCACGCGGCAACGATGGCGGCCTGTGCCCAATGCCATGGGTCGGACCAGTGTTTCGCACCCGCGTGCAGCATATAGTAATTTTCCTGCGTGCCACCGATGCCGGTTGTCTGCATCCCCATCGAGGCAGCAAAATCCGCAGCTCCCAGGCTCATAGCCTGCAAACGGGGCGAGGAGGCCGCGATTTCTTCGACATGGGCGATGCCAGCTGCGGATTCGATGATAACCTCGAAGCTGATCGGTTTGGCACGACCTTTGGCGCGTTCGATGGCGGTAACCAGTGCGTCCACCGCATAGACATCTGCCGCACAGCCGACCTTGGGAATCATGATCTGATCCAGACGGTCGCCCGCCTGTTCCAGTACATCGACAACGTCGCGATACCAGTACGGGGTGTCCAATCCGTTGATGCGAACGGACATGTATTTGTTGCCCCAGTCCACGGTGTTCAGCGCTTCGATGACATTGGCGCGGGCCGCATCCTTGTCCGAAGGCGCAACTGAGTCTTCAAGATCGAGGTTGATCACATCCGCAGCGGATGCTGCCATCTTCGGGAACAGTTTGGTGTTCGACCCCGGGCCAAACAGCTGACAGCGATTGGGACGCGCCGGTGCGGCAGGTTGGATGCGAAAGCTCATCAGGACCTCGTCTGAGTAATGAAATTGCGATTTTTCTGCTCAATGAGGTATTAAATTGCGCGACGTGGCGCAAGGGTGATTGTGCATCTGCGGCAATGCGGTCGCAGAAAGAAGCTTCAAACAACCCGAGTGGGGTGACTAAAGTTTAATCAATTTGAAAACTTCGAAGATTTTTGCGCAGATTGGTGACACTGTGCAAGAATCTCGCGCATGGGTCGCAGTTGACGGACTAGAACGCGAAGCGCTCGTGTTACCGCTTCTCTAGCCTGCGCCGGAATCAAAGGAGTGACCGCAATGATCGAGACACCGTACCTGCTGTTTCTGGGCGATGCGCCCGACCAATTGGCGGCCAAAGTGGCTGTTGGGATCAAGGACTGGCGTCCGGAAAACGCCGTGGGCCAGTATCGAATGGATGGCTGCAAGGCCGATCTGGGCTTGACTGACATGACCCTGACCGAAGCGAAAGAAGCCGGTGCCAAGACGTTGGTGATCGGCGTGGCAAACCGCGGCGGTGTGATCAGCAAGGCTTGGAAAGAAGTTCTGATAGAAGCGCTGGAAATGGGTTTTGATCTGGCGTCGGGCTTGCACAACCTGCTGCGCGATGAAGGCGATCTTGTTGCTGCGGCACAAACGCATGGCTGCACCTTGCATGACGTGCGTGTGCCGACTGTCGGATACCCGATCGCAAATGGCCGCAATCGCACTGGCAAGCGTTGCCTCGCAGTCGGAACCGATTGCTCGGCGGGCAAGATGTACACGGCGATGTCGATGGATGCTGAGATGCGCAAGCGCGGCATGAAATCCACATTCCGTGCCACGGGTCAGACCGGCATCCTGATCACCGGGCAGGGTGTTCCGCTGGACGCGGTCATTGCAGACTTCATGGCTGGCTCGGTCGAATATCTGACACCGGACAATGACGAGGATCACTGGGACCACATTGAAGGGCAGGGGTCGCTGTTCCATGTCTCTTACTCGGGCGTGACCATGGCGCTGATCCATGGCGGGCAGCCCGACGCACTGATCCTGTGCCACGAACCGACCCGGACCCATATGCGTGGTTTGCCCGAGTATTCCCTGCCGACACTGGCGCAATTGCGTGACACGGCCCTGCCGCTGGCGCGGATTGCAAATCCGGCCTGTCAGGTTGCGGGTGTGTCGGTCAACACGCAGAACCTGAGCGAAGATGATGCCAAGGCTTATCTGGCCAAGGTCGAGGAAGAGTTGGGTCTGCCCGCAACAGACCCGTTCCGCTTCGGTGCCGGTAAGCTGGTGGACGCGCTGGCCGCAATGTGATCTGAACAACGCGCCGGTGGCGGGGCTGTTCCGCCTCCGGCGTGAGTATTTAGAAAAGATGAAGGAGCGGGTGCGTGCAGATTGAGGTTTCTCGCGATGTGTTCCGGCTGGCGCAGGTCTTCACCATCTCGCGCGGGTCGCGAACCGAAGCAAAGGTGCTGACGGTTCGGGTTTCGGACGGAACTCATCAGGGCTGGGGCGAATGCGTTCCTTATGCGCGTTATGACGAAACGCTCGAGTCTGTTGAGGCTGAGATTGCCGGTCTGCCTGCGGATGTCACCCGCCAGTCGCTGATGGACCTGCTGCCCGCAGGCGCCGCGCGGAACGCCGTGGATTGCGCCTTGTGGGATCTGGAATGCAAACGTGTTGGCAAGCGCGCCTGGGACCTGGCAGGTCTGCCCAAGCCCGGCCCCGAGATCACCGCCTATACATTGTCGCTGGACACACCCGAGGCAATGCAGGCGCAGGCGGCCGCGAACGCGCATCGCCCACTTCTGAAGATCAAACTGGGCACGCCCGATGACATGCCCCGGCTTGAAGCTGTGCGCGCCGGTGCTCCGCAGTCCAAGATCATTGTGGATGCGAACGAAGGCTGGTCGGCCGAGGTTTACGCCGACCTCGCCCCGCATCTGGTGCGGCTGGGCGTGGCGTTGGTGGAACAGCCCTTGCCCGCGGGAGATGACGACGCATTGATCGGAATGAAGCGCCCGGTGCCAGTCTGCGCTGACGAATCCTGCCATGACCGCGCCAGCCTGCCCAAACTGAAGGGTAAATATGATGTCATCAACATCAAGCTCGACAAGACCGGGGGTTTGACCGAGGCGCTGGAGTTGCGCACGGCGGCAGTTGCCGAAGGCTATGACATAATGGTGGGATGCATGGTTGGCAGCTCGCTTGCCATGGCGCCTGCGACATTGCTGGCACAGGGCGCGATGGTAACGGACCTTGACGGCCCGCTTCTATTGGCCGAAGACCGCGACACCCCGCTGAATTTTGACGACGCCGGAGTGCACCCGCCTGCGGCCGCACTTTGGGGCTGAGGAGACGAACATGACACGTACCGTTTACGTAAATGGCGAATACCTGCCCGAGACTGAGGCCAAGGTTTCCATTTTTGACCGTGGCTTCCTGTTTGCGGACGCGGTTTACGAAGTCACCAGTGTGCTGGACGGCAAGCTGATCGAATTCGAAGGTCACTCAGTCCGTCTGAAGCGTTCGCTGGACGAGCTTGAGATGGCCGAGCCCTGCACCAAGGATGAACTGCTGGAGATCCACCGCAAGCTGATCGAGCTGAACGGCATCGAGGAAGGTCTGGTCTATTTGCAGGTCTCGCGCGGCAGCGATGGCGACCGGGATTTCGTGTTTCCGTCGGCAGATACCAAGCCCAGCCTCGTTCTGTTCACGCAGAACAAGCCCGGGCTGGCTGACAGCCCGGCGGCAAGGAAAGGTGCCAAGATCATCTCGATCGAAGACATCCGCTGGGGCCGCCGTGACATCAAAACGGTGCAATTGCTTTACCCGTCGATGGGCAAGATGATGGCCAAGAAAGCGGGGTGCGACGACGCATGGCTGGTCGAGGACGGCTTTGTGACCGAGGGCACCAGCAACAACGCCTATTTCGTCAAGAACGGCAAGATTGTTACCCGCCCTCTGTCCAACGATATCCTGCACGGTATTACCCGAAAGGCCGTGCTGCGGATGGCGGCTGAGGCGCAGATGGTGGTGGAAGAGCGTCTGTTCACCATCGACGAGGCCAAAGAGGCGGACGAGGCATTCACAACTTCGGCCAGTGCTTTTGTGATGCCGGTGGTCGAGATCGACGGTGTGGCGCTGGGCGACGGAACACCGGGTCCGATTGCCAAGCGTTTGCGCGAGATTTATCTGGACGAAAGCCGCAAGGCGGCGATCTGAAGAAAAAGGCCCGCTGCAGCGGCGGGCCTTTTCTCAGGCGTCAGCCTTTTTTGGTGACATTTTCTTCGAAGGCAACCTTGAAGGCGTCTTGTTTCTCGGGGCTGGCTTCGGTCTGGTAGTTGGTCTTCCACTCATCCATGGTCATGCCGTAAAAAACTTCGCGGGCTTCTTCCTTGCCCATCTCGATGCCTTTTTCATTGGCTGCTTCCTGATACCAGCGCGACAGGCAGTTTCGGCAGAATCCAGCAAGGTTCATCATGTCGATATTCTGCACATCGGTACGGTCTTCCATCAGGTGCTTTTGCAGCCGACGAAAGGCGGCAGCCTGAAGTTCGATTTCGGTTTGCTTGTCCATCTTGTGGCTCCGGAAGGCAGTGTGTGTTGCGTCTGACCTAACAATCCTGCCGTGTCGTTACAACAACGGCGCTTGTGGTCAGCGCTACCTACATCAGTTTCAAGGCCAGCCAGGGCACGATGCAAAAGATCAGTGTCAGGATCTTGTAGTTGGCAAGGTATCTGAAATAGGCACGTTTCACGTCGGCGCGATCCATCTGAAACATCCTGCCGTGAATGCCAGCGATCCAGTCCTGCAAAAGCAGAATCATGACGGTGGTGAACAGCAAAACCGCGATATTAAGCGTGGCCATCCAACCGAAAAACGTTGTCAGAAACTCATGTGTCATGACGATCCCCTTTCCCGCATTATATGGGGATCAGAGGCATTGCTCACAATGGCGTGAGGGGTGGAACGTCCCTGAAAACCTTGCGGTCAAAGGTCGCTGGCGTCCAGCGCTTCTTGCAGGAGTACCGCCAGCCGCTCGGCCCAATGCCGTTGTCCGGCATGATCGGCGATCAGATCATTGCGTAGCTCGATCAATGCATTGGGACGGCCAAAAGCGGTGCAGTGCTTGTCAATCGCATCACCCGGCAAAACGCCGGTATAGGGTTCATTAACACCAACGCACAGGTCATCTTCCTGTTGCAGCCGTTCGATCAAAGGACGCGAGAACCGCTCGTCCGGCGTGTGCAGCACACCAATGTGCCACGGACGCGGATCACGTCCGCGCAGCTGACGCGTGAAGGAATGCATCGAAACAATTACCGCATGTGGCAGTGCTGCCATCTCGGACAACGCTGTGTGGTAGGGGCGATAACACATGTTCAGGCGGTGTTCGCGCTCGGCGGCATCGGCATGGCGGTTGCCGGGAATGATCGACCCGTCATACAGTTTCATCAACAACGTGGGGTCATCTTCCCCTCGGTTCGGGTCAATTACGAGGCGCGAGAAATTGGCGGCAATCACTGGCGCGTTCAGAATCTCGCCCAGATGTTTTGATACCTCATACGCGCCGACATCATAGGCGATATGGCGCTCCATATCCTCGCGCGGCAGGCCAAGGTCTCCGTCATTGACCTCGGGGGGGACGATGTTGGTTGCGTGGTCGCATGTGATCAGCCATCGGGACGGGCGATCCGCGCCGTGAACAAAAAACGGGGTGTAAGTCATAAGCCTGTCATCTAGTTTGTCGCAGGTGTAGGGCAGTTGCTTTAAAAAGGGAATTGCGCAATAAGCGCCACAGCAGTGTTTGCGGTAACATTTTGCAAAAGCTGATCTGCGCAATCTGAACCGGCATGAGGAGGTCAAGACCAATGCGACGCCTGAGGAATGTAAAAATCGTGGCGACGCTGGGACCGGCGTCCAGTGACTATGACACCATTCGCGCCCTGCACGAGGCCGGGGCGGATGTGTTCCGTCTGAACATGAGCCACGGCAGCCATGACGAGATACGTGAACGCCACAAGATCATTCGGCAGGTTGAAAAGGATCTGGACAGCCCGATTGCCATTCTGGCTGACCTTCAGGGTCCCAAGCTGCGGGTTGGTGTTTTTGCAAATGATGCGGAGGATCTGGAAGAGGGCGCGGCGTTCCGTCTGGACCTTGATCCAGCTCCCGGCGACACCACCCGCGTGTGCCTGCCGCACCCCGAGATTTTCGCGGCCCTTGAACCGGGCGCGCGCCTTCTGGTCAATGATGGCAAGATCCGTCTGATCGTTCAAGATTGTGGTCAGGACTTTGCCAATTGCACAGTTGAGGTCGGCGGTGCGATCTCGAACCGCAAGGGTGTGAACGTCCCGGATGTGGTACTGCCGCTTGCGGCCTTGTCGGAGAAGGACCGTGGTGATCTTGAGTTTGTCTGCCAGTTGGGCGTTGACTGGCTGGCGCTGAGTTTCGTGCAACGCGCCAAGGATGTGTTCGAGGCCAGGGCGCTGGCTGATGGACGCGCTGCGATCCTGTCGAAGATCGAAAAGCCGGCGGCGGTCGAGGCGTTCGACGACATCCTTGATGCGTCGGACGGGATTATGGTGGCGCGGGGCGATCTGGGTGTGGAACTGCCGGTATCTGCGGTGCCGCCCATTCAAAAGAGGCTGGTCCGCAAGTGCCGTAGTGCCGCCAAGCCGGTCATTGTCGCCACCCAGATGCTGGAAAGCATGATCGAAAGCCCGATGCCCACCCGCGCCGAAGTGTCGGATGTGGCCACCGCGATCTATGAGGGCACGGACGCCATTATGCTCAGCGCGGAATCGGCGGCAGGTGCTTATCCGGTTGAGGCTGTGCAGACCATGAATAAGGTCGCCATCGAGGTCGAGGCCGACCCGACCTATTCCCAGATTATCGCCGCGTCCCGCACGGCAAAAGGAAGCACTGTGGCCGATGCCATTGTTGCGGCTGCCCGCGAGATTGCTGAAAAGACCGATATCAAGGCCATCTGCTGCTTTACGCAAAGTGGAACCACCGCCTCATTGACAGCCCGTGAACGTCCCGGTGTTCCGATCATTGCGATGACATCGCTGATGGGAACTGCGCGAAGGCTTTGCCTGAGCTGGGGTTGCAATTGCGTCATGACGCCAGAACTCCAGCGGTTCAAAAGCGCCGTGGTCAACGCGGCCCGCGCGGCGCGGGCAGGGGGGTTTGCAACCGAAACCGATCAGATCGTGGTTACGGCCGGTGTCCCGTTCAACGTACCGGGCACGACTAACATTCTGCGCGTGGCCCCGTGTGATGAACGGCTGATCTACAGCACGGATCCGGAATAACCGAAGGCCGACACTCGGGCCCGAGTGTCGTGTCAGCCAACCGGCTCTTTTACAATCTCCATAACTGTAAAAGAGCTGGTCTGGTGTATGCCCGGCAGCTTGTTGATCTTCTCGCCCAGCACCAGCCGGAAATGCGCAATATCGCGCGTTCGAACGGTCAGAAGATAATCAAACGAGCCCGCCACCATCAGGCAGCTTTCGATTTCCTGAACACTCCGAACGGCTTCATTGAATTTCACAAGGGATTGTTCCGCAGTTGCGACCAAGGATACCTGCACCACGGTCAGCAGTGCCAGCCCCATTCTTTCTTTGTCGACAACGGCTCTGTACCCTTTGATATAGCCATTCTTCTCAAGTCGTTTTACACGCTCGGAACAGGGCGTATTGGTCAGGTTCACACGCGCCGCCAACTCAACTATCGAGAGCCTGCCATTGGCCTCCAGCTCGTGCAGGATGCGTTGATCGATATTGTCTAAATCTCTGCTAATCAGTAAAATTCCCTGTATTTTTGGCGTAATACGATAAATTACACTGAAATTGGCCCAAAAAAATCTCCAATTCCTAGTGAAATTTCCTAATACTTACCAAAGGGCGGTCTTGTTGAAAAGTTCCAAGTTCCGGCCGCCCTGCCGGGGGCGTGGGCCCCGGCCTTAACAACAAAAACGGAGGAACGAAATGACAACAAAGATTGTCATAGGACTCGACGGGACTGAAACCGGCGAGCGTGCGATTGCCTTTGCCAAGGATTTGGCAAAGCTGATCGGAACGTGCGATTTGCTGGTCGCTTATGTGATCGAATGGTCACCTTACACATTCCAGACACCTGAAGAAAACGCCCAGCGCCACAAGCGCCGCGAAGAAGAGGTTGACCTGGCAATGTCGCGTGTCGTGACACCTGCTGTAGAGGCCCTCAGGGCTGCGGGATTCGAGGCGCAGGGCATTGTGCGCCATGGCGATGTTGCGGAAACGCTGAACGCCATCACGGTCGAAAACGGAGGCTCGCAAATCGTCGTGGGTCGGGCATCTGCGGACGGGATCAAGAAACGCCTGTTCGGCAGTTCGACGCAATATCTGGTAATGCATGCCGACGTTCCGGTTACGGTCGTGAACTGAGGGGAGGGCTAAAATGAGAACGCTAAAAACACTTGGCGCCGTAACGGCCGCCACCATTGCCGCCAGCCCTGCCCTTGCACAAGAGGCGCCGGGACTGGATGAAAAAATCAATCAGGCCTTTGCAAACCTGACCGGACCGTTTGTCAGCTTCATCTTTGCACCGCTGCCCGGAACCAGCTTTCCGTGGATCGTCATGTGGCTGGTGATTGCTGCATCGGTTTTCACACTGTATTTCGCGCTTGTGCAGCTGCGGTTCTTTGGTCACGCGATCAGCCTTGTCAAAGGTGACTATTCCGATCCCAACGACGCGGGCGAGGTCAGCCACTTTCAGGCATTGGCCACGGCGCTGTCCGGAACTGTGGGCTTGGGGAATATCGCGGGTGTGGCCGTTGCCATTGGCATCGGTGGGCCGGGTGCAACATTCTGGATGATCCTTGCGGGCCTTCTGGGCATGGCATCAAAGTTCACCGAATGTACGCTGGGCGTGAAATACCGCAACGAATACGAAGACGGCACCGTTTCAGGTGGCCCGATGTATTACATGTCCAAGGGCTTTGACGAGCTGGGTCTGCCCGGTGGCAAGATCCTGGCGGTGCTGTTCTCGATCTTCTGTATTCTGGGCGCGTTGGGCGGCGGGAACATGTTCCAGGCCAACCAGGCACATCAGCAGATCGCAGGTATCGTTGGCGACTATCCGGGCTGGATTACCGGTATTGTTTTTGCTGCGGTCGTGTTCATGGTCATTGTTGGCGGTCTGAAATCCATCGCTCGGGTGACTGAAAAGGTCGTGCCGTTCATGGGTGTGCTGTATGTTGCCACTGCACTGGTCATCATCGCGATGAATGCGGACATGATCGGCTGGGCCTTTGGTCAGATCTTTGCCGGTGCCTTCACGGGGCTGGGCGTTGCAGGGGGCATGGTCGGCGCGCTGATCCAGGGCTTCAAGCGCGCGGCATTCTCGAACGAGGCGGGCGTGGGCTCTGCAGCTATCGCGCACTCGGCGGTTCGGACCAAGGAGCCGATCACCGAGGGTTTTGTATCGCTGCTTGAACCCTTCATCGATACCGTCGTGATCTGTACCATGACGGCGCTGGTGATCATCATCACGCAACAGCTGATCATCGATCCTGAAACCGGCAACTACATGCTGAACGAAGCGGGTTCCGCCATCGCAACAGTGGATGGAAATTCCGGTGTCAGCCTGACTTCTGCCGCGTTTGGCAGCGCGTTCAGCTGGTTCCCGTACATCCTTGCGATTGCGGTGATCCTGTTTGCCTTCTCGACCATGATCAGCTGGTCCTACTATGGCCTCAAGGCCTGGACCTACCTGTTCGGAGAAGGACACACAAAAGAGCTGATCTTCAAGGTCATCTTCTGTGTCTTCGTGGTGATCGGCGCTGCGGCCAACCTCGGCCCCGTTATCGACTTCTCGGATGCGGCGATCTTTGCGATGGCGGTTGTGAACGTCTTTGCTCTCTACTTCCTGATGAAAGTGGTGCGGCAGGAACTGGCGTCCTACTCCGCAAGGCTGAAGAGCGGTGAAATCCGCAAATTCGAACACTAAATCCAATCACCGGGGCGGCTTGTGTCGCCCCGGTGCCTGACCAGGCTGCAAAAAGCACAGATTCTGGTCCAAACCCCCTTGCCAGTATGACCGAACTTGCGTAAACGGCGCATCTGATCGCGTGACCGGCCGAGATGGCATGCCGAGTCGCGTCTGAAACCGAACCCGAAAAAGGAGACGGAAATGCCTAAGATGAAGACCAAATCAAGCGCCAAGAAGCGCTTCAAGGTGACTGCGACCGGTAAGGTCCTTGCTGGCCAGGCCGGCAAACGGCACGGCATGATCAAGCGGACCAAGAAATTCATCCGCGACGCCCGTGGCAACACCACCCTGTCCGCCCCCGACGCAAAGATCGTCAAGGGCTACATGCCCTACGACCGCTAAGAGGAGATGTAAGAGATGTCCCGCGTTAAAGGTGGAACCGTAACTCACGCCCGTCACAAGAAGATCATCAAGGCCGCAAAAGGCTATTATGGTCGTCGCAAGAGCAACTTCAAAGTCGCAACTCAGGCCGTCGACAAGGCCAACCAGTACGCGACCCGTGACCGCAAGAACCGCAAGCGCAACTTCCGCGCGCTGTGGATCCAGCGGATCAACGCTGCTGTGCGCAGCCATGACGAGGCTCTGACATATTCCCGCTTCATCAACGGTCTGAACCTGGCCGGTATCGAAGTGGACCGCAAAGTTCTGGCCGACCTGGCCGTGCACGAACCGGAAGCGTTCGGCGCGATCGTCGCCAAAGCTCAGGCTGCTCTGGCTGCCTGAACCTCTGAAAAGAGACAGTGAAAGAAAGGCCGTCCCTTTGGGGCGGTCTTTTTTGTTGCAACATGCGGTGCATTCCAAGCGCTTCTTGGATCAGGGCATCCATCCCTTCTGCATTGGGATGACGCCAACCAGTTTCAGGCATGACCGGTTTGATCTAGATCATGTAACAGCCCTCGGATCATATTATATATGATTTTATGAATATAAATGAAAAGGGTGAAATCATGACACTAAACTGGAAAGTTGGAGGTGTTCTGCTAGGGCTCGTGTTCTTCGGGGCAGTTCTTCTGGTGAAGCCGATCGGTGTTTCGACCCAATTCGTCATCCTTGACGGAATTATCGCGGACACCGTCAATTCGGAATTCGTGACGCAGACGGATGACGGTTACAGTTCATCCAACGCATACATGGCGAAATCCAATGGCAAATACGCCAAGTACGTATCCAATCCGTTGAATTACAGCTTTGTCTTCGTTTTGGCTATGGCCGCGGGGGCGTTCTTGTCGGTCAAGGCGCGCGGTGGTCTGGAACGCGGAGAGGGCAAGCTGCCCATGATCTGGCGCGAAAACTACGGCGATACGCCCTGGGCTCGAAACCTGGTTGCGCTATTGGGCGGCTTTGTCGTCCTCTATGGGGCCAGGTTGGCGGGTGGGTGCACATCCGGTCACATGATGTCCGGTATGATGCAGACAGCCCTGTCAGGCTATATCTTTGCAGCCGGGGCATTTGCAGCGGCAATTCCTACGGCAATGCTGATCTACCGGAAAGGATAAGGCGATGGAAATCATTCTTGCGATCATCATTGGCGCCGCTTTCGGAGCCGTACTTGACCGGATTGGCGCAGCGAATCCAAATTGGATTGTGGGCATGCTGACACTGCGTCGACTCCAGCTGATGAAAACGATCCTTCTGGCAATCGGAACCGGTTCGATCCTCATGTTCGGCGGGCAGATGCTGGGGTTTGTGGATGCCGGCCATATGTCGGTGAAATCGGCCTATGTCGGTGTCTTCATTGGCGGATTGTTACTGGGTGCGGGCTGGGCTGCATCGGGCTACTGTCCGGGAACAGGGGTCTGCGCCGCTGCGTCCGGTCGCCGTGACGCCTTGTTCTTCATCGTCGGTGGTTTGTTGGGTGCTGCGGCCTATATGGCGACATATCCGGCCTGGAAGGCCACGGGTCTGCTCGATGGAATTGCTGGCGGCAAAGTCACCCTGGGTACAGTTCCGGGATCCGCTTACGAGGGTGTTTTGTTAATGTCCGGCGATATTCTCGGTATCGCACTGGGTGCCGTCTTTGTTCTGGTTGCTTTCGTTCTTCCGGACAGCCTGATCGCAACCGGTGAAAAGGTTGGTGTTGCGGCCGAATAATCACGGCTGAACGTACACATTCACGACCAGCATCCCGACAAAAAAACCGGCGCAACACGCGCCGGTTTCTTTTTTTAGGGATATCGGTGATCTTACCCGAACACACGCCCCAGCGCGCCGTCAACCGCGTCGGTGATCTGGTCGATGTCATCGGCCGTAGCAATCAGCGCAGGCGAGAAGCACAGCGTGTTGTTGCGACCGGGGATCGAGCGGTTGGTGACGCCGATGATCACGCCCTGTGCCATACAGTCGGCAGTAACGGCCTGCGCCAGTTTCTCGTCCACCGGCTCTTTGGTGCCGCGATCCACAACCAGTTCGGCCCCCAGGAACAAGCCCTTGCCGCGCACATCGCCGATGACCTTGTGCTTGTCCATCAGCGCCAGAAGGTTGTTCGTCATACGCGCGCCCATATCCGTGCAGTTCTGCAACAGGTTTTCATCCTGAATGATGCGCATGTTCTCGATGGCCGCTGCCGGACCAGCGGTGCACCCACCAAAGGTCGAGATATCGCGGAAATAGTTCATCGGGTCCGCGGCATCGTCTTTGAACATGTCAAAGACTTCCTCGGTGGTGACCATGCAGGCAATCGCGGCATAGCCTGACGCAACGCCCTTGGCCATGGTCACGAAATCGGGCTTGATACCGTATTGCTGGTACCCGAACCACGTGCCGGTGCGGCCCACGCCACAGACAACCTCGTCGATATGCAGCAGCACGTCGTATTTCTTGCAGATCTCCTGCACGCGCTGCCAGTATCCTTCAGGCGCTTCGATCACACCGCCGCCCGCTGTTACCGGCTCAAGGCACAGGGCGCCAACGGTGTCGGGGCCTTCACGCAGGATGACGGCTTCAATCTGATCTGCGGCCCATTCGCCAAAATTCTCTTTGGGTGCACCATCCAGCTCGTGCTTGCGGTATTCCATGCAATGCGGCACGCGCACGAAATCAGGTGCGAAGGGGCCGTATTGCGCTGTGCGCTCGTCCTGACCGCCTGCCGACATGGTCGCCAGCGTCGAGCCGTGATAGTCCCGGTCGCGGTACAGGATCTTGGTTTTCTTGCCGCCATATTTCTTGTGCGCGATCTGGCGCACCATCTTGAACGCCTTCTCGTTCGCTTCGGAACCTGAATTGGTGTAATAGACGCGGCTCATGCCCGGCATCTTGTCGATCAGTTGCTCGGCAAACAGCGCACCCGGGATCGAACCGGCCGAATTGGCGAAATAGCACAGCTTCATCAGCTGATCGTAAACCGCCTTGCAGATCGATTCGCGGCCATAGCCGACATTGACGGTCCAGACGCCGCCAGAAACCGCATCCAGATGCTCTTTGCCTTTCTGGTCCCAGACACGCATGCCCTTGCCCTCGACAATGATGCGAGGGTCATTGGTTTCAAAGGGTTTATGCTGGATCAGATGGTGCCAGATATGGGCGCGGTCAGCCTCGACTACGCGGGAAAGATCGTTTTCGTTGAACGTGCCGTCCATGACATGTCCTTTCAGTGAGGAAGCGGTGCGCGGGATATGGGAATACCACATCCCAGCATGTGTTTAAGATGCTTCAGATCACCGCGAAAGCCCTGCTGTAGATAGGGCCAGATCGTATCATCCCGTATTGCCAGTCGGTTTTGCCGCCGTATTTCTACGGGTTTGTCAGAACGCTAACTTTGTGCTCAATTCGCCCAAACTGCGTTTCGGGAGGACAGCGGATGGCAGCGACACATATCTACGAGCGTCATTTGGACAAATGCCGGGCAAATTACACACCTCTGTCGCCCCTTACGTTCATTGAACGGACGGCGCAGGTCTACCCGGATTACCCATCCGTGGTTTATGGGGATCGCCGGTATTCCTGGGCTGAAACCTATGCCCGTTGCCGGCGTCTGGCGAGTGCGTTGACAGCGCGTGGGATTGGACGGGGCGATACCGTTTCGATAATCGCGGCCAACATCCCGGAAATGTACGAGGCGCATTTTGGCGTGCCCATGACGGGCGCTGTTCTGAACGCAATCAACACGCGGCTGGATGCGCCGATTGTCGCATTCATCCTGAACCATGCCGAAGCCAAGGCGCTGCTGGTCGACCCCGAGTTTTCGGATGTGGTGAAAGATGCGCTGCAACAGGTCGATCATGACATTCTGGTCATCGATATCGAAGACCCCACCTTCGACGGCGGTGAAAAGCTGGGCCGCCTGACCTATGATGCCCTGCTGGCCGAAGGCGACCCCGCGTTTGACTGGTCACTGCCAGCGGACGAATGGGACGCGATCACATTGAATTATACCTCGGGCACCACGGGCAACCCCAAGGGCGTGGTTTACCACCATCGCGGCGCGACCCTGAACGCACAGTCGGATTTGCTGGACTGGGATATGCCCAAGCATTCGGTCTATCTTTGGACCCTGCCGATGTTCCACTGCAATGGCTGGTGCTTCCCGTGGGCCATGGCAGCCAATGCAGGTGTTTCCGTTTGCTTGCGCGCGGTGCGGGCCGAACCGATCTATGCTGCTTTCCGGGACGAGAAAGTGACCCATTTCTGCGGTGCGCCGATCGTTCTGAACATGCTGGCCCACGCTCCGGATAAGTTGAAGGACTTTGACCACCAGATCAAGGTGATGACGGCAGGTGCCCCGCCGCCTGCGGCCGTGATCGAAGCGATGGAGGCGATGGGTGTCGAGGTCACGCATGTCTATGGCCTGACCGAAACCTATGGGCCTTCGGTTGTCTGCGCATGGAAAGACGAATGGAACAGCAAAGGGCCTGAAGACCGCGCGGCCCTCAAGGTGCGGCAAGGGGTGCGCTATACAGCGTTGTCCGGACTGATGGTGGCCGACCCGGAAACGCTGGAACCGGTTCCGGCTGATGGCGAAACCATGGGTGAGATATTCATGCAGGGCAACGTGGTGATGAAAGGATACCTCAAGAATCCCGACGCTACCGACAAGGCCTTTCACGGTGGCTGGTTCGCGTCCGGTGATCTGGGTGTCATGCACCCCGATGGCTATATCGCGCTCAAGGACCGTTCAAAGGACATCATCATCTCGGGCGGCGAAAATATCTCATCTGTTGAGGTCGAAGGCATCCTCTACAAGCATCCGGCGGTGATGGAGGCTGCCGTGGTGGCCCGTCCCGATGAGAAATGGGGCGAAACGCCCTGCGCCTTTGTCGAGTTGAAACCCGGCGCAGCAGCAACCGAGGCAGAGCTTATCGCCTTCTGTCGCGACCGGATGGCCCATTTCAAGGCACCCAAAACGGTGGTGTTCGGCACCCTGCCCAAGACATCAACCGGCAAGGTGCAGAAATTCGTTCTGCGGGATCAGGCACGGGCGCTGGGTTAAAGGTTGTCGAATATCGACAGGTCCAACGCCAGCATCTCACCCATCCAGATCGCGCGGTCGCAGTGATCCTCCAGATGTTCACCGGTTTCCGGGTGCGTGAAGACCGTCAGACCCTGCCGGTTCAGCATCAGCCATGGGATGACCTGATCGAACGCCCCAGCGGCAAAGCCCAGCTGGCAGCTCCAGCGAGGATGGGGGCCGACGTTTCGGGCGTGCATCCGGCCCATTTGAACAGGGAACAGGCGGGCCGCCTCTTCACAGACCTGCTGCGCGGTGTCCTGCGTGTAGGCATCGAAATAGATATGGGCGTGATAGCCGGTGATCTCGGGCATAGAAACCTCATCTGCTTTGTTGGCTCAAAGCTAAGGCTCAAAACGATAAAAACCTAGCTGCACATGCAAACAGGGTCTGTGCAGGTTTAGTGCGGCGCATGTGCGTCGGGATGCGCCGCGACAAAGGCGGGGTGATCGGCGCAGGCCTCTTCAACCCGCAGCAGGCGGGGCATATCCGACAGATCAACCTGCCACCGGCGTGCGTTATAAATCTGCGGGATCAGGCAGAGGTCGGCGAGACCGGGCTTTGACCCAACACAATAGGGGGTCTGTTCGAAATCCCCCAACATGGTTTCGAACGCCTGCAACCCGGGTTTGATGAAATGCAGCATCCAGTCGCCGGGCATGTCGGGGGCGTTATGGCTCAGGGTGGTGGCATAGCGCGCAACGGAAAGGTTGCAGACCGGATGGATGTCGACCGCAATCGCATAAGCCAGCGCCTGAACACGCGCGCGTTCCGCCGGATCATCAGGCAGAAGGTTCAACTGCCGGGTCCGGTCCAGATAGTCGAGGATGGCAAGCGATTGCGTCAGCCGTAGCCCGTCAATATCCAGAACCGGCACAAAGCCCTGTGGGTTTCGCGCGATATGTTCATCGCCCTTTTGTGCGCCGCCCACCAGATCGACAACAACCGGGCGATACGCGATCCCGGCCAGATTCAGGGCGATCCGCACCCGGTAACTGGCCGAGGACCGCCAATAGTCATAAAGGACGACGTCGCTCACGCCCGGGCCTGTCAACTGTCAGTCAAAGCGGCAGCGCGAAGGGCGTCCGTCAGAACCGTACTGTCACCGATGTGGTTGGCCAGCACCAGCACCAGCCGCGCATTCAGCGCGTCGCTGTCTGCTTTTTCCAGGCCTTCATGCGCGGCCAGAAGTTCGGCATAGAAGTCATCGGCGTTTTTGATGTTCGGGGTTAGGATCAGGTCTGACATGGGGCTTACTCCTTACCGCAGGCTCTGCGGATCGCGTGCCGGAAGGTGTTTTCTTCGTAACTGTCACGCCGGGCCGCCACATGCTGGTCCGGGCGGATCAGGTAGACCGCGCTGGTCGCGTCACCCAGATAGCGGCGTTTGAGGGCCAGCGTCATATCATCCTTGACCGACAGCGCCAGTCGCGTGACCTCGATCCCATCTTCTTCCAGGGTATCAGGGGCGTCTGCATCAATGGTCAAAAGCGTGAACTTGCCTGCAAGCTTGGGCAGCAGAAACTCGTCACCAAGCGGAGCGTCGGGACAGGCCGAACCCGGGCGCGTTCCGGCCGGGCCGTTCAGCGCGTCCGCGGAATTCAGCGAGGATCCGTCATAGGTGCAGGGCTGGCTCAGGCGGCCCGAATTCACCAGCGGGCGCGCGAAATCATAATGTTCGCTCAGGTCCAGAACCGCATCGCGCAGGATCCGCGACATTTCGGATTTTGGGGTGATGAAATCGGTCGAGCGGCTGGAATTCAGGATGTTCTCGTCGGCCCCGTACACGCGTTCGGTGTTGTAGCTGTCCAGCAGAGTTTCAGGCGCTTTCCCATCCAGAACCAGCTTCAGTTTCCAGCACAGGTTGTCGGTGTCCTGAAGGCCGGAATTGGCCCCGCGCGCGCCAAAGGGGCTGACCTGATGCGCGCTGTCACCCGCAAACAGAACACGCCCCTTGCGGAAGCTTTCCATGCGACGGCACTGGAACGTATAGATCGAGACCCATTCAAGCTGAAACTCGACATCATCGCCCAGCATCGCCTTGAGGCGGGGGATCACGTTCTCGGGGCGCTTTTCGCGTTCCTTGTCGATATCCCAACCCAGCTGCAAGTCGATGCGCCACACATTGTCGGGCTGTTTGTGCAACAACGCGGATTGCCCGCGATTGAACGGCGGATCGAACCAGAACCAGCGTTCAGACGGAAAATCCGCATCCATGATCACGTCTGCAATCAGGAAGTTGTCTTCAAATATCCGTCCTTCGAAATCAATGCCCAACATCCGCCGGGCAGGGGATGTCGCGCCATCACAGGCAATCAGCCATTCGGCTTCGATTGTGTAAGGTCCTTCTGGTGTCTCGACCTCCAGCCGCACGTGATCGTCATGCGTGCCAATCGCCTCGACCTTGTTGCGCCCGCGTATCTCAATCGGTGCGCCTTCTGCCTGCAACTCGCGGACCCGTTCAACGAAATAGTTCTCAAAATGGTATTGCTGAAGGTTGATGAAGGCAGGGTTGGCATAACCTTCATCCGGTTGCAGGTTGAAGTCATAGACCTGCCGATCATCGAAGAAGACCTTGCCCCGGTCCCACAGGACGCCCTTGTCGACCAGTCGGCCCCCGCATCCCAGCCGGTCGGCAATTTCCAGCGTGCGTTGCGAGAAACAGATGGCGCGGCTGCCGAAACTGACCTTGTCATTCTCGTCCAGAACCACGACGTCGACCCCTTGCTGCGCCAGATCAATCGCCGCGGCCAGACCAACCGGGCCCGCGCCGATCACGATAACCTTGCGCCGAACTGGCGTCGGGCTGTCCTGATCCGGACTGCGTTCATAGCCGTAAAGCGGAGTTTCAAAGATCTTGTTCATGGGCTTCCCCCCAAGCAGATGGGCCAAAGTGCTGCATGTCCTGTGCTCCGGCAACATGTGCCGAAGCCTTTGGCATATGGTTTCATTGAATCCCGCCGCCTAAAACGATCTGGATCAAACTGGGTCGTTTTTCCTTACCCCTGCAGGGCCTCCCACATCTCAAGATCGCGCTGGGCGGTCCAGATGCGAGGCGTGTCGATACCACGGGCTTCGTCGTAGGCGCGGGCGACGTTGAACGGCAGGCAGTGTTCGTAGATCGCGTAATTGGCGAATTTCGGGTCACATTCGGCGCGGACTGCATCCCATGCCTCTTTCAGGCTGCCACCGCGCGCCGCAACCCTGGCCGCCGGGCGGTAGGTGCTTTCGACGAAATCGCGAGTGTTTTCGATGGCGGCATTGACCATGTCCTTGCCAACCAGCGCATCGCCGCGTCCCGGTGCGATGGCGTCGACATCGAACCACTTGATCTCGTCCAGCGTGTCGCCCCAGTCGTTGAAATGCCCGTCACCGCAATAGCAGGCCGAGTGATATTCGACGATGTCGCCGGTGAACATCACGTTCTGGTCTGGCACGTGGATGACGATATCGCCGGCGGTATGGGCGCGCCCCAGATGCATCAGGTCGATCCGGCGATTGCCCAGATAAACGGTCATCGTGTCGCTGAATGTGGTGGTGGGCCAGGTCAGGCCGGGGATGCTTTCATGCCCTTCGAACAGGCGCGGGAAGCGCTGGAATTCGCTGTCCCAGTCTTCCTGACCGCGTTCCACCACCATGGCGCGGGCCATGTCGGACATCAGGATCTGTTGCGCGCCAAAAGCGCTGGCACCCAAAACCCGCACTGCGTGGTAATGGGTCAGCGCCACATGGGTGATCGGCTTGTCGGTCACAGACCGCACGCATTCGATCACCTTGTTGGCCAGGCGCGGGGTCGCCTGTGCCTCGACGATCATCACGCTGTCATCGCCAATGATCACGCCCGAGTTCGGGTCACCCTCGGCGGTGAAAGCATAAAGCCCTTCGCCCACTTCAGTGAACGAGATTTTCTTTTCCGACATGTCCCCCTGGGACGCGAATGCTTTGGCCATCTTGGTTTTGTCCTTTTGCGGTTGCGCGGAAGGCAGAGGTTGGATGCCTCCGGCGGGAGTATTTGGAAAAAGATGAAGCTCAGTGCGTCATCGCCCGAATGGGGAATTGAGTGCAGGCAGAACGGTGCCGGTGCAATCGCCAAAGCCAATGGTATAGCCATCGCCCCTGGCAGCGCCGGTCAGGGTCATTGTGTCGCCGTCTTCGATAAAGCTGCGGGTCTCGCCGGTCTCAAGCGTAAATGGCTCGCGCCCGGCCCAGCTGAGTTCCATAAGCGAGCCGAATTCGCTGCGTTCCGGCCCCGAGATGGTGCCCGAGCCCAACAGATCGCCCGGGTTCATCGCGCAGCCGCCAATGGCGTGATGGCACAGCTGCTCAGCCGCCGAATAATACATGCGGTTATAGTTGGTCCTGGCGATGACCGAGGCGCGGTCGGCGCCTTCGGGCTGCATCAGAACCTCAAGCTCGATGTCGTATAGCCCGTCCTTGCTGCCCTTGAGATAGGGCAAAAGCTCTTTCTCACGCGGGGGGGTGGGCGCGCGGAACGGCTCCAACGCGGCAGCCGTCACGATCCACGGAGAGATCGAGGTGCCGAATGCCTTGCCCTGGAACGGCCCCAGCGGTTGATACTCCCAGCCCTGGATATCGCGCGCCGACCAGTCGTTCAGCAGCACATAGCCAAAGATCATCGCATCGGCCTCGTCCACCGTGATCGGCTGGCCGAACTCCGACCCGGTGCCGACGATGGCGCCCATCTCCAGCTCGATATCGAGCCGTTTCGAGGGGCCAAAGGACGGCATCTCGGCATCGGGGGCCTTGGTCTGGCCATTGGGGCGGTGGATCGGCGTGCCCGACACCACGACCGAGGAGGCTCGTCCATTGTACCCGATCGGGATATGCAGCCAGTTTGCCGGCAGATCGGGCGAGCCGCGCAGGATGGCGCCCATGTTCTGGGCGTGTTGCTTGCCGGCGTAAAAGTCTGTGTATTCGCTGACAACCAGCGGCATATGCAGCGTGGCTTTGGCCATCGGCACCAGCAGCGGTTCAACAGTCTCCTGCTCTTTCGACCCTTTGGACAGAAGCGCGGTCAGCCGCTCGCGCAGGGCGGCCCAGACGGCGGGGCCTTCTTCCATCAGATCGTTCCAATAGGGCACGTCGAACAGCGGATAGTCGTTCAGCGCGACAAGACCCTCGGCCTCGGCCGCGGCCATGTCGAGGATCATGTCGCCAATGGCCACGCCGCAGCGCGGATCATCTCCTTCGGTCGAGAAAACACCGTAAGGCAGGTTATTCAGTGGAAACGGATGCGCCGCGTCGTTGGCCGAGGCCACCCAGGATTTCATCAAAGGCATATTTTGCCCCTATATTGTTGTATTTGGTACGTGGTTCGAAACGATCATAACCCCGAATAGACAGGCGCCAAAGCCCAGAGCGGGCGCGGTTGCAGCAGGTTGGCTGCCAAGGCCCCGCCTTTGTTTTCCGGTTGCGGCGGCAGTACGTCTGCAACCGGAATGGGAATGTTCCTCGCCATCAGGACGAGTGCCGTCTGGGTAACCCAGTCTGAGGGTCATTTCTTGCCTGGTGTGCCGTCGAACTTCTTCTCAAGCGATGTCCAGCAGTCGATATAGTCGTCCTGCAACGGTGCCTCATTGGCGGCAAACGGCGTCAGGTGCTGGGGGAACCGGGTTTCGAACATGAACGACATCGTCTGGTCCAGCTTTTCCGGCCCCAGATTGGAATAGGATGCCTTGTCAAACGCTTCCCTGTCGGGACCATGCGGAATCATCATGTTGTGCAGGCTGGTGCCACCGGGAATGAAGCCCTGCGGTTTCGCATCGTATTGGCCGTAGATGTTGCCCATCAGTTCCGACATGATGTTCTTGTGATACCAGGGCGGGCGGAACGTATCCTCCATCACCATCCAGCGTTCGCGGAACAGGACAAAGTCGATATTTGCGGTGCCGGGCTGGCCAGAGGGTGCCGTCAGAACGGTAAAGATCGACGGGTCGGGATGGTCAAACAGGATCGCGCCAACCGGGCAATAGTTGCGCAGATCGTATTTGTAGGGTGCATAATTGCCGTGCCATGCCACCACATCCAACGGGCTGTGTCCTATTTTCGTGGTATGAAACTGGCCACACCATTTGATCGTCACGGTCGACGGGGTTTCACGATCCTCATAGGCGGCGACCGGAGCTTTGAAATCGCGCGGGTTGGCCATGCAGTTGGCCCCGATCGGACCGCGACCCGGCAGTTCAAACTTCTGGCCGTAATTCTCGCAGACAAAGCCGCGTGCCGGGCCTTCCAGAACTTCAACCCGGTAGAGCAGTCCACGCGGGATGATCGCGATTTCCTTGGGCTCAAGGTCAATGATTCCCAGTTCAGTCGCAAAGCGCAGGCGTCCTTCCTGTGGCACCACCAGCAACTCGGAATCGGCCGAGAAGAAATAGTCGTCGACCATGGATTCGGTGACCAGATAGATATGGCAGGCCATGCCAACCTGGGTGTTCACGTCCCCCGCCGTCGTCATGGTCCGCATCCCGGTCATCCAGTTCAGACCTTCGTCGGAATGCGGCACCGGATCCCAACGATACTGGCCCAGGCTGATCACATCCGGGTCGATGCAGGGGGCCGATTTCCAATAGGGCAAGTAGATTTTTTCGTAACGGTGCGAATGCTTTACCGACGGGCGAATACGATAGCACCAGGTGCGTTCAGGCGGGTTGGCGGTAAAGGCCGTGCCGCTCAGCTGTTCACCGTAGAGCCCGTAGTTGCACCTTTGCGGGCTGTTCATCCCCTGCGGCAGCGCATCGGGCAGCGCCTCGGTTTCAAAGTCGTTGCCAAAGCCGGGCATGTAACCGGCATGGGTACCAACAGGCGTTGCTGCTTGCGTCAATGAATGCGGATCCGTCGGACGGTTCATTACGTATTCCTCCGTTTGCTGCTTGTCGGTTAATAGTTGATTTTGTAACTAACAAGCATGACACATGACGAATCTGAAAAAAATGATGACTTTTTCCTGCAGAATTTTCTGCCGTTCCTGCTGAACCAGGCGGCCGAGCGCGCCTCGTTGGAATTTCAGGCTGTCTACAAGGGGCGGTACGGAATGCTCAGAACCGAATGGCGGGTGCTGTTCCATCTGGGGCTGTTTGGCGAAATGACCGCCAAGGAAATTGGTGAACGGGCCAGAATGCACAAGACCAAGATCAGCCGTGCAGTTGCCAAGCTCGAGGAGCGCCGGTACCTGAAACGCACACGGGACGAATCTGATCGTCGGGCGGAATGGCTGACACTGACACCCGCCGGGCAAGCTGTGTATCGCGACTTGTACGGGGTGGCTGCAAGCTATGACGCCAGGCTGTCGGACCTGTTCAGCGAAAAAGAGGCCGCCTTGCTGCGCCAGATGTTGCGACGGTTGGCTGGCGTGGATTGACCACTGGTAATTGGCGCCTGCCGCCCCCAGATGTGTGTCATGCTTGATACGGAATTTGAAATGACGTCATTTGAACCTGCCAAGGTATCCACACACACCCTGATTGACTGGTTGGTCCAAAAGGGGCTTGAGGGTGCCGGGCAGGAAGAGTTGCTGGAAGGCTTCTGCACCAGCCTGGTCGATATGGGGATTCCGCTAATGCGGTTTCATGCGGCGCAGTCGACCTTGCACCCGGTTTATGGCGGAACCGGATATAGCTGGTACAAAAGCACCGGCGGTGAATCCGAGAAGTTTGAAAACACGGATACGCCCAGCGAAATGTGGCAACAAAGCCCGCTCTATGCGCTGCTGAACGAGGATCTGGATGAAATCCGGGTCAAACTGGTCGACCATAATGAACCCAGCCGATTCCCGTTGTTGAACGACCTGAGAGAGGTTGGGGCGACCGATTATTATGCCACCGGCATCTCGTATGAGGGGTCAGGGAAGATGCGCCCCGACGGTACCAAAAAAGTCAGTGATGGCGTCCTGATGTCCTGGGCCAGCGACGCGCCGTCCGGGTTTGATGACAGCGACCTCAGGCACATTCATGCGGTATTGCCGCATCTGGGGCTGGCGCTTAAATCCGCCAAGAACCAGAACCTGACCGAAGACCTGATGCGGGTCTATCTGGGTCGTGATGCCGGGCGCCGCGTCCTGTCGGGTGAGATTCGTCGCGGATCATTGCAGCAGATCGATGCGGTGATCTGGAATTTCGATCTGGAAGGGTTCACCAACCTGTCAGAAGACCTGCCGGGTCACGAGATCATCGACATGCTCAATGATTACCTGGCCGTGGCCGTGGGCGTTGTGCACGACAAGGGTGGGAATATCCTGAAATTCATGGGCGATGGGCTGATGGCCATGTTCGATGTCGGCGAAATCGACGAGGACGCCCGTGCCGCGCTCAGCGCGGTGCCCTTGCTGCAAGCCCGTATGGATGAATTGAACGCCAGACGTCAGGCAAAGGGGCTGCCGGTTGCGAATTTCACGCTGGCCCTGCATTCCGGCGAAATCCTGTATGGCAATATCGGGTCCGAAACACGGCTGGATTTCACAGTGATCGGCCCCGCCGTCAATCAGGCCGCCCGCATCGCGGGAATGCACCGGTCGCTGGGTCAGCGAATCCTGATCTCGGACGACGTCGCGGTCGCGGCACGCCCCTGCGCGCAAGACCTCATCTCGGTCGGGCGCTACATGCTGCGCGGGGTGAACGAACCCAAAGAGCTGTTCACAGTATACAGTCCCGGCGGGCCATCAGTTACCGGGTGAAACCGAGGCCGCCCCGTTCAGCGGTTCCGAAACTGAAAGTCCTGAGGGAGCACCTTTGTTCTACCGGACAAGAACGGCGGGTTGGAGCGGATGTTCGAGGGCAGCGAGGATTTGAACGAAGGGCTGGTTTGAGGCCTTCTTTGACATTGAGAATAGGTGCTGAGCGTGCGATGCACGAAGCATGGGCACGAATAACTTTCTACGAGCACAAAGAGGCCAAGCTACAAAACGGCAGCGCTGGCAAGCTGGGGCTTTAGTTGAGATTCCAATAGCTGAAAACTGTTGGGCATATGGGCAACTTGGGGAAGAGTATTTCGTCGCGGTTTTTGAAGGATATTTCTCAGAGCGCCCGGCAATCAAAGATCTGATTCACCTACCGATATTGTTCAAGTCCTTTGTCTACCGTGACGTTATTAGCAGAGGTTTTTGGCTGAAAGTTGGCTGGGTTGAGCCTCGAAGTGATGTGATGAAGGAAGACTACCGTTTCAAGCAGGACAATGTTTCTGGGGCTCTTTCGCTTTATCATTCAGACTTTGCGGAGCAAGGCTGGGAACGGCCAGCGCTTCTGAGCGAGTGCCTTGGATTGGAATGCGTTGCTGTTTGGGAGGCAAGTCATGTTGAAGACCGGATCGTCGCTGCTCGTAACGGCCACGAATGTAAATGGGTCAGTTCCTTGGCGATTGATGTGCCAAGAGTTCCCGCACACCAGAACGACATTCATTGACGATAGATATCCGCTTCGTCCGCGTCCCTACCTCCAATACAGCTGATCAGAAGTCGATCTCGACACCCGGCAGGTTCAGCTCTCGCATCATGTCGCGCAGTTCCTGACGCGCTGCGATGTTCGAGATGTTCAGCTGTTTGACGCCAATATCCTTGAGGTCCAGCAGGGTCAGGCCGCGCGGAAACAGTTCGCGAAAGATCACCCGTTCGGAAAAGCCCGAAGCGACGCGGAAGCCGATGCGCTGCGACAGCATTTCGATCGCGCGCTGCATCTTTTCCTTGTTGACCATGCGCTGGGTACCGACGCGGTTGCGCACAACGACCCAGTCGATGGGCTTCAGCCCGGCCTGCGCCCGCAATTGCCGGGCGTTCCAGACCATCTCGGAATAGACGGACGGGCCAAGGATTTTCTCACCCTTTGAATCAATCCGCGCCAGCAGGTCAAAATCGATGAAACTGTCGTTCAAAGGGGTGATCAGCGTGTCGGCCAGCGAATGGGCCACCTGACTCAGCCGGGTATGAGAGCCGGGGCAGTCGATCAGGATAAAGTCACTGTCGCTTTCCAGTTGCGACACGGCAGCAGACAGGCGGTGGTCATAGATATTCTCGCCCGGCTTCAGCGTGCTGGCATCGATCTCGGGCAGGTCGTGATGGCGGGGGCCGGGCAGCGTCAGGCCCGCGCTTTTCAGAAAGTTGTTCCGGTTCTCGAAATACCGTCCAAGGCTGCGCTGCCGCAGGTCCAGATCCAGCGTGCTGACCTTGTGCCCCAGTCGGGCCAATGCGGTTGCCACATGCATCGACACGGTCGATTTTCCAGCGCCGCCTTTTTCGTTACCGACCACAATGATATGTGCCATGCTTGTATTCCCAAGTCTTGCCGTGTTTGACTACACGTTGTTGGCACCCACTATATGTTGTGTCGCCTGCGATGAAAAGAACCTCAAGCGGCGCTTTTGGGCATTATCGGACTCTATTTTGGAAAACACAGCGCAGTGCGCGGGTTACGGGAAGGCACCAGTCTGGTGATCTGCCTTGATCGGCTATCCGATCACGGTCTTGGCAGCGATATCGCCGTGTCGGCGCCTAGTCCCGAACATCTTGAACAACCGCTGCCTGCAACGATCCGCACTGGAATCAATCGCGCCTTTTGCCTGATTCATACACGCACGGATCGCCCGCCCAATGGGTCCTTTCGCGGTGGCGCCGGTTGGGCCGGATCGGGAAAACTATGCGGGGGACGGAAAATTTGGTTAAATACCAAACAGATTTACACCGAACGGTCTTGCAGGTTTTGCAGGGGTCCTCTTCGGTTCATCTTCAAGGCAGGTGAAAGGGGCATTGGCATGCCGGACACTGCTGCGGAAAGTTCAGGCGGTTCACGCGTTGTTCTTGCAATGACGGCCATTTGCATGATGGTCGTCGGCTTCAACACAACCGCTGTTGCGACCATCCTTCCATATCTGAAGGCCGAGTTCGATCTGACGCCTTCGGGCCTGCAATGGGTGATGGCGATCTATACGGTGGCCAGCGCGACCCTTGTGACGATTGTAAGCCGGCTTGGGGACATCACGGGCAAGATGGGTGTCTTTTTCTTTGGCATGATCGTGTTTGCCTGCGGCTCTGCTTCTGTGTTGTTTTCACAGAACGCGGCGATGCTGCTGATTGGGCGTGGCGCGCAGGGGGCGGGGGCGGCGGCCCTGTTCGGCACCTCATTGTCCCTGCTGACCGCCGCAACGCCCGAGGAAGAACGGGCCAGCGTGACCGGTGTGTGGGGCGCAATTGTGGGCCTTGCGATAGGCGTCGGGCCCATAGTCGGAGGAAGTTTTGCCAACTTCCTGAGCTGGCGCGGGGTATTCGCCACGGACCTTGTATTGCTTGCCATTGCGTTTGTGATCGGCCTGCAGGTCAGCAGGAAGAACTATGTCCCGGATACGCGCCTTCGGGGTGCGAAATTCGATACCGCAGGGGCGATAGCCATTGTCTTGCTTCTGGGTCCATTGTCATTCGCACTCAGCAACGGTGAAGCACGCGGATGGGACAATGCCCTGACCATTGTTCCTTTGGGGGTCGCCGCTTTGGCGGCTGTCGGTCTGGTTTATACCTCGCGGCGCAGCGACGATCCGCTGGTCGAGTTCCGATATTTCCGGCACCCGCGCTACCTTATGGCGGCAACGGGGATGTTCTTTGTGGGATTTGCGTTGTTTTGTTTCTTTATCTATTTCAACGTGTTCGTCCAATCCCCGGACGCGTTCGGCTATTCACCGGTTGAGGCAGGCGTCGCGATACTGCCGCTAAGCCTGAGCATGTTTGTCATTTCCGTCACCGCTCCGCGCCTGCTTGCGCCATACAGTTTTCAATGGCCGGTGACCGTCGCAATGGGATTGATGGCCTGCGGCTTCCTGCTTTTGACAACAACCTCGAACATCGACAGCTATGCTGAAATCTGGTGGAAGCTGATCATTGTGGGGGTTGGCATCGGCATTTGTTTTTCGTTGCTGCCCCGTCTCGGGCTTCGGTTGCTGCCCGACGAACATGTCGGACAGGGGTCCGGGGTGATCAACACATTCCTGTATTTCGGGGCCACGATGGGATCGGTTGTCGGCGGTCTGGCCGCGTCTCTGACCATCCGCTCCGGCCTGTCCGAAGTCATCGCGGCGCTGCCCGACGGGTCGGCACAGCGCGGCGACCTTGCGCGCGCCCTGACGCATGGCACGGCAACACAGGTGGAACAGTTGATTGCCGGGCTTGACCCGTCAACAGGCTCAACACTGGCCAAAGCATTACGGGACCTGCGGGATAATGCGTTTGATGCGGCGATGCTCATGGCTGCTATCGCGGCCTGTATAGGGCTGGTGATCGCGCTGCTCCTGCTGCGCGGTCCGGTTCCGCCATTGCACGACGCGGCCGAATTCACGAAACCCAAGGATCAGAAACCGGGGAAAACAGGGGCCTGAAACGAAAGAAGGCCGCCCGCTGGCGACCTTCCTTTGAAAGACTGTGGCAAAGGTTTAGAAACCCAGGCCTTCGTATTTCTTCTTGAACTTCGACACGCGGCCGCCAGCGTCCAACAGGCGCGACGAACCACCGGTCCATGCAGGATGTACCGAAGGGTCGATTTCCAGTGCCAGCTGGTCGCCTTCGCTGCCCCAGGTGGATTTCATCTGAACGACGGTGCCATCGGTCATCTTGACGTCGATGACGTGATAATCGGGATGGATGTCTTTTTTCATCTTTCCGCTCCTTACGCTTCGGCGCCAGCTTTAGGCTTGTAGTTGGTGACCTCTGCGATACGTGCGGATTTACCGCGACGCGAGCGCAGATAGTACAGTTTGGCGCGGCGAACGCGACCACGGCGGACAACGGTGATGCTGTCGATATTGGTCGAATACAGCGGGAACACACGCTCCACGCCTTCGCCAAACGAGATTTTGCGAACGGTGAACGAACCGGCAATGCCGCTGCCGTTGTTGCGCGCGATGCAGACGCCTTCGTAGTTCTGCACACGGGTGCGCGACCCCTCGGTCACCTTATAGCCGACACGGATAGTGTCACCGGCTTTGAAATCGGGGATGTCTTTCCCCAGGGCGGCAATCTGTTCCGCCTCAAGCTGTGCGATCAGGTCCATCGCAGTTTCTCCTATCTGCTCGTGGTTGGTCCACGAAGTTGGGTACGGCCTGAGAGCTCTTGGTCTTCACCGGGTCCTGCGTACAGCCCGCCAGAGGTCAGATCGAATGTTCCTTTGGTCTGGCCTGACCCGACGCATCCCTGCCGAAGAAAGCGGGACGTCACGCCATGGTGCAAACCAAAACACCGGAGTCGCAGAACGCGGCACCGGATTGCGGTCGTTTAAGGGTATTGCCGGCAGGGATCAAGGGAAAAACGCCCTGTCTTGCCCAAGGCGCCGGTAGGAATCCGCCAGCCTGAAAGTAAGGCGTTGCCATGCCGCCCAGATCAGGCATTCTGAGGCAAATAATATGAGCAGATATTTCAGACAGGACCCTATGATGCGATTGGCATTCATGATGGCCATAACGGCCGTTGCGCTGATGTCTTGCGGGCGCGGCGGCCCGAAACCTCAGGCCGTTGAACCCGTTCCGGGCGTGGACAGGACAGCACCGCTTGTGATCTACCCCGATTTCGGCGACGCGGATCCCCATGACTGGGAAGGGCGTCACCCCAGACAATACCCGATCCATGGCCTTGACGTGTCACGCTGGCAGGGGCCGATTGACTGGCGCACGGCCCGGGCATCAGGTGTCAGCTTTGTGTTTCTGAAAGCGACCGAAGGCGGCGACGTGGCCGATCCCCTGTTCGACGATCACCGCCGCGGCGCGCAGTCGGCCGGTGTGCCCTGGGGCGCCTATCACTATTATTATTTCTGCCGGTCGGCCCGGGAACAGGCCCGCTGGTTCATCCAGAACGTGCCCAAAGGGGCAGACCTGCCGCATGTGCTGGATATGGAATGGACACCGCATTCCAAGACCTGCACGCTGCGCCCCGATGGCAGAACCGTCCGCGCCGAGGCGCAGCGTTTCCTGGACATTCTCGAACGACACTATGGCCGCCGCCCGATCGTCTATTCCACGGTGGATTTCTATGAAGACACCGATATCGGGCGCCTGCCCAAGACCGAGTTCTGGCTGAGATCTGTTGCAGGCCACCCCCGCAATGTCTATCCCCGCGCGGTCTGGCGGTTCTGGCAATATACCGGCACCGGTCTGGTTCCGGGCGTTCAGGGCCGGGTGGACATCAACACCTTCAACGGCACGCCAGACGTCTGGGCCAGATGGAAGGCCGGAGGTTAGGTCTTTGGTGCGCCGCAGGTTTCAATGGTGATGCCGCCAACCAGATGGTCCAACCGGCGCTCCCGCTCTTCCCCAAAGGCGTTGCGCACCCAGAACGATTCACCTGCGCTCAGTTCCCGGCGTTCGAAGCCGCGCTCTTGCAGGCAACGGTCCACCTGATCGATTTCGCCCTGCGTGCGCAGTTCGTCCTGGATCGGGGCGGTAATCGCAGGGCCGATGAGGATACCCCACAGCAGGATATTCGTTGCATATCCCCCGATGACGGCGCTGTTTCCACCTTCGTCAGCTTCCTGAGAGCAGGAATCGACCGCAACCCGCGCCGAATGCAGATTGTGACCGGCTTGCGTTGGAACGGACATCCCCAGTGGTTTGGTCGTGCAGGCAGAGGCAACCAGAAAAGCGCCAAGCAATAACTTCTTCATTATGCAATTAGTCTTTCGTTTTAAGGTCCTGAAAACGCAGGGCTTTCAAACGTGCATATTTTGGAGGACGATCAACTGCAAATAGAATTCCGGCAAACACAGAACCTAAGGCATGTCTGCAACATTCGGGCGTTCTAATCAGACGAATCCGACCGGGATTTTTCATAGTCAGCCCAGATATCCGGGCGGCGCTCGCGGGTAATGTCCTCGGCCATCTTGTGGCGCCATTCGGCGATGCGGCCATGGTGGCCAGACATCAGAACCTCGGGTATCGGACGGCCTTTCCAATCCGCCGGGCGGGTGTATTGCGGATGTTCCAGCAGGCCCGAGGAAAAGCTTTCCTCTTCGGTCGAGGCCTGATTGCCCAGAACGCCGGGGATCAGGCGCACCGTGGCATCAATCAGGGCCTGTGCTGCAATCTCACCGCCGGTCATCACGAAATCCCCCAAAGAGACCTCCTGCACACCGTAATGCTCCAGCACGCGCTCATCCACGCCTTCGAACCGGCCACACAACAGGGTCATGCCATCGCAGCGCGCAAGGGTCTGCATCATGCGCTGGTCCATGCGCCGCCCGCGCGGGCTGAGGTAAATCAGTGGCCAGTTGCCCTGAATGCCCGCCATGGTGTGCTCGATGGCTTCGCCCAACACATCGGGCCGCAAAACCATACCCGCGCCGCCCCCGGCAGGCGTGTCATCCACGTTGCGATGCCTGCCGACGCCGAATTGCCGCAAGTCCACGGTTTCCAGCTGCCACAACCCCTCCTGCAGCGCCTTGCCGGTCAGGCTTTCTCCCAGAATGCCCGGAAAGGCGGTTGGAAACAGGGTGATGATCTTGGCCTTCCAGACGCCGTGCAGGTCCGGGGTGGGTGTCATCAGCTCACGCGGTTTCAGCGTGGCCCGGATCGCCTTGCGACCATGGGATTTGCCGGGTTTGTCAGTCATTTCTGGCGGGCCAGTTCATGTTGGGCGGTTCGAATCAGGGCCTTTTTCTGAGTGATTAACGCTGCTTCGTCCAGCGATGATCGGTTCAGGGCCAGCAGTTCCCTCAGGACGTCGTCGGACAGCTGAGGGCTTTCATGCACAGGCTTCACAAGCTGCGCAGATTTCCCGGGTGGCAGGTCGAGAAATTCGGCAAATGGTGCGCCCAATCCAAGGTGGTGGCCTTTCAGCGCTTCCATCCACGCGGTCCGTACCGTGACAGTTGGCAACCGGTCTCTGATCCGGTCTGCCGTGTCCTGTGGCGATGGCAGATGCGCAAGATCGGCGCAAAATCCGTCCAGGTCCTGAACCATGCGCGACAGTTGAAGATCGTGGGCCCAAAGGCTGCGCAACCACACATCGCGATTGCGTAACGACAGGTAGACGGTGATGTCGGTTTCTTCGCCCACCAGACGGCGGCGCAGCACGCTGACGACCGTTTCCGCCAGTTCGGGTGCGGCCCCGTATCCTTCGATTTTGTTCCTGCTGGGGCGCAGGCCCAGAAAATTCTCTTCGCTCAGGATCAATCCTCGGCGTGCTCCGAAATCCAGACCGTCGAAAAAAGTGTGCAACTGACCGCCAAAACCCGCCAGCGTGTCATCCAGTCGATAGATCGAATGGCGCGTGGCCGCTTCGCTTAAACCGGCCTTGCGGGTCTTATACGGAAGGACCAGAGCGAAATGAGGCCAGATCAGCTCGCGGTTTTCATGCAGAAAGGACTGTGCTGCCGTCATGCCGGTCTTGTGAAAACCCAGATGCAGCAGAACACGTCGCATCAGATCAGGCCTTCGGGCGGGTCGGCCACAATGCGGCCCTGTTCCAGATCGACGGTTGGCACCACCAGCATCGTGAACGGCAGCAGAACCGTCGCCTTCAGGCCCGGCCCGTGTAGTTCCAACAGGTCCGTGGCCCCGTGGTTCTGCACGGATTTGACCTTGCCCAGCAGGGTGCCGCCGGTGTCATAGACCTCAAGCCCGATCAGGTCTGTGTGGTAGAACTCGTCATCGGGCAACGAGGGCAACTGATCGCGCCGCGCAAACAGGCGCAAACCGTTCAGGGCATCCGCCTGTTCCTTGGTTTCAACCCCGCCAAGACGGGCGGCAAAACCGTTCTTGATCGTACGCGTCAGAACCACCGGATAGCGTTCCTTACCGGTTTCATCCGTCAGTGGCGAATACGTCTCGATATCTTCGGGAACGGCGCAGAAGCTTTTCAGGCGCACTTCACCGCGTACACCATAAGACCCCGCGACGCTGCCGACGCAGATCAGATCATTCATTGGCAGCCCCCGTCGTCAAACAGATCCCGTTTCTCCATTCGCCTAGCCCTTCGCAGGCTTCGCGCTGATTGTTGCGCTCAAAGAACACGCCCACAATAAAGGCGATCAGCAGCAGAATGGGAAGGCGTATCAATCCGAACATGCGGCCCTACCTTGTTTCGATCTTCAGGCTGTCGGCCCGGGTTTCCCAGCCAACCTGCTCAAGTTCGGGGGTGTCGGACACCTGTTCCGGCCATCCGACACAGAAATACCCGATCAGACGCCAGTTGTCCGGCACATCCAGATCGCGCGCCATCTGTTCGGGTTCCAGAATGGATACCCAGCCCAGCCCCAGCCCCTCGGCCCGCAGGGCCAACCAGAACAGGGTGATGGCAGAGACCACGGAATAGCGCCGCATCTCGGGCATCGAGCCCGCGCCGAGACCCATTCCCTTGTCGGTGTTGTCGTCGCAGAAGACGGCCAGTTGCACCGGCGCTTCCTGCATCCCCGACAGTTTCAGGCGGCTGTAAAGCTGCGCCCTGTCGCCGGAATAGCCCGCCAAGGCGTCATCGTTGGCGGTTTGGAAATTCCTTAGCGCCGCAGCCCGGGCTGCGGCGCTTTCGACGCGGATCACGCGCCATGGTTCGCTCAGCCCCACGGATGGGGCCAGCCGAAACGCGTCGAGGCAGCGCGCAAGCACTGCCTCGTCTACTGCGTCGCCGCGGAACCGGCGCACATCGCGCCGGAGCCGCAACAACAGATCGAACTGCGTGCGAAATGCGTCAGTAAAGGTCTGATCCCGCACGCTTCGGCCTGCTTATTCTTCTGCAGCCGCTTCTTCAGCCGGTGCAGCAGCCGCTTCGGCAGCTTCCGCAGCCTTTGCAGCTTTCTCTTCCGCGCGTTCCTGAGCTTTCTTGCCCGGGGTACCCTTGTTGGGGTTGTTGCGCTCGGCCTTGTCACGGGTGCCGGCAGCTTCCAGCATACGTGCGATACGGTCGGTGGGTTGGGCGCCCTGATCCAGCCAGTGCTGAACGCGTTCCATGTCCATTTTCACACGCTCTTCGCTGTCTTTCGGCAGCAGCGGGTTGTAGGTGCCCAGTTTCTCGATGAAACGGCCGTCGCGCGGCATCCGGCTGTCAGCCGCGACGATGCGGTAAAACGGACGTTTTTTCGAGCCTGCGCGGGCGAGACGAATTTTCATTGCCATGGTGGTATCTCCTTTGAATGGCATCACGCCGGAGGCGTGTATTTGATTGGCCGGTGTCTTTTCCGGTTAATTCTGGTGTTTGTTGAACCTCTGGTTCACTTCTAACTTGCTGAACCTCTGGTTCACCCTTGGTGTTTCCTGTGGTGTCGGATGACTTCCTGAATGATGAAATTCAGAAAAGCCTTGGCGAAATCGGGGTCCAGATCGGCCTCTTTCGCCAGGTCTTCAAGCCGTGCGATCTGCGTGGCCTCACGCGAGGGATCGGACGGGGGAAGGTTGTGTTCGGCCTTGAGCTTGCCAACGGCCTGTGTGTGTTTGAACCGCTCGCCCAGCGTATAGACAAGGATCGCGTCCAGCCGGTCGATGCTTTCGCGATGCTCTTTCAGCAATGCAGCCGCGCGTGTCACGGGGTTGTTCATTGGCCGGTCCTTTCGGGTGTCGAAACGTCAATCTTGGGGTGCCGCCACACCTGGCAGGGCTGGCCCAGCAGTTCGGCATTGTCGCGCTCCAGCGTTGCACCCAACCGTTCGGCCAAAGCGCGCGAGCGGTCGTTTTCGTGGGCGATATACGAAATCAACCCGTTCAGGCCCTGATGCAACGCCGCATAGGACCGGGCGGCAAGCGCCGCCTCATAGGCAAACCCTTTGCCTTCGAAATCTTCCATCACGGTCCAGCCCAGTTCAGGCTCGTCCCAACCGGGGGCGTCAATCAGGCCGACGCCGCCAGCGAACCGACCGCTGGATTTCTCGGTCAGGTGCCAAAGGCCAAATCCTTTCAACGCCCAGTGCCCAAGACGTCTGGCCAACATGCCCCAGCTTTCCAGCGCGTCCCGGGGGCCGCCCACCAAATGGCTGCGCTCGGTCGCAAAGAATGCGGTCAGCGCAGGCAGATCATCCAGATGCGGGGCACGCAGGATCAGACGTTCGGTTTCAACGGTGGGGATGGTGAACGCGGTCATGCGTAGGCCTCCATCCCGCCATTCACCAGATCGGCAGGCGCGGGGTGCCGCCAAATCTCGGACTTGCCGAATTTGGGGTGGTCATAGTGATACTCGAACTGCGCGCCCAGCCGTTTCGCCACCGCCTTGCTGGCATGATTGTCCAGATCAATCAGCGAGATCGCCGTTTCCCACCCCAGAACATCATACGCATAAGACCGTGCGGCCAGTGCCGCCTCGGTCGCGTAACCCTTGCCGGTGGCATGGTTCATCAGTGTCCAGCCGATCTCGGGTTCGGGCCAGCCTTCGGGGCACCAAAGCCCGATCCGCCCGACATAAGTGCCCGAGGCTTTTTCCTCAGCGCTCCAGAACCCGTAACCGCGCAGGGACCAGTGGCCCAGCAGCGAAGCGATCAGTCGCCAGACCTCATCCCGGCGCAGTGGCCCGCCGACGAATTTTGCCGCATCGCTGGCAAAGAACGCGGTATCGGCGTCCAGATCAGCCTCGGACGGCGCGCACAGGATCAGGCGCTCGGTTTCAAGCCGGGGGATATGTTGGGCGACGGCGTTCATTACTTCTTCTTGCCAAACCCGCTCAGGCCCTGAGGCAGCCCCATGCCGCCGCCCAGGCCGGGCAGTCCGCCGGGCATTTTGCCGCCCATTGCCTTGGCCGCCTGTTCCAGTGCCTTGGGGTCCATGCCGGCTGCCATGTCTTCGGGGCTGGGGCCGCCTTTGCCGAACATGCCCTTCATGGCCTGTTTCAGCATCTTGCCTTTGCCCATCTTGCCCATCTTCTTCATCATGTCCGACATCTGCCGGTGCATCTTGAGCAGCTTGTTGAGGTCGCTGACCTCCATCCCCGAACCGGCTGCAATCCGTTTCTTGCGGCTGGCTTGTAGCAGCTGCGGGTTGGCGCGCTCGCGTTTGGTCATGGACTGGATCAAGGCGATCTGCTGGCGCAGGATCTTGTCGTCCAGACCCGCCTGATCCATCTGCTTGGCCATTTTGCCCATGCCCGGCATCATGCCCATCATGCCCTGCATGCCACCCATCTGGATCATCTGTTCCAGCTGCATTTTCAGGTCGTTCATGTTGAACTGACCTTTGACCATGCGCTTCATCATGCGCTCGGTCTGTTCCATCTCCATCGTTTCCTGGGCCTTTTCGACCAGGGCAACGATGTCGCCCATGCCCAGAATACGTCCGGCGATCCGGTCCGGCTCGAAGGTCTCCAGCGCGTCCATCTTCTCGCCCAGACCGACAAAGCGAATAGGCTTGCCAGTCACTGCGCGCATCGACAGCGCCGCACCACCGCGCCCGTCCCCGTCCATCCGGGTCAGGACCACGCCCGAGATGCCGACCTTGGCGTCGAATTCTTCGGCCACTTCAACGGCGACCTGACCGGTCAGGCCGTCAACCACCAGCAGGGTCTCGCGCGGGTCAACCGCATTGCGGACCTGCTCGACCTCGTCCATCAGCACTTCGTCGATATGCAGGCGACCGGCGGTATCCAGCATATAGACGTCATAGCCGCCCAATGTGGCTTGCTGCTTGGCGCGCTTGGCGATGTCGACGGGTTTCTGGCCCGGTACAATCGGCAGCGTATCAACGCCGACCTGCGCGCCCAGAACCGCCAGCTGGTCCATCGCCGCCGGGCGATAAACGTCGAGCGAGGCCATCAGGACCTTCTTGCCCTCTTTCTCTTTCAGGCGTTTGGCAAGCTTACCAGTGGTGGTGGTCTTACCCGAACCCTGCAAACCGACCATCAGGATCGGGGCAGGCGGGTTGTCGATCTTCAGCTTGCCGGGGTCTTCCTCACCACGCAGGGTATCGACCAGCGCGTCATGCACGATCTTGACGACCTGCTGGCCGGGGGTGATCGACTTGGTCACCGCCTGACCGGTTGCCTGGTCCTGCACCTTCTTGACGAATTCACGCGCCACCGGCAGCGAGACGTCGGCCTCGAGCAGGGCAACACGGACCTCGCGCAGGGCGGTCTTGACGTCTTCTTCAGACAGGGCACCCTGTTTGGTCAGCCGGTCAAAGACGCCGGAAAGGCGTTCGGATAGATTTTCAAACATGCCTTCGGCCTCCTTAGCCGGTTATCTGATGGCGCGTCCTAGATAGGATGCGTCGGTTAAATGCACAAACGCCCCCACGGGCGAAACTCGCTGGTGGGGGGCGATCCCTGAACGACTCAAGGGACCGGAAGATCAAGACGCTTCCGGATGTTTGGCGGTCATCTACGCCTCTGGGCTCTGCGAGTCAAGGCAAACGCTTTGAGCATCTGGCCACTTGGTGTAGCGTCCAAAGGTCGGGGTCAGTTTTGGAGTTTGGTCATGAGTCAACCATTGCCGCAGCGCACCAAGGATTATGTCGGTGAAGTCACGAATACCGATATCTGGTCCGACTTCGTAATCCGTCCCGACGACGTCTTTGTCTGCACGCCTCCCAAATGCGGCACCACGTGGACACAGACGCTGGTACGAATGCTGATCACCAAAACCGCGGATCCAGTCGTGTACAACAACGCGGTCTCCCCCTGGCTCGATTGCGGGTTCAGAGATCGTGAGGAGCAGGACAGAATACTTGCCGCACAGACGCACAGACGGTGCATCAAGACCCACACGCCATTGGACGGGATCACCTATTCCCCGGATGCGACCTATCTGGTGGTGCATCGCCATCCGGTTGACGTGCATTTCTCGCTGCGCCGCCATGTGGAAAACATGAAAGACGACTGGCTGGACTACCTGTTTCCCGATGATCTTTCCGAAGCCTTCGCGATGTTTCTGGACCGGCCCGCCTCGTCAAAGGGCACTGACGATCTGACGCTGGCCTCATACGTCCACCATTACCGTTCATTCCGCGCGTTCCGGCATCTGCCAAACATCCATTTCCTGCATTACGCCGAACTCAGCCGCGATTTGCCGGGACAGGTGGCGCGGATCGCAAACATCTTGGGGACCGAGATCGCACCAGAAATGATCGACGATATCGCTGAGGCCGCAAGCTTTGGTTCAATGAAGGAAAACGCCCGGCGCGCTTCGCAGCAGCCCGGTTTCAAAAGCGCGTTTCAGGATTACGCGCAGTTCTTCTCGTCCGGGACCAGCAACAAATGGGAGGGCAAGCTGACCGCCGATGACATGGCCCGATACGACGCGCGCCTGTCCGAAATGGTGACACCGGCCGATCGAGCCTGGCTGGAGCACGGACAAGTCCTGTAATCGTCAGGCCTGTTCCTTCGTGTCTTCCTGCTGCGCGGGCAGCCATGCATTGACCGCGTCAACCAGTTTATGCGCGCCGCGCCCGTTCGAGAACGCATCGACAATCGGATGACGCCCTTCGCTCATTCCCTTGTCCAGCACCAGAACCGGGCGATACAGCGTCGAACTGCTGCTGTCGCTGCGGAAAGTCGAGCTTTCAACTTCGGCATGGGACAGGCTGGACAGCTGATGCTCGACCGCTTCATAGCCAAAGACAGACTGCCTGCGGATCAGAATGCGGTTCTTTGTGCGGTCCAGAATGACCTGAACCCGCCGCACGAAAACGCAGAACGCCCCGACACCTAGCCCGCCGCCGATTAGTGCAAAGAACAGCCCGAACCAGATATTCTCGCCGCCGTCACTGACCATGACCAGCCCTGCGCCGACAAAGGCCAGTATGAAAAAGACCAGCATGATTCCGATGAACCAGGGCGTGTCGGCAAGGATCAGTTGGGTCGGAGTGTTTCGTGTGACTTTCATGGCGGCACGCTAGCACCGTTTTCTGCTCTGCCCCAGCTTGAATTCGCCGCCATGTTGCGCGATGAGCGCTACAAACAGGAGGGCCCCATGGACGCATCATCCACATTTCAGGATACATTGCCGCTCAGTTCTGACGCGCTGTTGGCGCAGCTGGATGATTGGGGGCTGCCCTACCGCCTGCATACCCATGTTCCCTTGCGTACGGTCGAGGACTCCAAGGCCGTGGAAGGCCAGTTCATGGTGCCGGGCGAGAACGCGTTGCGGGTCAAGAACCTGTACCTGCGCGACAAGAAAAAGCGCAACTACCTGGTGACGCTGGAACAAAGCCGCGAGATTGACCTCAAGGCGCTGGGCGCAGAACTGGGTGTCGGCGCCCTGTCCTTTGGGTCGGCAGACCGGCTGTTGCAGAACCTTGGTATTCGCCCCGGCGCGGTCAGCCCGCTGGCGATGATCAACGGTGTGCAGAACAATGTGCAGTTCTTCATGGACGCCGCCGCCCAAGGGGCCGAGGTGATTTATATGCACCCGTTGGTCAATGACCGTACCGTTGTGATGAAACAATCCGACGTGATGGCGTTCTTCGATCGCATCGGTTGCACCGTTATGTGGCTGCCCTGATCACTCTAGCGCCAGTTTCAGCGCGGCGGCGACATGCGCGGCGGACGGGTTGATGAACAGGTGCCCGTCGGCCTCGAATACCGGGTCATCCAGATGCTTTGGAAAGGCCAGCGGCAGCTCGGTACAGGCCAGCAGGATGGCGGTTCCGGGACGGGCATGTTTGTTGCAAAAGGCCAGCAACCTTGCCCGGGCCGCATCAGAGGCACCACCGTAGAAATCACTGTCGATCATGGCCTGCATCTCGGAAATCTCGGGGTCGGGCAGCCGCGCATTCGCGGTGATGCCCTCGGCCGCCAGACGATCCGCATAGTTGGTGGCCTGCATCGTCACGGTTGTTCCCAGCACCAATGCGTTTGTCACGCCTGTGCTGGCCGTGGCCTCTGCCGTTGCATCGAAAATGCTGAGGATGGGCATGGAAACACCCTGTCTGATCGCGTGCAGCCGCGCGTGCGGGGTGTTGGACGCTATGATGCCAAAATCGCATCCTGCGCGCTCCAGCGTCAGCAGCGCGTCGCGAAACACCGCATCAAACGCCGCCCAGCTGGCTTCGTCCCCGGCGACACCCCGCAAGGCGCGGGTCTTGGCCTGTGTGACGGACTCGATGGTCATGGCAGGGATCGGCAAGGGCGCGCCGTGGCCGCGCGCCGCAAAGTGACGCCCGGCACCCTCGGCAATCGCCCTGTAGTAGTCCACGGTCGAGGCCCAGCCCACACCGCCCAGAATTCCGATCTTCTTCATGCGCGCCATCCGGTCCGCCAGTTCCATCTGACCAGCAGACTGGACGTTTCAGAGATCATTGACCAGTGGCGATCAGGCCGCCAGTTCTGTTACCGCCTTTTTGGCGCTTTCCAGCGCGGCTTCGGGGTTCACCGCCATCTGATCCGCGGCGATGACCGCTACATCATGGATGCCGATAAAGCCCAGAACGTGACGCACATAGTTGGTGGCAAAGTCGATTTCGGATCCGACAGCAGTACCGCCCGACGCGATTGCCAGAATGGCGCGTTTACCCTCCAGCAACCCTTTTGGGCCGTTCTCCGAATAGGAAAAGGTCAGGCCCGCGCGGGCGACCAGGTCGATCCAGGCCTTAAATGCAGCGGGGACCGAGAAGTTGTAGATCGGCAGGCCGATAACGATGGTATCGGCCTCTTGCAATTCGGTCACCAGCGCGTCCGAAAGGGCCAGCCGGTCGCGCTGCAGGTCGTCGCGCTGCTCGGCAGGGGTAAAGTTGGCGGCGATCCAGTCTTCGGTCAGCAGGGGCAGGGGGGTAGCCAGGTCGCGGCGGATGATGCGGTCCGCACCCAACTGCCGGACGATGCTGTCAGACAGGTCGCGGGTGGTCGAAGCAACGCGGCGGGCAGAGGCGTCGATATGCAGGATGGTTTTAGCCATTTTCTGGGTCCTTAAGGTCAGGGTAATCTTGTTCTGGTCCCAATATGGCTGTTGCGTTTGCGAACAAAACTCGGATACATCAACAGTTATTGTTGGAAATTGCACAGAGCGGTGTGACGATGGACAATTGGGATGAGGTGAGGACCGCCTATCAGGTGGCACGCATGGGAACCGTCAGCGGTGCGGCCGAGGTTCTGGGCGTGCACCACGCCACGGTGATCCGCCACATCGACGCGATCGAGGCCCGGTTGGGTGTCAAACTGTTCCAGCGCCATGCGCGGGGATACACCCCGACCGAAGCGGGCGACGATTTGCTGCGCGTGGCGCAGGCTACCGAAGACCAGTTCAACCAGCTTGTCGGCCGGATGAAGGGGCGCGGTGACGATGTATCGGGCGAACTGGTGGTGACGTCGCTGGGCTCCATCGCGCCATTGGTGGTGCCGACGCTGACCGAATTTCAAAAGGTGCACCCCGAGCTGATCGTGCGCTACCTGACCGGAGACCGCCTGTTCCGGCTGGAATATGGCGAGGCGCATGTTGCAATCCGTGCGGGATCGGCCCCGGATCAACCCGACAACGTTGTGCAACCTTTCCGGCAGGAAGAAGTCGGCCTCTATGCCAGCACCTCGTATATCGAACGGCACGGCAAACCCTCAGGCATCGAGGATTTCGGAAACCACCACTTCGTCAGCTCTGACGATGAAAGCAGCCGCGCGCCGTTCACCCGGTGGCTGCGTAACACGGTATCCGCCGACCGCATCACCTTTCGCTGCACTAACAATTTCTGTATGCGCGAGGCCGTTCTGGCCGGGGCCGGTATCGGCTTTATGGCCCGTTGGGAGGCCGCCCGTCATGACACTCTGGTCGAAGTGATCGACCCGCTTCCGGAATGGTTCGGCAACCTTTGGCTGGTGACCCATGTGGACCTGCACCGAACGACCAAGGTGCAAGCGTTCCTGAGTTTTCTGAAAGAAGCCTCCAAAGGCTGGTGTCCATGAACCCGCAGATGCGTGGCCATCTGGCCATGCTGGCCTTTTCGGCCCTAGTCGCAGGCAGCTTCTCGCTTGGGTCGATGATTGCCAACGAAATTGCCCCTGCTGCCTTGAATGCGGTGCGCTTTGCCATTGCGGCTGTGGTGATTGGTGTGGCGGCATTGGCGACAACCGGTCTGTCCCGCAGTGCCGCACAGGCGCCCTGGCGGTATCTGGTGCTGGGCGGGTTGTTCGCCACCTACTTTGTCCTGATGTTTTACGGGCTGCAAACCGCCCCGCCGGTCAGCGCTGCCGCGGTTTTCACCCTGACCCCCGTTGTCTCGGCCATTGCGGGCTGGGTCCTGCTGCGCCAGATCACCACGCCGCGCATGGCAATGGCCCTGACCATCGGTGCGATTGGGGCGCTATGGGTGATCTTTCGGGCCGACTGGCAGATGTTCCGCGCCTTCCAGATCGGCGGGGGCGAGATCATCTATTTCTGGGGATGTGTCGCGCACGCGATTTACACCCCCATGATCCGCAGGCTGAACCGCGGAGAACCTGCCGTCGTGTTCACGTTCGGAACGCTGGTTGCCGGGTGCCTGTTATTGGTCCTGTTCGGCTGGTCCGACCTGAAGGCGACCGATTGGGCAGCCCTTCCCGCCATTGTCTGGATCGGGTTGTTCTATATCTCATTCTTCGCAACAGCGGCCAGTTTCGTTCTGGTGCAATTCTCCTCGCTTCGGCTGCCGTCGGCCAAGGTCATGGCCTATACCTATCTGGTGCCAAGCTGGGTGATCCTGTGGGAAATCGCGCTGGGCAAACCTGTCCCGACGGGATTGATCCTGGGCGGTGTGGCGCTGACGGTCATTGCCCTGCTGATGCTGCTGAAAGAAGAGGCCCCGCGCCCCAGCCCTCAACGCCGGGCAACTGAATAAGGCCGCTCCCGATCTGAAACCGGTACAGATTGCCCACGAATTCCAAAAGCAGAATCTGTTGAGCCAGATCAAGGCAGGCCCTTGGTCTCAGGACTACCTTGGAAGGCGGACAAAAGGAGGAGATTATGTTCAAACATATCATGCTGCCGATTGACCGCCACCTGCCGCCCGAGGTTCGCAAGGCCGCAGATGTCGCCGCGCAGGTGGCAAAATGGCAGGGCGCCAAGATCACTCTGGTCAGTGTCAGCGGGGCCCATATGGGTGCATCCTCGGAAACCGAGGCCGAGATCGACAAGCAACTGGCCGACTTCACCGAACAGCTTGCATCAAAAGGCGCGGCCGAAGTTGCGGTGCGCAAGATACACTCGGTCGATGTTGCTGCCGAAGTGGACAGCGATCTGACCCGCGCGGCAGAAGAGATCGGTGCAGACCTGATCATCGTGGGCACCCATGCGCCCCGGATCACCGATTACATCTTTTCCAGCCACGCCGGATATCTGGCCAAACATGCCAGCATGTCGGTCTTTGTGGTGCGCTAGGTCTCGTCCGAGATCGGAAGCTCGACTTCCAGAAACCGTTCGAACGCATCCAGGTTGATGGGTTCGAACTGACCGAACCCCTGCATCCAGACCGAAGCGGTGCGCAGCGCGTCGGGTTCCAGCTTGCACCATTTCACCCGGCCGCGCTTTTCCTGTGATATCAGCCCGGCCTTGGTCAGGATGACCAGATGTTTCGAGATCGCCGCCAGCGACATCTCGAACGGCTCGGCCACATCAGTCACGGCCATATCGTCCTCTAGCAGCATCGCCAGAATGGCGCGGCGGGTGGGGTCGGCAAGGGCTGCAAACACGGTGTCGAGATCGTTGGACATGGGTCTTTCCTAATGGGCGAGAACCCGTTTGACAATTTCCCCCATCACGTCACTGTGCAGCGGTGATGCGCAAAGGGGGCGGCTATGGCGCTGAAATACTGGCTGGTGATCTGCGTCCTTGGCATCGGGTGGGGCATGTCTTTCATGTTCAACGCCATATTGCTGCGCGAACTTGGGCCGCTATCCGTGTCATTGGGGCGTGTTGCATTTGGGGCGCTGGGCTGTTGGATCTATGTGATTGCTGCCCGTATGCCGGTTCACCTGACACTCGGGCGCGCCATCGGTCTGCTGGGGTTCGGGGCGCTCAGCTATGCCGCACCATTTGCGTTCTATGCGCTTGGGCAGCAGCATATCGCGTCCGGCGTGGCGGGGATCGTGAATGCGACAACACCGGCCTTTGCCGTCATCGTTTCGCATTTCTGGCCGGGAAGCGAGCGTGCGACGCTGTTGAAATCCCTTGGCGTGTTGTGCGGCTTCATTGGGATTGTCGTGTTGTCCGTTCCGATTTTGCGTAATGGCGAAACCTCTCAGTTCTGGGCGGTTCTGCTGACCCTGTGCGCGCCGATCTGTTACGCGTTTTCCGTCAACATTGCGTGGGCCTTCCGTGACATGCAGCCGGTGGTGCTGGTCGCCCTGGCCCTGACGGGGGCGGCCTTGGCAATATTACCCCTGGCGCTTTGGCGTGAAGGCCTGCCGGTGATCGAGCACACTGAAACCTGGCTTTCGTTGCTGATGATCGGTTTTGTGCTGACCTCGGCCGCTTTCATTGCCTTCTACTGGTTGCTGCCCAGAGTCGGGCCAACCAACATTTCGACAGTCACGCTGATCGCGCCGGTTTCCGCCCTGATACTTGGAACCTGGGTTCTGGGGGAAACTCTGCAACCCGAACATTTGATGGGCATGGCGGCGATTTTTGCCGGGCTCTTGCTGATCGACGGACGCCTTGTTCGACACCTGTGGCCTCAGCGCACGCACAAAGATCAACCAAAAGGTTGAATATGGGTTTTTGGGAGATTGTTGCCGTTCAGGGCATGGGCAAGCAATTTGGCTGGACGAGTTAACCAGTAATAACAGTTTAAAAACAACACACTAACCTGCGTCATTTCACGCCATCAACGCCGTTGACTCTGGGCCTTTCGCGCCTTAGCACCATGCGCAAGACAGCGCGAGGATTCCGTCCGTGACCGATGACGACCAAAAGCAGCGTATGGCGCAGCTTGAGGCCAAGATCGACGCGGCGAAAAAGGCCAGACAACCGGCTGCCCGCGCTGACAGTGACATATCCGGGGGCGAGCTTGCCTGGAGGATGGTCATCGAAATGGTTTCCGGTCTGGGGATCGGATTTGGCATCGGATACGGGCTGGACAGCCTGCTCGGGACAATCCCGATCTTTCTGGTGCTGTTCACATTGCTGGGCCTTGTCGCGGGCGTGAAGGTTATGCTCCGCAGCGCGAAAGAGGTTCAAGATAAACAAGCGGCCCATATGCAGGCCGAAAAGGACGAGAGGGACTGAACGTGGCAAGCGAGACCACCGCAGCACACGGCGCCGAAGGCGCAGACCACGCAGCAGAAGCCAGCAGCCTGGTGTTTCACCCGATGGACCAGTTCATCGTCAAGCCGCTGTTCGGTGGCGAGATTGCCTGGTACACCCCCACCAACGTGACCCTGTGGCTGTTCCTGGCCATCGTGGCGATCTTTGGCCTGCTGGTTCTCAGCACATCAAAGCGCGCCATCGTCCCGACCCGGATGCAGTCGATTGCGGAACTGGCCTATGGCTTCATCTACAAGATGCTGGAAGACATCTGCGGCAAGGACGGTGTCAAGTACTTCCCCTATGTCATGACCCTGTTCATGTTCATTGTGACCGCAAACTTCCTGGGCCTGATCCCGACCTCGTTCACCACCACGTCGCATTTCGCCGTGACCATCCCGCTGGCGCTGGCCGTGTTCCTGACCGTGACCATTCTGGGTTTCGTCAAGAACGGTGCCGCGTTCCTGGGCCTGTTCTGGGTCTCCAGCGCGCCGCTGGCGCTGCGCCCGATTCTGGCGATTATCGAGCTGATCTCGTACTTCGTGCGCCCCGTCAGCCACTCCATTCGTCTTGCAGGTAACGTCATGGCGGGCCACGCGGTGATCAAGGTGTTTGCGGGCTTTGCCGCAATTTCCCTGATTTCGCCCGTGTCGGTTCTGGCGATCACCGCAATGTACGGTCTCGAGGTCCTGGTGGCCTTCATTCAGGCCTACGTATTCACCATTCTGACCTGTGTTTATCTGAAAGATGCGCTGCATCCTTCGCACTAAGGTCCGATAACCCAACATCGAAACTTCCAATTCGTAAGGAGATACATCATGGAAGGCGATCTCGCACACATCGGCGCAGGCCTGGCAGCAATCGGTTCCGGCGCAGCCGCAATCGGGGTGGGCAACGTTGCAGGCAACTTCCTAGCCGGCGCCCTGCGCAACCCTTCGGCGGCTGCTTCGCAGACCGCAACCCTGTTCATCGGTATCGCATTCGCAGAAGCCCTGGGGATCTTCGCATTCCTGGTCTCGCTGCTGCTGATGTTCGCCGTCTAATCTGCGGAACCTGATCCTTACGCGCAGGTGGGTCCAAGCCATAGCGGCCCACCTGTTGTAAAGACAACGTTCCGACGGAGGACATCATGGCGACTGAACCCATTAGCGAAGAAGTAGTTGGCGCGTGCGTCGACTCGCATGGCTCTGCCATCGGGATGCCGCAGCTCTGCTTCGATTGGTTCCCCAACCAGATTTTCTGGCTGGTCATTACGCTGGTCGTCATCTTTCTGGTCCTGTCTCGCGTGGCTCTGCCCCGCATCGCGGCAATCCTGGCCGAGCGCCGGGGGACCATTACAAATGACCTGGCTGCGGCCGAAGATCTGAAGGCCAAAGCGGTCGAGGCCGAGGAGGCCTATAACAAGGCGCTGGCCGATGCCCGTGCCGAAGCGCAGCGTATCGCGGCCGAAGCACGCGCAGAAATCCAGGCTGGTCTGGATGATGCGATTGCCAGGGCGGATGCGGAAATCGCTGCAAAGGCGGCTGAATCGGAAAAGGCAATTGCCGAAATCCGTGCCGGTGCGCTGGAAAGCATTCAAGTGGTCGCCAAGGATACGGCGGCTGAACTGGTCACCGCGCTGGGCGGCGAGGCGGATGCCAAAGCCATCGACAGTGCCATTGACGCGCAGATGAAAGGATAAGTGACATGCGGAACACTCTTGCCCTTATCCTGACCGTTGGTGCCGCCAGCCCCGCGCTGGCTGCAAGCGGTCCGTTCTTCTCGCTTGGCAATACTGACTTTGTCGTCCTTCTGGGCTTCATCGTTTTCATCGCGGTCCTGTTCTACTTCAAGGTGCCGGGCATGATCGGCGGTGCGCTGGACAACCGTGCCGAAGGCATCAAGGCCGAGCTGGACGAAGCCCGCGCCCTGCATGAAGAAGCACGCAGCCTGCTGGCTTCGTACGAGCGCAAGCAGCGTGAAGTGCAGGCACAGGCCGACGCGATAGTCGAGGCGGCCAAACAGGACGCGGCTCTGGCTGCGGACCAGGCGAAAGTCGATCTCGAAAAGTCGATTGAACGCCGTCTGGCTGCTGCGCAGGATCAGATTGCCTCGGCCGAAGCCTCTGCCGTTAAAGACGTGCGCGATCAGGCCGTTTCGGTTGCGATTGCCGCCGCCAGCTCGGTTCTGGCCAAGCAAATGACAGCCGCGCAGGCGAACAAGCTGATCGATGCCTCGATCGCAGATGTGGGCGCCAAGCTGCACTGACGGGGACACCGACAGGTAAAAAACGCAGATGACCCGAGAGCATTGCGCTGTCGGGTCTTTTGTTTTGGTGGCGGGGCTGATTGTATTGACCGGAACATCACCCGGATTCTGTACCCTTCAGAGGGTCTGAATGTTCCGCTTGGGGTCTAAGGGTGCGAAAAGAGCAGGGAAAGACGGGCCGTGGCAGGCGAAGACGTTTCGATGAATATTGTTGGGGTGGTCAGGAACGGCGGGGCCGCGCTGATCGAAAGCATCAACAGGATCGAAGACCTGACCACCCGCTTGCACCGCTATTCCGTGACCATCGCGACAAACGACAACGCCGATCGTACAGATCGGGTTCTGTCCGAATTCGCGCGCCGCGACCCGAATGTGGACCTTGTCCGCATGGATGGTCTGGCGTCCAGACTGCCAGACCGGGTCGAGCGGATCACGGCGGCCAGAAACGCAGTCCTCAACAGGCTGGAAGAACGCGACAGCGGTCACGACCTGACACTGGTGCTGGATCTGAACGGGCCGAATGTCTGTCTGGACGTTCAGACGGTTCTGACTGCCGCACAACGGTCCGTACCGCGCTGGGAAGGTGTCTTCGCCAATTCCCAACCGGCCTATTACGATATCTACGCCCTGCGTTGCGCGGGCTGGTGTGACGAAGACGTCTGGCAAAGACTTCAGACAACGCGCAAACCGCTGTTCGGGCGCCGAAAGTGGCGGAAAGTTCTTCTGAAATCAGCGGTTTTCGACCGGCAGTACCACATCCCGTCCGATATGCCCCTGATACCGGTCGACAGCGCCTTCGGCGGTGCAGGAATGTACAAGACCCGCGCCCTGCGTGGCCTGCGCTATTCCTGCCGGGACGAAAAGGGCGACCTCGTGTGCGAGCATGTGATGCTGCATAAACACCTCAGGGACCGGGGTGCGCGGCTGTTCATCGACCCGGCCCTGACAACCATCGCCCCGAATGACGATCTGGGCGAAGGCAGCGGCGCACCTTTCCCGTCACACCTGATCCAGCCCGAGACCGGGGCCGCCTGATCCCTGAGGGCACTTGGAAAGCGCTAGGCCTGACGGGTTTCGTGCTGCAACCTTTGCTGCGCAACAGCCTCGTTCCGCTCGGCCTTCTGCTGATCGATCATGCAGCGTTCGACAAAGCTCAGATGCGTTTCGACGGCCTGACGTGCGGCTGCCGGATCGCGGGCCTGAAGGGCTGCGTTGATAGTGCTGTGCTGGTCCAGAATGGCCTCGCGGGTCGCGCGCTGCCGGAACATTGTCCGCCGGTTATAGAACACACCCTGCACCAGCAGGTCATACATTGACCGCATCATATGCAGCATCACCACATTGTGGCTGGCTTCGATGATGGCCATATGAAACTCGGCATCCAGCTGCGCCTCTTGGTCCGCAGCGTTCCGGTCATGGGCCGCCCGCATCTTGTCATAGATCGCCTGAACAACCTTCAGGTCGCTTTCTGATCCCAGCCGCGCGGCCCGTTCCGCCGCCAGCCCCTCCATGTCGCGGCGAAAGGACAGGTAATCGAATACGGCCTCGTCATGGCTGCTGAACAACCGGATCAGCGCCGGCGAAAAGGCCGAGCCCAAAACCTCGGCCACATAGATCCCGGAGCCGGCTTTTGTTGTCAGCAACCCCTGTTCCTGAAGCTCGGACACCGCATCGCGCAGGGACGGGCGCGACACACCCATCCGTTCGGCCAACTCACGCTCGGGCGGCAGGCGCTCCCCGGGGCGCAGGATGCCGCGCAGGATCAACAGCTCGATCTGGCGAACGACCGCAAGTGACAGTTTTTCCGTCTGAACTTTCTGAAATGGCATGGTCCGTTCCGAAATTGGTCAACTCATTTGACCATGGACAGGGGGGCTGTTCAAGAATACCCGGTCACATCCGCTGAAATATTAGGTCAGAAGTGTTGACTTTAATTTGAGAAAGCATAGGCTGCGCCGAAATGAGATCGGAGGAGCCTCATGTCCCATCACCCTTTGTTTGCCACCCGGGCTTCCCGGATGAAGGCGTCAGAAATCCGCGAGCTGCTGAAACTGCTCGATCAGCCCGGCATCATTTCCTTTGCCGGGGGCATTCCGGACCCCGCGCTTTTTCCCGCCGAGGCTTTCGCGCAAGCGTTTCAGCAGGCATTGGGGCCGGACATGCAGGCGCAGGCGCTGCAATATTCGGTCAGCGAAGGCTATGCCCCCCTGCGCCGGTGGCTGGTGCAGCACATGCGCGAGATCGGAGTGGAATGTGACATGGACAACGTCCTGATCACCTCGGGCTCGCAGCAGGCGCTGGATTATCTGGGCAAGCTGTTCCTGTCCCCCGGCGACACGGCCTTGGTCGGGTGGCCCACTTATCTGGGTGCTCTTGCCGCGTTCAACGCGTATGAGCCGCGCTTTGACCGGCTTAATGGCAACAAGGGGGCCGATGAATTCAGGGCTGCGGCAGGGGATGGCGCCGTGAAATTCGCCTATCTGTCGCCCGATTTTGCCAACCCGACAGGCGAAACCCTGACCCGCCCGGGTCGTGAGGCCTTGCTGGAACTGACCGACGAACTGGACTGCGCGTTGATCGAAGACGGCGCCTATCAGGCACTGCGCTATGACGGTGATCCGATCCCGCCGATCCTGGCTTTGGAACAGGCACGAAAGGGGTCGATCGAAAACTGCCGGACGATCTATTGTGGCAGCTTCTCGAAAACCCTGTCACCGGGTCTGCGCATGGGGTGGGTGGTTGCGGCCAAGCCGATCATCTCGCAGATGGTTCTGCTGAAACAGGCGGCGGATCTGCATTCGGCGACCATCAACCAGATGGCCGTGCATCAGGTGGCGGAAGCGTGCTTTGACACCCATATCCCGAAAGTGCGCGACACTTACCGCGCGCGCCGTGATGCGATGCTGGATGCGCTGCAACAGCACATGCCTGACGGGGTGGCGTGGACGCGCCCCGAAGGCGGCATGTTCGTCTGGGTGACACTCCCCGCCGGGATCAGTGGGTCTGACCTGCTGGCGCATGCGCTGGATACGGTGAAAGTGGCCTTTGTGCCGGGGCAGGCGTTTTTCCCAGACGGCAGCGGGGCAAACACGATCCGGCTCAGCTTCTCGAACTCGGACGAGGCGACGATCCGCGAAGGTATCCGCCGGTTAGGCGAAGTTCTGCGCGCCTGACGTCCAGAAAGGTTCTGTTAACCAAATTGCTGCAACTCTGCGGCATGATCCGGTTTCTCGCTCCGCTCCTGCTGGCCGCCTGCGCCGCCGGGACCCCGCATTTCCGCGACGTTCCTGCCACCCGCGTGGCGGTGAACGGCAGTGTGTTCGATGTGCGCGTGCGCGGCGATCTGGCCGAGGCGGTGCGGATCAACGCGCAATATGCACCGCGGCTAGGCCCTGTTCGGGATCGCGCCGCGCTGGCCATGGCGCAGGTTTCGGGCTGCCCGATCCTCGACGTGCTGGGCGATGCGGCTGTCACGGTTGGTGTTTTGGGGTGTGACCGCGAGGCGGGGGAACGGCTGCTGCTGACTGCCGTCTCGACGCCCCGATATGAATGTATCGACTATGGCATCTATGAAAATGTCCGGGGCAGTACCGGGTATCAGGTCTTTGAATGCAGCCCATACTGACATACGCGTGTTCCTGCGCATTTCGGCAAGATGTTGTGGATAACTTGCACTGATATCCCATATCCTGCGCAACTCCGTTGACTCGGACCCCATCCCTTGCGCAGACTTTCAATTCATAGGAATCACGGGACACGCGGCCATTGCGTTTCAGCAAGCTCAAACTGACCGGCTTCAAAAGCTTTGTTGATCCGACCGATCTGATCATCGCGGACGGGTTGACCGGTGTGGTGGGTCCGAACGGCTGTGGCAAGTCCAACCTTCTGGAAGCCTTGCGCTGGGTGATGGGTGAAAACCGCCCCAAATCCATGCGCGGCGGCGCGATGGAGGATGTGATCTTTGCTGGCGCCGCCACACGGCCCGCCCGCAATTTCGCCGAAGTTGTCCTGACCATGGACAATTCCGAACGTCTGGCGCCTGCGGGGTTCAACGACACCGACCAGCTTGAAATCGTGCGCCGGATCACCCGCGATGTCGGCAGCGCCTACAAGACCAACGGCAAGGATGTGCGCGCGCGCGATGTGCAGATGCTGTTCGCGGATGCCTCGACCGGTGCCCATTCCCCGGCGCTTGTTGGGCAGAACCGCATCGCCGAGCTGATCAGCGCCAAACCCCGCGCCCGCCGCCGCATTCTGGAAGAGGCCGCCGGGATTTCGGGGCTCTATCAACGCCGGCATGAGGCCGAGCTGAAGCTGAAAGCGACCGAGTCCAACCTGACCCGCGTCGATGACGTGCTCGAGCAGTTGGGCGGGCAGCTTGCGCAACTGGCCCGTCAGGCCCGTCAGGCCGCACGCTATCGCGAAATCGGCGAACAGCTGCGTCAGGCCGAGGGAATGCTGCTCTATCGCCGCTGGAAAGAGGCCGACATGGCCCGCCAGCAGGCTGAAGACAAGCTGCGGGCCCGGATTTCCGAGGCCTCCCGCGCCGAGGCCGAAGCCCGCGCCGCAGCAGCAAAAAGGGCCGGGATCGAAGAAACCCTGCCCCCTCTGCGCGAGGAAGAGGCCATCGCCGCCGCTGTCCTGCAACGCCAGCAGGTGCAGCGCGATCAACTGACCGATCAGGAAACCCGCGCGCGCCAGACCATTGAAACACTGACCAGCCGCATTCATCAGCTCGGCAAGGATATCGACCGGGAAACCGGCCTGAACCGCGATGCGGGCCAGATGATCGAACGGCTGGAATGGGAAGCCCGCGAACTGGCCAAGGCTGCCGAAGGGCATGACGCGAAGGTGGCGGAAGCCGCAGAAATTGCCCGCGAAGCCGCGTCGATCCTTCAGAACCGCGAAGACCACCTGTCGCAGCAGACCGAAGATATGGCGCGTCTGGTCGCCCGTCACCAGTCGGCGCAGCGACTGGTCGAAGACAGCCGCAAGACGCTGGCACGCTCTGAGGGCGAAGAGGAAAAAGCCCGGCTGGCCGTGGATGAGGCCAAAACAGCCCTGACCCGTGCCAGCGAGGCGTTTGAAACTTCGCAGGAAAGCGAGGAAGAAGCCCGCGAAGCCGCCGAGGCCGCCGAAGAGGCGCTGGCCGCCGCAGATGAGTTGCGCAATGAAACGCAGGCCCGCGAAGCCGAGGCACGCGCGCAACGGTCCGAGGCCGAAGGCGAATTGGGTGCAATCCGCGCCGAAACCACCGCACTTGCCAAGCTGGTGGAACGCGACACGGCCGAAGGCGGGCAGGTGATGGACCTGCTGCGCGTGGAACCGGGTTTTGAGAAGGCGCTGGGTGCTGCGCTTGCCGATGACCTCCGTGCGCCGCTGGTCGAAGGTGACGGCCCGTCCGGCTGGGTTCAGGTGGCAGGGTATGACAGCGATCAGCCCTTGCCCGATGGGGTCGCCCCGCTGGCGCTGCACGTGTCAGGGCCGGACAGGCTCAGCCGTCGCATCGCGCAGATCGGGCTGGTCGATGCGGATAAGGGCGCGCGGTTGCAGGCGTCGTTGAAGCCGGGCCAGCGTCTTGTGTCCCGCTCGGGCGATCTGTGGCGCTGGGACGGGTTCCGCGCCTGGGCCGAGGATGCGCCAAGTGCGGCGGCGCTGCGACTGGAGCAGCTCAACAAGCTTGAGGCGCTGAAACAGGAACTGGCCCGCACCGAGGCGCAGGCCGACGGCGCCCGCGCCGCGCATGAAACCCTGTCGCGGCAACTGGCGGACGTGACCGAGGCCGACCGACGCGCGCGCGAAGCCCGCCGTGCCGCTGATCAGCGCATGGCCGAAACCGCACGCCAGCTCAGCCGCGCCGAGGCGGATCGCAACCTTGCGCAGGGCAAGCTGGAAACACTGGCCCTTGCCGTGGATCGCCACAAGGAAGATGCCATGTCCGCCCGTGTGCAGCTGCGCGAAGCCGAGGCGGCGCTGAACGATCTGGGTGACCTCGACAGCGCCCGCGCCGAGGTTGAGGACATCAAACAGACGGTCGAGGCGGCGCGGATCACCATGCTGACCCACCGCTCGACCCATGATGAGCTGCGCCGTGAAGGCGATGCCCGTACCCGTCGCACGCAGGAGGTCACCAAGGATCTCAGCGGCTGGCGGCACCGTCTGGAAACGGCCGAGAAACGGATTTCGGAACTGGCCGAGCGCAAGGAAAGCTCGGAAGAGGAACTGACCGAGGCCATGGCCGTCCCCGGCGAAATCGCCGAGGCGCGGGAAGAGTTGAACGAGTTGATCGAAGCCGCCGAAGCCCGTCGGGCCGACGCCGCCGACAAGCTGGCCGAAGCAGAAACACAGTTGCGCGAAGTGGTGATGGCCGAGCGTGAGGCGGAACGCCTGGCCTCGGAAGCTCGCGAAAACCGCGCCGCAGCCGAGGCGCGCAGTGACGCGGCAAAGGAAAGCGTGCTTGCGGCAGCAGAACGAATTGCCGAAGACCAGCAACTGACCCCGAACCAGCTGCTGAACCAGCTGGACGTAAACCCCGACCAGATGCCCGCCGCGGATGCGCTGGAGGCCGAAGTGAACCGCCACAAGCGCCAGCGTGACGCCATGGGCGCAGTGAACCTGCGGGCCGAGGAAGACAGTAAGGACGTTCAGGAAGAATTCGACACGCTCAGCAGTGAAAAGGCCGATCTGGAAGAGGCGATCAAAGCCTTGCGCAGCGGCATCTCCAGCCTCAACCGCGAAGGCCGCGAACGTCTGCTGACCGCGTTTGAACAGGTGAACTCGAACTTCGCGATGTTGTTCAAGCACCTGTTCGGCGGTGGCGAGGCCAATCTCGTCATGGTCGAAAGCGACGACCCGCTGGATGCGGGGCTGGAAATCATGTGCCAGCCGCCGGGCAAGAAACTGTCGACCCTCAGCCTGCTGTCGGGCGGCGAACAGACCCTGACAGCGACCGCGCTGATCTTCGGCGTTTTCCTGGCCAACCCGGCCCCGATCTGTGTGTTGGACGAGGTTGACGCGCCGCTGGACGATGCCAATGTCACCCGTTTCTGTGACCTGCTGGACGAGATGTGCCGCCAGACCGACACCCGTTTCCTGATCATCACCCACCACGCGGTGACCATGGCGCGCATGGATCGTCTGTTCGGCGTCACCATGCAGGAACAGGGCGTCAGCCAGCTGGTCTCGGTTGACCTGAAGAAGGCCGAGCAGATGGTGGCCTGACCGCTCACTGCAACGTTATGATGATTGCAGGCATAACGCGCTACCTTGGCCTCATGACGCGTTTCCTGATCTCCGCCCTCATCGCTGCCACTCCGGTTGTCGCCGCTGACTGGCCCGTCAAATCCGGCGATGTCCCGCTGACAGTGGCCGAGCTTGACGCCCTCGCGGGTCAGACGCTGACCTTCTACGATGATGGTCAGGCCAAGTTTTCGGCCGGGGGCGCCTATTCCTATACCTACGCGGGCGGAGATTCTGCATTCGGAACCTACGCCATCGCCGATGACGGTTCCGTCTGCATCGCGTACCACAACGGGTTCAGCCGCTGCGACCTGTATGTCCACAGTGGCGAGCGGCTGATCCTGATCGATCAGAAAGGGGATCGGTACCCGGTGCGGCCCGAATAAGGGAGTCACTGGTTCACGCCGGTCACTTTGGCATGGACCAACCCGCGCAGCGAACTGAACCTGCGGCAAACGTCAAAGGCCATGCCGGGAACACCAGCCCAAATATGCGCGCCCGAAGACGGGCCAGAACCAAACTGTGGGCACCCCGACACAACGCACTGGCGCAAAGCAGGGTAAGTCGCGCCAAAACCGCCGCTGCGGTTGACGAGCCACGCACCGCTTCGTTAGTGCAGCAGCGATCCCGTTTCGGCTTTGGGCAAGAGGTGCTGTTTTGGATTTTCAAGTTGCAAGTTTCTGGTTTGGCTCGCCGTTATCTTGCGTTGAAAGAGTATGCATTCAGTCCTTTCTGGATCATGGCTATGTCTTCCACCTGTACGTGCTGGATCTGAACATAGATGTTCCCGACGGCGTCGTTGTTCATGATGCCCGCGAAATCTATACAGATGAAACCACCGAAAACCTGACCGGTGGCCGACGACGGATGGCGGTCTATTCAGACATCTTCCGGATCCACATGCTGCAAAAAACCGACTATGTGTGGGTGGATCTGGATATCTACTGCATCCGGCCGCTGGATGTTCCACCGGACTATCTGTTTGGTGTCGTCTGGCGCAATAAGGCGATGAACAATTGCGTATTGCGTCTTCCCAAAAATTCTCTGGCACTGAAGCTGATCCTGAATTTCCTTGAGTCAGAAGTCCCGATCCCGTTTTGGTTGGGCAGTGATCACATTGAAAAACTGGTCAAACGCTATGAGGCGGGCGAGACACTCACGCTTTACGACCTTCCGTGGACGACAACCGGCCCAAGCGTGACCCGCTGGGCGCTGGGGGTCACTGGTGAAATCGACCGAGGCCAGCATTGGCATTTATATTGGCCGCGTCGCGGGTTTCTGGACCCGGTCGAGAACATTGAAGACTACGAACCCGATTGGGCCCGGTTTCATCACTTCCAGGGCGAAACCCGCAGTGGTATTCGCAGTAAGTTCGGCGGTATTCCTCCAAAGGGAAGTTACATCGATATTGTCTGTCACAGACATGGAATTGACCCCAAGAAATATCCGGTCACATAATCAGCGGTGACGGCGCTGATATCGTCGAATAATCTTCGAGTTTTGCGTCATACCATAGAAGTGCGGGCCGCTGGATCAGAGTTTTCCCAGCAACTCCATCGTTGGCCATGCGTCCGCAGGCAGGCCCAGACGTTTCTGCTCCGCCTGCGTCGCAGCTCGCGTCCCTGACCCCAGGATCCCGTCGATCTTGCCCACATCATATCCTTTGGCCTGAAGCTTGGTCTGCAACTGTTTCATCTGTGCGCCATTCAGGCCCTGCGCGGGATTGCCCGCGTCATAGATCTGGCCGCCCTCAAGCCGTGTTCCGAAATAAGCGGCGGTCAGAACATAGACAAAGCTCTGGTTCCATTCGAAATAGACATCGAAATTCGGGTAGGCCAGAAAGGCAGGCCCGTTGCGCCCCTGTGGCAGGATCAGCGAGGCGGGCAGGTTGGCCAAGGACCCGCCGCGCGCCTGAACGCCCATCGCCTGCCATTCCGCCACCGAACGCGGTTTGCCGGGGCCGGACAGGGACCAGTCCATCTGCGCGGGCACGGTGACCTCCTGCAACCACGGCTCACCCGCGCGCCATCCCAGATGAGACAGCATTCTGGCCCCCGACATCAGCGCGTCAGGGGCCGAGCTTTTCAGGCGGACATGCCCGTCACCGTCACCATCGACGCCGTTTTCCAGTATGTCACGCGGCAGCATCTGCACCATGCCGATCTCTCCGGCCCATGCGCCGGTGGTGCGGGCCGGGTCGAAATCACCGTTCTGATACAGCTCGATGGCGGCGAATATCTGCGGCCGGAACAGCTCCGGGCGGCGGCAGTCATGGGCCAGCGTCACCAAGGCGTTGCGGGTGTTGAAGTCGCCCTGAAACGATCCGTAATCGGTTTCAAATGCCCAGAAGGCCAGCAGCACCCCGCGGGAAATGCCATACTCGCGCTCGATCCGATCAAAGACCGCATCGTATTTGCGCGACATCGCTTGCCCGCGTTCGATCCGGTTTTGCGAAATCAGACGACGGGAAAACTCAATAAAGGGCTTCTGAAACACGCCCTGCGCCCGGTCGGCCTTCAGCACAGCGCTGTCCTGCTGCACCCCGTCAAAAAACCCGTTCACCGCTGATTTGTCCAACCCCTGCTGCACGGCTTCGGTCTTCAGCCCTTTGACAAAGGAGTTAAATCCACCGCCACATTGCGCCAGCGCAGGTGAGGTAAACAGGGCGGCGGCGATCAGGCCAGAGAGTATACGCATGAAAGGGTCCGTCAGAATATCAGTTCGGCCCCAACCCACACTGACACGAGTGCAAGCGCAAGCCCCCAAACCCGCCAGAGCATGTCACATGCGCGAAAAACTTCTGATGCGCCGATCTCGCGCGGGGCGTCTCCATTGACCCAGGCCAGGTCGCGCACCTGCCCATCATAGCTGCGCGGCCCCGCCAGCGCGACATTCAGGGCGCGGGCCATGGCGGCCTCGGGCCAGCCAGCGTTGGGCGAGATATGACGCCGCGCATCCCGCACCATCTCAACCCAGCGCGACCATTGGCCGGACAGCGCCACGATCATCACGCAGGTCAGGCGGGCAGGGATCAGGTTCAGCAGGTCGTCGAACCGGGCCGCAGCCCAACCAAAATCACGGTACGTTTCGGTGCGATAGCCGATCATGCTGTCGGCGGTGTTCACCGCCTTGTACACCAGCAACCCCGGAAGCCCGGCGACCAGAAACCAGAATGCAGGGGCAATGACCCCGTCGCTCAGGTTTTCAGCCGCGCTTTCGATGGCGGAACGCGCCACCTGTGCCCCGGTCATATCCTGCGTGTCGCGCGAGACGATCATAGCCACCTGCGCCCGCCCGTTTTCCAGCGAGGTTTGCAACCCGTCACCAACCGCGCGGACATGGGCAACCAGCGACTTTTGCGCCAGCAGAATCGCGCAGCCAAGAATTTCAACCACCGACCCCAGCAGGGACAGACCACACCCAAGGCCCCATGCGCCGCAGATCAGAAGGGCAAGCACCGCCACCCCCTTCAACCGCCGACCGCGCCCGTGGTTCAGGCGTTTGTCCAGCCATCCGATCATGTTGCCGATCATCACCGCCGGGTGTTTGACGCGGGACCAGAGCCAGTCGGGCTCTCCCAGAGTGGCGTCCAGACACATGGCGCAGACCAGCATCAGGGCAGGGTTCACAGCGCGGCCTCCAGCCTGTCCCACCCCTTTTCCGGTGGCAGACCCAGACGCAGAAAGGTTGTTGAATAAGGAAAGATACGGCTCCAGATATGGGCGCGGGCCAGCCGGTCCTGCCACCCCAAGGCGTCATCAACCCGATACAGACGAAACAGGCTGGTGCCACCGACAATTTCCGCGCCCCTGGTCAGCATCAGCGCATCCAGCCGGGCCGCCTCATCCGCCAGTCGCGCGCGTGTGGCATCGGCCCAGTCATCGTCCGACAGGGCTTGCGTTCCAACCCGCAGGGCCGGGCCGGACACCGACCAGGGTCCGGTCAGGTCGTTCAGGCGGTTGATCAACTCAGGCCGCCCGATGGCACACCCAAGCCGCATCCCGGCCAGCCCCCAGAACTTGCCAAAACTCTTCAGCACGATCACGCCGGGACGTTCCGCCATATGGATCAACGATGCCTCTGGCGTGACATCGCAAAAGCTCTCGTCGATCACGGTCAGCGGGGCCGAGACATCGCTTTCCTGCCAGATGCGTCCGTCCGGGTTATTGGGATGCACGATCACGCGGGCGTCAGTCGCGCTCTCAGGCTGAACACGCCACCCCTGCGCCGAAAAGGCGGCGGCGTGTTCGTTGTAGGTGGGCGGCGTGATCTGGACACGCCCTGGCGCGGCCAGCGCCGGAATACGAGAGATGACAGCCGATGCACCGGGTGCCGGCAGGATTGCAGCCCCCTGCGGCACGTTCCAGAACCTGCGGGCCGCATCACTCAGCCGTTCAAAGGCACCGTGATCCGGCAATTCGGCCCAATCCCCGGCGGTCAGGCCCGCAACGGCGTAAGGATGCGGATTGATTCCGGTCGACAGATCGATCCAATCTGCACGCGCTCCGCCATACCTGACAATCGCCCTGTCCAGCCCCCCGCCGTGGTCGCGAACTGCGCGGGGGTCCAAGCCGTGATCAAGTGTACTCATCTGCTCTCTCTGCGGGGATTGACCGGTTTCGGGGTGCTTCAAGCGGATTTTTGCCATTTACACAAGCAAATCCGCCCGAACACGCAAGCGTGCGGCCGCTGTTAACACTTTGTTAAGGAAATAACGAGATCACGGACCACGGGGGTCGGCACCACTCACCATACCAAGTGCCGAGGTTGTTGCAAATGAAAGTTCTGATTGTTGAGAGTAACCCCGACCTTGGTCGGGTCTGGAAAAGACATCTGGAGCGGCAAGACGCCGAAGTCACGCTGGTTGACGCTCAGGAGGCCGCCATTCTGGCGCTCTATGGCACGGATTTTGATATCATCGTGCTGGATCTGGTTCTGGAAACCGGAAGCGCATTGGCTGTGGCCGATTTTGCCAGCTATCGCCGCCCCGAGGCGCGGGTGATTTTTGTCACCAACACCACCTTCTTTTCCGACGGGTCGATTTTTGCGCACAGTCCCAATGCCTGTGCCTATGTTCAAAGCGAAACGCCGCCAGAGGATCTGGCGGCGATGGTCGAACATTACGCTGCCGGGCGCTGATCGCGTCCATGCGGCTCCCTGTAATCCAGCACCGGGTTCACCGGAATGATCCGGTGCGGATTGATGCTGTCATGGCTGTAGTGATAGTGGCGCACGATATGATCCATGTTCACGGTCTCGGCGACACCGGGCCATTGATACAGCTCCCGCGTATAGGCCCATAGGTTTGGATAATCGATCAGGCGCTGCCTGTTGCACTTGAAATGCAGATGATAGACCGGGTCGAAGCGGATCAGGGTTGTGAACAACCGCCAATCGGCCTCGGTGATCCGGTCCCCCATCAGATACCGGTTCCGGGCCAAACGCCCTTCCAGCCAGTCCAGCGCGTCGAACAACGGGCCCACGGCGGCGTCGTAGGCCGCTTGCGTGGTGGCAAAGCCCGACTTGTAGACGCCGTTGTTGACGTCTGAATAGATGCGCGCGTTGACCTCTTCGATCTCGTCCCGCATCGCTTCGGGCCAGTAATCATCGGTATTTCCGGTAATCCCGTTGAAGGCCGAATTGAACATGCGGATGATTTCCGAACTTTCGTTAGAAACGATGGTCTCCTGTGCCTTGTCCCACAGGATCGGAACCGTGACACGGCCGGAATAGGACGGATCCGCTTTGGTATAGATCTGATGCGCATGGCTCAGCTCGTAAAGACCGTCGCCCGTGGCACCGTGATCATCCGCCTCAAACGTCCAACCCTGATCCAGCATGTCCGGATGCACGACCGAGACCGGGATCAGATCATTCAGCCCTTTCAACGTGCGAAAAATCAGGGTGCGATGCGCCCAGGGGCAGGCATAGCTGACATACAGGTGATACCGCCCGGCTTCGGCCCGGAACCCGCTTTTGCCCGACGGCCCCGCGCGGCCATCGGCGGTCAGCCAGTTGCGAAACTGCGCCGCGCTGCGCTTGAATGCGCCACCGGTGGATTTGGTGTCATACCAGGTGTCTTGCCATTTCCCATCGACCAGCAGGCCCATATCTTATCCTCCGCACAGGCGTTTGGCCAAAGATAGGGTCAAGACCCGCCTGTTCCTATGCGTTTACCCGCGCACATGACCTGCATGCGCGCACAGGCAATGCTGGTATTTCTGTGCAACAAACCGCAGGCACAGCCCGTTGCGTGAACGCGTTCACTGGATTTTTACAACAGTTCCCGCACAATAGAGGTCATTAGCGGGGGAGTGATTTTATGAGTACTTATGTTTCAAAGGAAATACGCGCCGAGTTGGACGCCGCCCGAATCGCCACATTGAAAAAGGCCAGTCGCCTTCGTGTCCAAATGGGTGACAATACGTATAAAATTCTCAAATTGTGGAAAGATGGTTTCACGGTTGAGGCGGAAACAACGCCGCGCCTGCGCGGGTTGGTCGATATCTATGACGGGGCCAATCTTCTGTATCAATGCCTGATCATTGCCGATCAGGATGAAGGCGGCGAGATGCGGTATGAGTTCAAGCGCAGCACCGCCGCCCATGACGAGGCACCGCTGGATTTCTATCGCGCCCCGGATGCGCCCATCGCACTGCTGGGATACGAAGACTAGGCTCGGATTTTCATCGTGCCAGATTTGGTCAGGGTGACGCCCACCATGCCGTAGGACTGGCTATCGCTATGGATTTCGCCATGGGGTCCGCGCCCGGCCAACAGGCGCGGTCCGTTGTGAGGTCAGCCACCCCAGCCACCGCCTGGATTATTGCAGGTCACCAAAGGCCCCTTTCAGTCGCGCGCAGGCGTCCTCGACCCGCGCCCGTTGCGTGGCCAGGTTGAACCGTTCGAAGGTCTCTCCGCCAGTGCCAAAGCCCGGCCCGGACGAGGTTGCAATCCGCGCGTCCTCGCGCAATCGGCGGACAAATTCAGCGTGATCCATGCCGGTGCCGGAAAAATCGACCCAGGCCAGATAGGTTGCCTGCAAGGGCATCGACCACAGGCCTGGAATCTCGGCGATGGTCTGGTCGAATAGATGCCTGTTTCCGTCCAGATGCGCGATCTGGGCATCCACCCATTCCGCGCCAGCCGGGCTGTAGGCGGCGGTGATCATCGCCACACCCAACGCGCTGGGGCCATAATCCAGCGTTGCCAGCCGATGCTTCATCGCTTCGCGCAGTTGGGTGTCGGGAATGATCATGTTGCCGGTCCGCTGCCCGGCGATGTTGAAGGTCTTCGATGCCGCAGTCAGCGTCACCGTCCATGGCCGCGCATCCGGGGCTGCCACATCCATCGGCACAAATTTGGCACCGGGATAGACCAGATCGTGGTGAATCTCGTCCGAGACAAGGATCAACCCGTTGCGCTCGGCAAATGCGGCCACAGCGCGCAGTTCCTCCGGCGTCCAGACCCGGCCCGACGGGTTCTGCGGCGAACACCACAGCAACATCTTCTCGGACCCGTCCAGCCGCGACTGCGCATCTTCCAGGTCAAGGCCATAACTTTCCCCGTCCCGCACCAAAGGGCATTCCACGACCCGGCGGCCCGATTTGTTCACCTTGTGGGCAAACTCATGGTAAACGGGGGTAAAGATCACGATGCCATCACCGGGATCGGTCCAGACATCCAGCGACAGGGCGATTGCATTGCCCAAGCCCTGAGTGGTCAGAACCCAGTCCGTGTCAATCTCCCAGTCGTGGCGGGTTTTCATCCACCACTGGACCGAGGCCAGATACTCCGGGTGCGCCCAGGAATACCCGAACACGCCGTGATCCGCGGCCTTGCGCACCGCGTCGATCACGCAGGGGGCTGTCGGGTAATCGGAATCGGCCGTCCACATGGCCAGCCCGTCCTCGGGCGAGACGCCATACAGCATCTCCATCTTGTCCCATTTGGAACTGTTGGTGCCCCGGCGGTCGATCAGGTCGTTGAAAGTCATGTCTGCTCCATTTTCTCGACCGAAAGCTAACCGCAATTCAGGCAGGTGCAAGGGGGGCGTTGCGGCGCGGGGCGGGATGGCCTAAATCAGCCTCATGAAACGTAACATCCTGATCTATCCCGACCCCCGTCTCAAGAAGGTCTGCGCCCCCGTGGCCGACCTCACGGACGACCTGCGCGCGCTGGCCGATGACATGCTGGAAACGATGTATGACGCCCCCGGTGTTGGCCTTGCCGCGCCACAGATCGGCGTGCTGGATCGCTTGATCGTGCTGGATTGCGTCAAGGAAGAAGGCGAGGCACCGCGCCCCCTGATCATGTTCAACCCGCAGGTCATCGCGGCCTCGGAAGAAACCAATGTCTACGAGGAAGGCTGCCTGTCGATCCCCGATCAATACGCCGAGGTGACGCGCCCCAAAGTGGTCGATGTGACATGGATGGACCGCGACGGAAACCTGCAACAGGAAACCTTTGACGGGCTCTGGGCCACCTGCGTTCAGCACGAGATCGATCATTTGGACGGCAAGCTTTTCATCGACTATCTCAAGCCGCTGAAACGGCAGATGATCACCCGCAAGATGCAAAAGCTCAAACGCGAACGGGCCCGTGCATGACCGTTCGTACCTGCCTGCCATGGCCTGACAAACGCCTGCGCACCAAGGCGGATGAGGTGCCCGAGATCACTGATGAGGTCCGCGCCATCTGGGACGACATGATCGACACGATGGAGGCGATGCCCGGCGTCGGTCTTGCCGCGCCACAGATCGGGGTGATGCTGCGGCTGGCCGTTGTTGACGGTTCTGCCGAACGGGGCCGGGCCGTGCGTCTGGCAAACCCGGAAATCCTGCACAGCTCGATCGAACTGCGCGAACATGAAGAGGCCAGCCCGAACCTGCCCGGCGTCTCGGCCACAATCAAACGCCCGCGCGCGGTGACCGTGAAGTTCCTGAACGAACATGGCATGCTGGATCGCCGCGATTTCGTCGGGATCGACGCGACCAGCGTACAACATCAGATCGACCACCTGAACGGGCGGATGTATTTCGACCGGCTCAGCAAGGTCAAGCGTGACATGCTGCTGCGCAAGGCACGCAAACAAACCTGACGTCTGTAGGCCGGGCTTCAGCCCGGCACCCGTCCCAACTGCCGGAGCCAACGATGCGCATCATCTTCATGGGAACCCCTGATTTTTCGGTCCCGGTGCTGGACGCACTCGTCAGGGCCGGGCACGACATCGCCGCCGTCTACTGTCAGCCCCCGCGCCCCGCCGGACGCGGCAAGAAAGACCGCCCGACGCCGGTTCACGCCCGGTCCGAGGCGCTGGGCCTGCCCGTTCGCCACCCAACCTCTCTGAAATCCGCTGACGAACAGACCGCATTTGCCGCGCTGAACGCCGATATCGCCGTCGTCGTCGCGTATGGCCTGATCCTGCCGCAACCCATTCTGGACGCGCCGCGACACGGCTGCCTGAACATCCACGCCAGCCTGCTGCCGCGCTGGCGCGGTGCCGCCCCGATCCACCGGGCGATCATGTCCGGCGATGCCGAAACCGGGATCTGTATCATGCAGATGGAGGCCGGTCTGGACACCGGCCCGGTCCTGCTGCGACAGGCAACCGCGATTGAGGTTGAAGAAACCACCGCGCATCTGCATGACCGGCTCTCGGCCATGGGGGCCGCGCTGATCGTCGAGGCGCTGGCCAAGCTGCCGGACCTGATACAGGAACCGCAGCCCGAGGATGGCGTGACCTATGCCGCCAAGATCGACAAGTCCGAGGCCCGCATCGACTGGGCACGCCCGGCGGTCGAGGTCGACAGGCAAATCCGCGGGCTGTCACCCTTTCCCGGCGCATGGACCGAAATGAATGGCGAACGCGTCAAGCTGCTGGCATCGCGGCTGGCAGACGGGCAGGGCGCAGCGGGTGAGGTTCTGAACAACGACCTGCACGTGGCCTGTGGTCAGGGCGCGGTCGAACTGCTGCGCTTGCAACGGGCGGGCAAAGGCGCGCAGGATAGGGAAACCTTCCTGCGGGGCTGGCCCATTCCCACCGGCACCCGCCTGACCTAGGAGAAGCCCGATGTTCATGGTGATGATGGGGACCGTCGTGATTGCCGGGATCGTCGGATATCTGTCCGAACAGACCGGGTTCACTCATAACGGCTATCTTCAGTCGATCATCATCTGCGTGGGCGGGGCGTTCCTGTTCTACTTCATCCGCATCATGTTCGGGATCAGCTTTGGCCCTCCCGGTCTGGATGCGGTGATCTCGTCTGTCGGCGCCCTGATCATCGTGCCGACGCATTGGAGGAAGTGACATGCCCATCGTCGCTCTGATCATCATCCAAGCTGCGCTTGAAGTTTTGCTCGCCAGGTTGCTCCCGGCGACGATGCTGATCGGCATTGTTGGGGCTATGATCGGTGGGCCCCTTCTGTGGTCTCTGATACCCGACGCTGGCTGGATGTCGGGCTTTGTGGGCGCGGTTCTGGGCGCATTGCTGGTGATCTGGATCTGGCAGACCTACCTGCGCCGTTAGCATATTCCTTGGCTGCGCATTCCGTCCCGCAAACCTTCACTCGACAGATAGCGCAGCAGATCAGCGCTCGTCGCACTCCAGCGCTGAACCAAGCGCCGGGGCGGCTTTCGTCGTCATATCGAACCGGTTCGCCTCGGCGGCAGTCATCCAGTGGATGCTGTCGGCCGGGGCCGCATACAGCGTGTACCAGTAAAACGACTCATCGACGCCGATGTCCCTGAAATAATCCAGATAGCGGTCATGTTCCGGGTCATCCTTGGGCAGCTCCGTGGCCACCAGCCCCGATCCGGCCCAGCTGTGCACGCCCACGCAGGCTCCCGGCTGCAAAACGCGGCGGCGTCCGGCCAGGAACAGATCGGTGCCGCCGCTGGCAACCAGACCGTCCGAGGGCACGATAGTATCGAACCCGGCCCTGCGCACCTCGCGGCTGAAGATGACATTGGCGTCGTCATCCACCGACCCCTCGATATATTGCAGCACCAGCGTGCGCGCTTCGGGATTTTCGGCGGTGACGTCTTCAAAAGCGGACAGCGTCGTTTCGTCAATAGTGCCCGAGGCGATGATCCGGTCACCCTCAGCAACAAAGCGGACGGGTGCATAATATGCGCCGCATGAGGCCAGCAAAGCCAGTGAGACCGCAATCGATGTAAGTCTGAACGGCATTTGGCCTCCGGGCTGCGCGTTCCAAACAGCTATCAGCCCGCCCCGGTCGCGTCCACCGACAGGTTCAGTTGCGGGGCGGGCGGCTTTTGTAGACGGGCAACTGCCAGCCAAACACCAGCGACCCTGCCCGCAAGGCCCAGCACACAAGGGCGCACATGCCCAATACAAAGGCGGGCTCCAGCCCCAGCCTGACCGCAAATACCGCCGTCAACGCCCCCACAAATGCGCACGAGACGTAAAGTTCGCCCTGTTTCAGCACCAGCGGCACCTCGTTGCAGACCACGTCGCGCATCAGCCCGCCCAGACACCCGGTCGTCACACCCATCAGCACGACGATGATACCGGGCTGATCCAGTGACAGCGCGGCACCGGTTCCGGCGGCAACGGCGACCGACAGTGCGAAACTGTCCAGCCAGACCAGCCAGTTATAGCGACTTTCCACCAGATGCGCGGTAAAGAACACAAACACCGCCGCCGCGACGGCGATCAGGATGTAATCCGGCTGGCCGACCCAGAAGATCGGGTGACGGTCCAGCAGCAGGTCGCGTACCGTGCCGCCGCCAACTGCGGTCAGGCAGGCCATGAAGGCAAAGCCCACCAGATCCAGCTGCGCCCGGCTGGCCACCAGCGCCCCGGTCAGCGCAAAGATCAGAACCGAGGCATAATCCAGCAGCGTCAGCGCGCTCACGCCGGTGCCTTTTTCGGCTTGAAGGGCGCCATGCCTGCGCGGGCCAGTTCATCGGCCTTTTCGTTTTCGGGATGGCCCGCATGGCCCTTGACCCATTCCCATGTCACATCATGTCGTTCCTGCGCCTCGTCCAGTCGCTGCCACAGATCGACATTCTTGACCGGCTTCTTGTTCGAGGTTTTCCAGCCATTCCGCTTCCAGCCGAATATCCAGCCGGTGACGCCGTTCTTCACATAGGCGCTGTCGGTGACAATGGTGATCTTCGACGGGCGCTCCAGCGTCTCAAGCGCGCTGATGGCAGCCAGCAACTCCATTCGGTTGTTGGTCGTCTCGGCCTCGCCGCCGTTCAGTTCCCGCTCTTTCAATACCCTGTCCCCGTTCTTCGCACGCAGCAGCACGCCCCAGCCTCCGGGGCCGGGATTGCCGGAACAGGCGCCATCTGTATAGGCAAACAACTCAGGCATGGGCGAACACCAGAATAAACCCGTCGTAAGACCCGGCCAGACCCTTGCCCACCCCTTCGACCGTGCGGTCAACCGTGAACCCGGCCTGGGTCAGCGCCTCTCGGATCTCGGCTTCCGAGTAATAGGTGTAATAGCGGTCCAGATCGTCACGATGCTCGCCCGTGCCCAGCTTCATGCCCAGAAACAGCTGGCCTCCGGGCTTCAGGGCCGTGTGGATCGCTTTCAGGTGACGCGTAAAATCCGCTCGCGGCGCGTGCAGCAGGGAAAAACTGGCGTAGACACCGTCATACTCGGCGGTTTCGGTAACATCGTCGAACGTGCCCAGATGCGCGTCCACCCCGTTCTGGCGGGCATGTTCGACAAAGGCGGGGGTGGCATCCAGCGCCCGCACCTTCAGCCCCTGACGCATCAGGAAACCGCTGTCCGATCCGGGGCCTGACCCCAGATCCAGCACATAGCCGCCCGCACCGACCGCATCGGCAAAATCCTGACGGGTCTTGAGCTGTTCGGCTGGTAAAGGAATGGCCAGATATTCGTTCACTCTGGTCGTATAGGCATCAATTGTGCGTTTGTCGCTCACAGGTACACTCCGACGGCTAGGCTGGCCAGAACGACCGCGGTCAGCAGGATACGCAGCTGCATCCACCAGACCGGCGTCAGCCGCCAGTATGAAAACAGGGCGTCCAGCAGCAGCAAGCCAGTGAACCCGTAGATCAGATTGGTGCCCGCAGTGACCGGCCCGCCGCCCGTCATGGCAAAGGCCCACAGCGCAGGCAGGACCGACAGCCCATAACACAGCGCCGCCTTGCTGCCCGAGGTCTTGGTGGCAAAGCCCCACAGCACACCTGACATAAAGCTCAGGATGACCGAGCCATAAAACAGCTGCACATAAGGCCCGACAAAGCGCGGGCCAAATGTATGCGTGCCCCAGTCGTTCAGATCACCGTTCAGATATGTCAGCGCGCCCCAGACAAACGGGACCAGTCCCGCCAGCCCCAGATAAAGCGGCGCCTTCGGCACGCCGGTCACGCCGGTTGCCTCAACACGCGCGGCACTTTGAATTCGACGTTTTCGATTGCGGTCTCGACCGGCTCGACAGTGACATCGTAATGATCGCGGAAGGCGTCGATCACCTCGTTCACCAGCAATTCCGGGGCCGATGCGCCAGCGGTCACCGCAACGCTTTTGATGCCCTGCAAAGCGCGCCAGTCGATTTCGGTCGCGCGCTGGACCAGTTGCGCGTATTTGCACCCCTCGCGCGATGCAACCTCGACCAGACGGCGGGAATTGGACGAGTTCGGAGCCCCCACAACCAGCAGCGCATCGGCCTTGGGGGCCACGGCCTTCACGGCCTCCTGCCGGTTGGTCGTGGCATAGCAAATGTCTTCCTTATGCGGGCCGACAATGGCCGGGAACCGGGCCTGAAGGGCTGCGATGATGTCCTTGGTATCATCCACCGACAGGGTGGTCTGGGTGACAAAGGCCAGCGCGTCGGGGTCGCGCACCTGCACGGCGGCCACATCCTCGACCGTTTCGACCAGCAGCACATCACCCTCGGGCAGCTGTCCCATGGTGCCAACGGTTTCGGGATGGCCCTTGTGGCCGATCATGATCATCTGCAATCCCGCATCCGCATGGCGCTGCGCCTCGACATGAACCTTCGACACCAGCGGACAGGTGGCATCCACATAGATCATCTCACGTTGCGCGGCTTCGGCGGGTACCGATTTCGGAACACCATGGGCGGAAAAGATCACCGGGCGGTCATCGGGGCATTCATGCAGTTCTTCGACAAACACAGCCCCTTTGGCCCGCAACCCGTCGACCACGAATTTGTTATGCACGATCTCGTGGCGCACATAGACCGGCGGCCCCCATTTCTGCAGGGCCATTTCAACGATCTTGATGGCGCGGTCCACACCGGCGCAGAACCCGCGGGGGGCGGCCAGGTAAAGTGTCAGTGGCGGCTTGGTCATTCGGCTGTCTCCTTAGGGCACAGGTAAGTCTTTTCCCGGCCTTGGTCCAGACAGGACATTGTCATTCATCTGACACGAATCGTTGTTAGTCAGAGGATGTTTCAGCACCAATCCTTAGTTAAAGAAGCGCGGCCAGGACTCCGGTCCTGACCGCGCGAATTTTTCCCATCAACAGGCAGTGGTGCCGGATCAGCTGCCGCCTGCAACCGCGACGCTGCGATGCTCTGCCGGCATTTCACGCGGCGGGCGACCGATCACGTCACGCAGATCTTCCAACTCGATGAAGTTGTCGGCCTGACGGCGCAGCTCGTCCGAAATCATCGGCGGCTGGCTGCGGATCGTTGACACGACCGACACGCGAACGCCCTGACGTTGCAGGCTGGCGATCAGCGGGCGGAAATCCCCGTCACCCGAGAACAGCACGATATGATCCACACGCGGTGCCAGTTCCATGGCATCGACTGTCAGCTCGATATCCATGTTTCCTTTGACTTTCCGACGCCCCATGCTGTCGGTGTATTCCTTGGCCGGTTTTGTGACCATGGTGAAGCCGTTGTAATGAAGCCAGTCAACCAATGGGCGGATCGGTGAATACTCGTCGTTTTCAAGCAGCGCTGTATAGTAGAAAGCCCGAAGCAACTTGCCACGGCGCATGAATTCCTGCCGCAGAAGTTTGTAGTCTATGTCGAAACCGAGTGCTTTTGCCGCGGCATAAAGGTTCGAGCCGTCGATGAACAGCGCTAGCCGTTCGTCCTTATAAAACATAAATAGGTCCTTCCGGTATAATCCAGACTGCGCCGCGTTACGTGAGTGAGTGGGTGTTTTATAAATTGACGCAATCTGGTGGGCTTATAGTTAGAACTTTTGGCCGTTATCGCAAGTATGCAATGTGTCGAATATAGGGTAGCATATGTACAATTCTTTGCCAAACGCGGTTGTGGCATTGGGCGCAAATCTCGATCTGAGAGGAAATAGGCCCGCTGTAACGCTACAGCGCGCAATTGACGCACTTTCGCAACAGGGCGTAGTGATTCGCTCTGTCAGCCGGTTTTTTGCGACACCCTGCTTCCCCGCTGGCGCTGGTCCGGACTACGTGAATGCGGCTGTGCTGATCGAAACCGACAAATCCCCGGCCCAGCTTTTGCGCGTGCTGCACGAGGTTGAACACCAGTTCGGTCGTGAACGGGTGCAGCGCTGGGGAATGCGGACGCTGGATCTGGATCTTGTGTGCTATGGCGATCAGATTCTGCCCAATCGTGCCCTGTTCGACCGCTGGCTGACCCTGCCGCCCGAGGCACAGCGGCAAGAGGCACCGGATCAGCTGATCCTGCCGCATCCGCGCCTTCAGGACCGCGCTTTTGTGCTTGTGCCGATGGCGGATATTGTGCCCGACTGGCGCCACCCCGTGCTTGATCGAACGGTTTCCCAGATGGTCGACGACCTGCCCCCGTCCGAGGTTGCGGCGGTTACGCCGCTGTGATCCCTGCAAATGCAGCATTTCCTGCTTGTCAAGGCGCGGAATCGCGCTTAGATAAACCCCTTCCTGACATGGACTCAGAAACGGAGAGCGCCCAATGGCCCGCGTGACGGTTGAAGATTGCGTAGACAAGGTTCCAAACCGGTTCGAACTGGTAATGCTGGCCGCCCATCGGGCGCGCGAGATTTCTGCCGGTGCCGCGATTACCGTTGACCGCGACAACGACAAGAACCCTGTCGTGTCCCTTCGCGAAATCGCCGACGAGACCCAAGGCGCGGACGCCCTGCGCGAACGCCTGATCGAGGCCAACCAGACCCAGATCGAGGTTGATGAGCCGGAAGAAGATCAGATGGCGCTGCTGATGGGTGCCGAGTCGGACAAGCCTGCGATGGACGACATGTCCGAAGAAAAGCTCCTGCGCGCTCTGATGGAGGCTCAAGGGCAGGGGTAAGCTCCAAAGACGAAGGTGCGGGCCGGATGATTTCTGCTGACGATCTGATTGCGCTGGTCCGCAACTACAATCCCAAGACGAATGCTGAACGTCTCGCGCTGGCCTATGAGTTTGGCCAGCAGATGCACGAAGGGCAATTCCGCCACTCAGGCGAGCCCTACTTTACCCACCCTGTTGCCGTTGCCGCCATCCTGACCGAACAGCGTCTGGATGATGCGACGATCATCACCGCATTGCTGCATGACACGATCGAAGACACCAAGGCCAATTACGGCAAGGTGTCCGATCTGTTCGGGGATGAGGTCGCCAAGCTGGTCGACGGCGTCACCAAGCTGACCAACCTGCAACTGTCCAGCCGCGAAACCAAGCAGGCCGAGAATTTCCGCAAGCTGTTCATGGCCATGTCCAAGGACCTGCGGGTCATTCTGGTCAAGCTGGCCGACCGTCTGCACAACATGCGCACCATCAAGGCGATGCGGCCCGAAAAGCAGGTTCAAAAAGCGCGCGAGACGATGGATATCTACGCGCCGCTTGCGGGCCGCATGGGGATGCAATGGATGCGCGAGGAACTGGAAGACCTCGCGTTCCGCGTCCTGAACCCCGAAGGCCGCCAGTCGATCATCCGTCGCTTTATCACGCTGCAACGTGAAACCGGCGATGTGATCCACCGCATCACCGGCGACATGCGCCACGAGCTGGAAAAGGCAGGCATCGAGGCCGAAGTCTTTGGCCGCGCCAAGAAACCCTATTCGATCTGGCGCAAGATGCAGGAAAAGGATCAGGGCTTCTCGCGCCTCTCGGATATCTACGGGTTCCGCATCATCACCCAGACGGAAGAAGACTGCTATCGCACGCTTGGGGCCATCCATCAGCGCTGGCGCGCGGTGCCGGGTCGGTTCAAGGACTATATCAGCCAGCCGAAATCGAATGGCTACCGCTCGATTCACACCACCGTTTCGGGCCGCGATGGCAAACGGGTCGAGGTTCAGATCCGTACCCGCCAGATGCACGACGTGGCCGAAACCGGCGTTGCGGCGCACTGGTCCTACCGGGACGGGGTGCGCACGGAAAACCCCTTTGCCGTCGACCCGGCGAAATGGATATCCAACCTGACCGAGCAATTCGACAACGAGGATGATCACGAAGATTTCCTCGAAGCCGTCAAGCTCGAGATGTATTCGGACCAGGTCTTCTGCTTCACCCCCAAGGGCGACGTGGTGAAACTGCCGCGGGGCGCGACCCCGATCGATTTCGCCTATGCCATCCACACCCGGATCGGCCATGCCTGCGTGGGGGCCAAGGTCGATGGCATTCGCGTGCCGCTCTGGACGCGGATGAAGAACGGCCAGTCGGTCGATATCATCACCGCTGACGGGCAGACACCGCAGGTCACATGGCTTGAGATCGCTGTCACCGGCAAGGCCCGTACCGCCATCCGCCGCGCCCTGCGCGAGGTGGATCGCGAACGGTTCATCAAGCTGGGCAAGGAACTGGCGCGCTCGGGCTTTGACCATGTGGGGCGCAAGGCCACCGACAAGGCGCTTGATACCGCCGCCAAGCACCTGCGCCTGAAAGACCGGCATGAATTGCTGGCCCGTCTGGGCAGTGCAGAACTGACCGCTCATGAGGTGGTTCAGGCCGTCTATCCCGAACTGGCTCAGGATGACGGCGACGCCATCCCGCTGCGGCGCGCCGTGATCGGTCTTGAACCCGGCCAGAAATTCGACCGCGCGCCCTGCTGCCAGCCGCTGCCGGGCGAACGGATCGTCGGCATCACCTACCGGGGCAAGGGTGTTGTGGTGCACGCCATCGACTGCGACAAGCTCAGCCAATATGAAAGCGAACCGGAACGCTGGGTCGATCTGCATTGGCATTCTGGCACGCACCCGGCCGTCTATGGGGCGACACTGGATCTGACCATCGGCAACGATGCCGGGGTTCTGGGGCGCATTTGCACATTGATCGGCGAGAAAAAGGCCAATATCTCGAACCTGGAATTTGTGGACCGCAAACCGGATTTTTACCGCCTGCTGATCAATGTCGAACTGCGCGACCTTGAACAGTTGCATTCGCTGATGCTGATGCTTGAGGCTGAAAGCGACGTTGCAGCGGTCGAGCGTTATCGGGACCGGACCAAAACCGCGACCGCGGCTGGCTGAGAAGGGGTGATCACGGGTGGTATTCAAGCGCCGAGACCGACGCTCTCCTGTTCAGGTCGCATCGGAACTCGTCTATCCGCGTGGCGGATGGACCCGCGCCTTCCACTATGTCAAACACCGTGTCCGCCGCCTGCCGGATTCCCCTGACCGGATCGCCCGCGGCATCGGGGCGGGCGTTTTCGCATCCTTCACGCCGTTTTATGGGCTGCACTTTCTGGTCGCTGCAATTGGTGCGCGGCTGATCAAGGGAAATATTCTGGCCGCGCTCAGCGGCACGTTCTTTGGCAACCCCCTGACCTATGTCCCGATTGGGGTGATCTGCCTGCAAACCGGGCATTTCCTGCTGGGCACCGAATATGAAGAAGGCGACACGCAGGGGCTGATGGGCAAGTTCGCCGACGCCATCGGTGACCTCAAGGACAACCTTCTTGCGCTCTTCACTGATCGCGTGGCCGACTGGCACGGGCTGGGGCAGTTCTATCACGACGTTTTCTATCCCTACATGATCGGCGGCATCATCCCCGGTATCGTGGCGGGCATCATCTGCTACTACCTCAGCCTGCCGCTGATCCTGACCTACCAGCAGCGCCGCCGCGCCAAGATCAAGGCAAAGTTTGAAGAAATCAAACGTCTGGCCGGAGAAACATCTGCCAGTCCCGCGCCAAGATCGCTAAGGTCGGGGCGAAAATCTGCAAAAGGAACCAAATGATGTCCGAAAGCCGTCTGCGTCTGGGTGTGAATATCGATCATGTTGCCACCGTGCGCAACGCGCGCGGCGGGGCTTATCCTGACCCGTTGCGCGCCGCCAAGCTGGCAGAAGAGGCCGGCGCCGACGGCATCACCGCGCATCTGCGCGAAGACCGCCGCCATATCTCGGATGCCGATATCGACGGCCTGATGGAGGTTCTGTCGGTGCCTCTGAACTTTGAAATGGCCGCCACCGACGAGATGCAGAAAATCGCCCTGCGCCACAAGCCGCACGCCGTCTGCATCGTTCCCGAAAAGCGCGAGGAACGCACAACCGAAGGCGGGCTCGAAGTCGCGCGCGAGGAAAACAAGCTGGCCCATTTCATCGCCCCCCTGCGCGAGGCCGGGTGCCGCGTGTCGATCTTCATCGCCGCGGATCAGCGCCAGATCGAGGCCGCGCACCGTATCGGTGCCGAGGTGATCGAACTGCACACCGGCGCCTATTGCGATGCCCATGCCGAAGGCCGCATGGACGCCGCCGCGCGCGAGCTTGAAGCGCTGCGCCAGATGTCCACCTTTGCCCATTCGCTGGGGCTCGAGGTTCATGCAGGCCATGGCCTGACCTATGACTCCGTAAAGCCGGTTGCCGCCTTCCCCGAGGTCATGGAACTGAACATCGGGCATTTCCTGATTGGCGAGGCGATCTTTCTGGGTCTCACCCCCGCCATTCGGGAAATGCGCCGTCTGATGGACGAGGCACGCGCGTGATCACCCCCGGCTTTATCGCCATCTGGTTCGCCTGGCTGATGGCCGGGGGCTCGCCGGGCCCGGCCACGATGGGCATTGCCGGAACCGCCATGAACGAAGGCCGCACCGCCGGGCTGGCCTTTGCCCTTGGCATCTGCGCCGGATCGGCCGCTTGGGGCATTGCCGCAGCGCTGGGCCTGTCGGCGGTCATGCTGGCCAATGTCTGGCTGTTCGAGGTGATCCGCTATGTCGGCGTGGCCTATCTGGGCTGGCTGGCGCTGAAGGCCCTGAAACGCGCGATGACCTCGGATGATGAGGTCGCCCTGGGCAAAGCGGTCACCGGCACGCTGCCCACGATCTTTGCCAAAGGTGCGGCGATCCACCTGACCAACCCCAAGGCGATCCTCAGCTGGGGGTCGATCTATGCCATCGTCGCGCCGAGCGATGCCAACCTGCCGATGCTGCTGGGCTATTTCGCCATGCTGTACGCAGGATCGCTGCTGATCTTCATCGGCTATGCGTTCCTGTTCTCATCCGCCCGCATGGTCCGCACCTACCGCCGCGCCCGCCGCTGGTTCGATTTCGCCTTCGCCGGGTTCTTTGGCGTGGCGAGTTACAAGATCCTGACGGTGCGGTTGTTGTAAAGCAGGCGAAATTGATTTCGGCAAAAGCCGGTGGAAGCGCTAGGGCGCGTTCGAGATTTCCAAAAACCATTCCGCCACGGCATTTGCCCAACCGGGCTGCCTGCCGTGGCCATGTGGCCCAAGCGCCAGGGTGACAGAGCCGTCCTGACACTTGCTCCACTTCTTTCGCCAGGTTGCGCCCTCTGTTGCAACGCTGTTTGCCATCTGCCCGCATCCATTGGTTCTGGTCAGAATTTCAATGGATTTCAAAACGCTGCCCTGTTCGAAATCATAGTCCCCAAAGGTCACAAAACGCCCCTCCAGCGGGACGGTCCGGTCTGCAAATCCGTGGGAATGATGCATGTGAACCGGGCCACTGCACCGCCGCCACATTGGCTCCCAAAAGGCCCCTGATGCCGAGGCATAGGCAAAGGCAAAGGAATGATCCGTGCAGGCCTTGTCCCAAACCAGTGATCCGCCGCGTGAATACCCCGCCAGCAAAATGCGATCTGCGTTCAGGTCGAAACGGGCAATGGCGTCTTCCTTGATCTGCTCCAGCGCGGCCAGATCATCCCGCGGCCAGCGATAGCCATCATGCACCCCCCAATCCAACACCTTGGGGTTGCCAATGTCGACCTGACCGTTCGGCGCGATAAAGGCGATGCCGCGGTCGGTAAAGCCCGCCGCGAGGCCGGAAAGATTCACGGCTGAATTCGCCGTTGCCCCATAGCCATGCAGATAGATAACAGCTGGCGGCTCGGGCGCGGCCTCGGGCAGAACCACCCGATAGGACAACTCTCCTACCTGACAGGGGGTATCCTCGGTTCCGCAATCCTGTGCAAAAGCGGGGGAAACGGTGCTTGCGACAATGCCAGCCACCGCGATTGCCATGAACGGAATTTTCGACATTGCGTCCCCCGCACCAACGTAAAAATTGAACATTCCGGTAAAGTATATCACGGAATGCGGCAACCAACCGCTTGCGCGTGGTCATCAATTGCCGTTGATTGGCCCGACCAGAGAAATGAGAGCCACATGATCCTCGGCATCGGCACAGACCTTGCAAATATCGACCGCATTCAGGGCACGCTTGACCGGTTCGGCGACCGGTTCCGCAACCGTGTCTTTACCGACACCGAACAGCGCAAGGCCGAACGCCGTGCGGATACCGCAGGCACCTATGCCAAGCGCTGGGCCGCGAAAGAGGCCTGTTCCAAGGCGCTCGGCACCGGCCTGCGCATGGGCATTTCGTGGAAGGACATGGCCGTCACCAACCTGCGCACCGGGCAGCCGGTGATGCATGTCACCGGCTGGGCCGCCGAACGCCTGAACGAACTGACCCCCGCAGGGCACGAGGCGATCATCCACGTCACGCTGACCGATGACCACCCCTGGGCACAGGCCTTTGTCGTGATCGAGGCGCGTCCCCTGCAAGATCACGTCACACAGCCTTGACTTGACCCCATCCCCCCCGCATGTAGCAGCGAAGCCAAGCACAGAGAACTGGAGAGAGCAGTATGGCCGACGAAGCCAAAACCGGAAGCGGCGTCTGGGAAACGATCAAGACCATCGTCTATGCCCTGCTGATCGCGGGCGTGTTCCGGACACTCTTCTTTCAACCGTTCTGGATTCCCTCCGGTTCGATGAAGCAGACGCTGCTGATCGGCGATTTCCTCTTCGTCAACAAGATGGCCTACGGCTATTCCTACGCCTCATGCCCCAGCCTGATCATCCCCAGTGTCGGTCTGAATATCGACGCCGAAGATCTCTGCGGCTGGATGCAGGGTGATGACGACAGCCGCATCTGGGGCGGCGACCCCGTGCGCGGCGATGTCATCGTCTTCCGCCACCCGGTCAGCGGGCGCGATTATATCAAGCGCCTGATCGGCCTGCCGGGCGACCGCATTCAGGTCCGTGAGGGGCAGATCATCCTCAACGGCACACCGGTTCCGCAACAGCCTGACGGCATATTCACCGAAATCGCCGAACCGCAGGGCCCGCAACGCCTGCGCCCGCGCTGCGAAAACGGCCCCGTTGGCGTTGGCGGCGCCTGTGAAAAGTCGCGCCTGATTGAAACCCTGCCCAACGGTGTCACCTATGACGTGCTGAATATCGGCAATCAGGGCTCGGACAATACCGGCATCTATACTGTGCCCGAGGGCCATTATTTCTTCATGGGCGACAACCGCGACAACTCGGCTGACAGCCGCCTGCCACAATCCGCTGGCGGGGTTGGCTATGTGCCCTACGAAAACCTGATCGGCCGTGCCGACCGGATCATGTTCTCGTCCGCCGGGCGGTCGATGCTGTTCTTCTGGACCTGGCGCGGGGATCGCTTCTTCAAGGCGGTCAATTGAAGCTCTCAGCCGAGATAAAGGCCTTCCAGCAGCGTTTGGGGTATGAATTTGCCAACCCCGAGCTGCTGGTGCGTGCGCTGACCCACGGCTCGGTCTCATCGTCGACCCGGCCCGACAATCAGCGGCTTGAATTTCTGGGCGACCGGGTGCTGGGACTTGTCATGGCCACCGCGCTGCTTGAGGCCGACAAGAAAGCCTCCGAAGGCCAGCTTGCGCCCCGGTTCAACGCTCTGGTCCGCAAAGAGGCCTGCGCAGATGTCGCCCGCCAGATCGATCTGGGCGCGGTGCTGAAACTGGGCCGGTCCGAGATGCTCTCGGGTGGGCGCCGCAAACAGGCGCTGCTGGGCGACGCGATGGAGGCGGTGATTGCCGCCATCTACCGCGACGCCGGGTTCGAAGCCGCCCGCGATGTCATCCTCGCCCTCTGGGGCGACCGCATCCACAAGGTCGAGGCCGACGCCCGCGACGCCAAAACAGCGCTTCAGGAATGGGCACAGGCGCGCGGCCAGAAACCACCCAGCTATGTCGAGGTCAAACGCAGCGGCCCCGACCACGCCCCCGTCTTCACCATCGCCGCCCGCCTTCAGGACGGAACCGAAGCACAAGCCACCGCGGGCTCCAAACGCCAGGCCGAACAAGCGGCTGCCAAGGCGTTGCTGGAGCGGGTCGGCTGATCCCTGTTGAAGCTCGGCCTGTCACAAACTTCAATCTAACTTGAAGACTATAGAAGCCACGACAGACGACCTGTATCTGGGTATCAGTCGTTTTGGCACCCGTCAGACTGCGGCAGGTCAAAGCACTCGGGAAACAACGTATTAAGGCAATCCAATGCAACGTGCAAAACTCTCGCTCGTCAATATCGGCTTCCTGTTCATTGCCGGGTTTGTGGCAACCATGGCCTTCGATTTCTGGGGGCAAGTTGTCAGTCCGGGGATCGGCTGGGCCAACCTGTCACCCGAAGGTCTGGCGCAGAGTTTGCTGTCCAGTCTGGGTTTGCCCAGCAACGCTTTTCTGGGCTTCTTCGTGCATTTCTACATTGTCGGCCTGATTGCCTATCCTTTGGGTTGGTTCCTTATTTTCCAGCCAATCTGGGTCAAGGTACTGGGTCCGGTCCACATGTTGGCAGCCTCGGCAATCTATGGATTCGGTCTGTGGGTGTTTGCAATCGGAGGTGTCACGACCTTTGCCGGTCTGCCGCCGTTCCTGAACTTCGTCGGGATCACATGGGTCGCGCTGATCGGCCACGTTTTGTACGGCATCGTGTTTGTTGCCGTGCTGAACCCCATCCTGCGCCGTCACCCGTGATCTGATCCGTTCTATCCGTCGGTCCGGTGTCGGGCCGACGGCTTTCATTTATCACTCCACCCGGAAAAACCCGGTCAGCCCGGTTTTCTGATGTTCGATCACATGGCAATGAAAGGCCCAGTCGCCGGGGTTGTCCGCCACCAGCGCGATGTCCGCCACCTCATCCTTCAACAGCAGCATCGTGTCGGTCATCAGCGGAGGCAGGGTGCGCAGGTTGGATCGCAGCGGCACGAAGGCCAGCCCGTGCAGGTGGATCGGATGCAGGTTGGGCGACTCGTTGCGCAATCGCAGGACATAACTATTGCCCTGTTCCAGAACCGCCAGCGGCCCGGTGCCCTGCGCTGCATCACCCGGCCAGGGTTTGCGGTTGATCGACCAGAAACTATACCCCAGCGTGCCGCAGAACCCGTCATTCGGGGCACCGCCCTCCGGGGTCCAGCCAAAGACGAACTCATGCAGCTCCGCGCCGTTTGGATCAGGTCGCACAACGGGATTTGCACGCAGCGGGCGCAGCTCTCGCAGATCGCGCGCCGCTGATGCGCCGTTAGCCCGCAAGCGCGCCATGGCGCGGTGCGGCTGGCCGGGAAACTTGGCCATCAGGTCCGCCGACCGCCCTTCGCCCTCGGGCATCCGGACGGCAAAATCCACCCGTTGACCGGGGCCCAGCAACAGCGGTTCATCCGCCGTTGGCACCGGCAGGTCGATCTCGACCGGATGCCCGTCCCAGGCGATGATCCGGGTCTCGGCCCCCTCGGGATGCAGCTTATAGATGCGGGTCGTGTCCGTGTTGACCACCCGCAGCCGTACCAGACTGCCCGCCGCGTGCTCATAAATTGCTGTGCTCTGCCAGTTGGCGGTCTGCACCGTGCCAAACGTGCCCGCCCGCGCCGCACCCCGCGCCGTATAGGCAGGCAAGAACGCGTCATCCTCGTCCAGACGGAAATCCCGCAGATTGATCACCTGTTCGCTGTCGAACCCCGGCTCGTCCGGCTCGGCAATCACCATCACGCCGGTCAGCCCGCGCGCCATCTGCTCCATCGTCATGCAATGGGGGTGATACCAGTAGGTCCCCGCATCCGGTGGCGTGAACTCATAGGTGAAACTTTCGCCCTCGCCGATGGGCATCTGGGTCAGGTAGGGCACCCCGTCCATCTCGTTTCGGATGCGCAACCCGTGCCAGTGCATCGAGGTATAATCCGGCAGCGTATTGCGCACACTCAGCCGCATAGGCTCGCCCTGCCGCCCATGCAGAACCGGCGGCGGCGCATCGGGCGACAGGCTGACCATCCCTGAGGTCAGCCCTTCTCGCAGCCGGTAACTGGCAGGTTGCAGCACCAGCTCCTGTGCTGCATCACCTGCCGCCAGCGACCATCCGCCCAACCCGAACGCACCGGCGGCAGCACCGCTTCCAAGAAGAAACTCGCGACGTTTCATGAAAACCTCATTGAAAGGATTTGCTGCCGGGCTGGAACTGGCTGGGCATCTATGCCTGTCCTGCCACCGCAAACGCAGGGCCGCAATGCGACAAATCCCTCTGGCCCGCCGCCCCTTTCTGCTATAGGGGGGCGCAGTTGCAGACAGGATTGCCAGACACATGACCACACGCGCCGGATTTATTGCCCTGATCGGAGAGCCCAACGCAGGCAAATCCACCCTCCTGAACCGCATGGTCGGGGCAAAGGTCTCGATCGTGACCCATAAGGTGCAGACCACCCGCGCCCGTATCCGCGGCGTTGCGATGGAAGGCGATGCGCAACTGGTCTTTGTGGACACGCCGGGCCTGTTCAAACCGCGCCGCCGTCTGGACCGTGCCATGGTCGCCGCCGCTTGGGGCGGGGCCGCCGATGCCGATATCGTCGTGCTGATGGTCGAGGCGCATCGCGGCATCACCGAAGGGGTCGAACGCATCCTCGAAGGGCTGGCCGAGATCGGGCAGGGCCGCACCATCGCGCTCGCCATCAACAAGATCGACAAGGTGCCGTCCGAGAAACTGCTGGCGCTGACCAGCGACCTGAACGCGCGCTACCCCTTTGCCGAAACCTTCATGATTTCGGCCGAGAAAGGCCACGGCGTCGACGACCTGCGCAAATGGCTGGCGGGCGAATTGCCCGAAGGCCCGTGGCTGTATCCCGAAGACCAGATCGCCGATCTGCCCCTGCGCATGATCGCCGCTGAAATGACGCGCGAGAAGCTGACCCTGCGCCTGCATCAGGAACTGCCCTACCAACTGACGGTCGAGACCGAAAACTGGGAAGAACGCAAGGACGGCTCGGCCAGAATCGATCAGGTCATCTATGTCATGCGCGACGGCCACAAGGGCATCGTTCTGGGCAAGAAGGGCGAGACGATCAAGGCCGTCAGTCAGGCCGCGCGGGCGGAACTGGAAGAGTTCCTCGACCGCAAGATCCACCTGTTCCTGCAAGTGAAAGTCCGGCCCAACTGGCTTGAGGAATCCGAGCGCTATTCGGAAATGGGTCTGGATTTCAAAGACGGCAACGCATGACCCGCCTGACCGCCGATTTCTGGGTTCACGCCTATCTGGCGCGGCTCCGGTTTCAGGAAATCCCCGCCTTTGTCGTGGCCCATGGCGATGACACCGCGGGCGCGGTTCTGGTCAAGCTCAACACGCTCGACGGGCAGGCCACCGCCTTTCAACGCAGCTTTGATCTGATGAGCGGCGAACGCACATGGGTCGAACTTTCCTCTGGCCCCGAGAGCGACGTGGATCACGCCATCCAGCGCCAGCGCAGCTTTGACCCCGACCTCTGGGTGATTGAGGTCGAAGACCGGCAAGGCCGACACCTGCTGGGCGAAGAGGGGCTGGAGTAGCGGGCCAGACGCATGTCGGCTTTGAGGCCAAGTCGCTGATGCTGCATACAGAGCAAACTGTACCAGTTCCGCGCGAAGCTGCCGTCGTCGCGGAATGGCTGGAATCTCCATACAAGACTGGCAGCTACTCGCTATTGCAGTTAGCGTACCCGAAGCTGGCGACAATTGTTTAATCTAAGTTTAAGGGATTAGAATGACCAAAATCATTTGGATGTCCGATCCTCATTTCCAGAATGAAGGTACAATCGACGGGCTAAACCCACGAGCGCGGCTCGCTGCTGCCATCAATCATGCAAACACCCATCACGCTGACGCTGATTTCGCGATACTGTCCGGAGATTTGGTTGGGGATGATATCGAGGGTGACTATACCGCATTGGCGGGATACCTCGCCAAGTCTAAGTTGCATATCTATCCGATGATGGGAAACAACGATGACAGGGGTGGATTTAGATCCCATCTTCCTTTGCCCGAAGACACGATGCCTGATTTTATCCAATTCGCCCTAGAGACCGCTGACGGTACAGTGGTTTGCTTGGACACCCATAAGGTTGGCTCCCACGCAGGCCAATTTTGCGAAGTGCGGCGAGGCTGGTTGGATAGCCTGTTGAGCAGGAATGACGATCGCCCCGCTTACATCTTCATGCATCACCCGCCGTTCGCGCTTGGATTGCCTAAACAAGATGAAATCAGACTTGAGGACGAAGAAGCTTTTTTGAATGTCGTTTGCCGCCATACAAACGTGAAGCACTTATTCATGGGGCATGTTCATAGGCCTACCTGTGGGACAGTTCGTGGTATCCCTTTCGCGACATTGGGTGCGTTGTCGTTTCAAGCGCCAGCACCGCGTCCTCCTTGGGATTGGGATAGCTTCAAGCCTGCTAAAGAAGCACCACAATACGGAGTGCTTGAAATATCGAACGGCAACGTGACCCTGCAATATACGCAATTCTGCGATTTCACCCTCGGTATGGACGACTAAGCGGGAATAGTAGACCTCGGCGCATCCGCAGCGAATTGGCACTTCGTCCCACTTAGATCACTAGCCCCCTGCCGTCGGACCAGGCGATTCACGTATCTTTCCGCGTTTGATGTGCAAAACCATTGCAGAACGGAACCCTTCACGATTTTCTGGGAACACCACAACTTAATCACCGACAGGACCCCGAATTGGACTGGCGCGATCACGGCATCCTACTGACCTCTCGACGCCACGGCGAAACCTCGGCGATTATCGAGGTCTTTACCGAATCCCACGGGCGTCATGCCGGTGTGGTGCGGGGCGGAACCAGCCGCAAGATCGCACCGATCCTGCAACCCGGCGCACAGCTGGATGTGCTGTGGCGTGCGCGGCTGGAGGAACATATCGGCACCTTTCAGGTCGAACCCCTGCGCTCGCGCGCGGCGGCGGCGTTTTCCGGGCGGCTGGCCCTGTCCGGGCTGAACGCCGTCGTGTCGCTTTTGTCCTTCTGCCTGCCCGAACGAGAGGCGCACCCGGCGCTCTATACCCGGACCGAGCGGTTGATGGACCTGTTGGGACAGGATGAGATCTGGCCGCTGGCCTACCTGCGATGGGAGCTGGCGCTGCTGGACGAGCTTGGCTTCGGCCTTGACCTGACCGCCTGCGCCGCGACCGGCACGACCGAGGGGCTGGTTTATGTGTCGCCCAAGACCGGGCGCGCCGTCAGTGCCAAAGGGGCCGGGGAATGGGCAGACAAGATGTTGCCGCTGCCGCCCTGTCTGCGGGGTGAAGGCACCGTGCCGGATGCCGAGATTGCCGAGGCTTTGCGCACAACAGGATATTTCCTGAACCACCGCGTCGCCCCCGCGCTGGGGCATAACCCTTTGCCCGAGGCGCGCGCGCGGTTCGTGGATCAGGTCACTCGGCGGCTGTGAACACCATCTCGTGCCCGTCTTCATTGCGCAGGATCAGCACATCGCCCGACACTTCGGATTGGGTCATGGCCAAAAGGGCGGCGAAATAGACCCCTTCGGCCTCAAGCCCGGCGCAGGCGGCCCGCGTTGCTCTCAGGTCCTGAATTTCGAACCACGGGTAGGGCGCGCTCAGCGTACCGTCATAGCCGTTGCAGGGGGCATTTCCGGTTATCCTGCCCTCTTCTGGGAACCGTAGCAAGGCGCTGGCGGCAAAGGGCTGTCCGTCGATCTCCTGCAACGCCCATGTCCGGTCTGCCGCGCCATAAGCGGCAACGGATTCATCCCTGTCGCATTGAAACAGGGCCATCAAAGGCAGGGTCAGGATCAGGCGTGTCATGGCAGGGTTCTAGCGTATCAGCCCTATCGGCGAAACCGGGTCAGTAGGGCAAAGACCCATTCAGAAGCCGCTCGCGCACTTCCAGCCGAGGTGCCCAGTTGTATCGCGTATCCTCGCGCACCGGCGCCCAGAACAAGGCACCGCTGTTGCGCCAGGGGTCGAGGATGATACCGTCATACATCGTGTCCCCCTTGGCGCTGATCGATGCCGAATGGTGGATGATGCGAAACGGGGTTGGAGGCGACGTGGCCCAGTTCAGGTCCAGCGTCCGGAAATTTTCCTGCCGCAAGCGTTTGGTCATCGCTTCGGCCCAGTCATTGCACAGACCCTTTTCGCGGAACCCGTTGATGACCTTGGCATTGTGGATGATCGCCGGGTCGGTGACGTTCCAGTCCTGCTTCAGCTGCTGCGAATAGGCATAGGCAATCGTGGCCGCTTGCTGTGCCTCGGTCGGATCGACATTGGGCCCAAGCGCCTGGATCGACTGCGCCAGCGCGTCCACATCACTCCGGCTCACCGTCGGCTGAGACGTGGTGCAAGCCGCCAGAGCAAGAGCCGCAAGAACGGCCCAAATGGCAAGGAAAGGTCGGGTCATGCGGTATTCCAAAAGTTAATTTCGACGCCTCGTGTCCGGTTGATGCTGTACCGGTGAAAAGGGCGGGATCAAAGGGGGAAGTTTTGAAACACGCAGGTCAGATATGACCGTTACGCGGGCCGCGAGGGGCGATGGTATGTTTTGTACAAAACGTACTCTGCACGGTTCGGACCGCGTACAGATTGTACAAAACAGGAAAAAGACCCGGCGCAAGCGCCGGGCCAGTCGGGGAAACAGGACTGCCGGAATGGGTCACCCGAGCAGACGTCGTGCGATGACCTGTGCCTGAATTTCGGCAGCCCCTTCGAAAATGTTAAGAATACGCGCGTCACACAGAACGCGGCTGATCTTGTATTCCAGCGCGAAGCCGTTACCGCCATGAATCTGCAACCCGTTATCCGCCGCAGCCCAGGCCACACGCGCACCAAGCAGCTTGGCCATACCGGCCTCAAGGTCACAGCGCTGGCCGTGATCTTTTTCCCATGCGCTGAAGTAGGTCAGCTGACGCGCGATCATGATTTCGACCGCCATCATCGCCAGTTTGCCAGACACGCGCGGGAAGTTGATCAGGGATTTTCCGAACTGCTTGCGGTCGATCGCATATTGCATGGCGATGTCCAGCGCACACTGTGCCACGCCGATGGCGCGGGCGGCAGTCTGGATGCGCGCACTTTCGAAGGTTTCCATCAACTGTTTGAAACCTTTGCCTTCTTCTCCGCCCAGCAGGTTCTCACCCTTGACGTGGAAGCCGTCAAAACCCAGCTCGTATTCCTTCATACCGCGATAGCCCAGAACCTCGATCTCGCCACCGGTCATGCCGGGGGTTGGGAAGGGGTTCTCGTCTGTGCCCGGTGTCTTTTCCGCCAGGAACATGGACAGGCCGCGGTGGTCGGTGCTGTCGGGGTTGGTCCGCGCCAGCAGGGTCATCACATGGGTTCGCGCGGCGTGGGTGATCCAGGTCTTGTTGCCGGTGATCTTGTAATCGCCATTCTCATCCTTGACCGCGCGCGTGCGCAGGCTGCCAAGGTCTGAACCGGTGTTAGGTTCCGTGAAAACGGCGGTCGGCAGGATCTCGGCACTGGCGATCTTTGGCAACCACTGTGCCTTTTGCGCGTCGGTGCCGCCCGCGATGATCAACTCGGCCGCAATCTCGGATCGGGTACCCAGCGAACCCACGCCGATATAGCCACGCGACAGTTCCTCGGACACCACGCACATCGACGCTTTGGACAGGCCAAACCCACCGAACTCCTCGGGGATGGTCAGACCAAAAACGCCCATTTCCGCCAGTTCTTCAATGATTTCCAGCGGAATCAGTTCATCCTTCAGGTGCCAGTCATGCGCGTTTGGTTCGACCTTTTCCTGCGCGTAGCGGCGGAACTGGTCCCGGATCATCTCAAGCTCTTCATCCAGACCGGACGCGCCGAACATCGTAGCTCCGGCCTGATCCTGCATCAGCGCAACCAGACGGCTACGTGCGGCCTGAGAATTGGCCCGTGCCATCAGGGTCTGTACTTCGGTCGATTGAAAGCCCGACAGCGCGTCCCAGCCAAGACCCATATCCTGAAGACGCACCACCTCGCCCTGGTTCATCGGAATACCGCCCGCGACCTGATGCAGATATTCGCCAAAGGCTATCTGGTGCAGCAACTGCTCGATCTCGCCAAATTTACCATCGGCTTGCAGCGCTTCTGCCCAGCGCTGCATCTGTTGCAGCGACTGCGAATATGTCGCCAGCCAGGCCAGACCATGCGCGGCGGTCTGATTTGCTTCGATCAATGCGCCAGAAACCCGGCCCTCAGCAGTCACCATGCCACGCACGGATGCGCGGGCTTTTTCAAAAACGGCGTCCACAGCAGGCACGGCGGCCCGCGTTAAATCCAGAAGATCGGGCAAAACTGCATCAGTTGTCATTTGGGTCATATCCTGTCCGTCATGGGCCATGAATCGCGTCCTTTCCTCGGTCGTCTGGTCATATCATGCTGCACGTGCAGCGCAACAAAAATACTCAATTTGCTGCTAGAAAGTTCAAAAATTACCTTATCATTTTTGCAATGCAGAAGAAAATCCAGATGATATCTAGAAGGCATGGACCTGTTTTCCCTTCTGTCGCCGCAAGAGCTGTTACTTGCCATCGCCGTCGCCTTTGCCGCCGGATGGGTCAAGGGCATGGTTGGATTTGCCATGCCCATGGTGTTTGTATCTGGCCTGAATTCGTTTCTGCCACCGGATCTGACCCTAGCAGGGCTTATTCTGCCGACCCTTGTCACCAATGGCGTTCAGGCTTTTCGCGGGGGCGCCAGCGCCGCACTCAGCTCTATTCGCCGGTTTCGGGTGTTCCTGGTCGTTGGCGGTGTTTTTCTGGTACTGAGCGCACAGCTGGTTACGCTGGTGCCCGGTTCGGTCTTCCTGCTGCTGATCGGCGCATTCGTGTCCTTCTTCGCCCTTGTGCAGGTTCTGGGCGTCAGGCTGGTGCTACATCATCCATCAACCGGTGTTGAGGCTATTGTTGGCGGCGTCGCCGGGTTCGTGGGTGGCATGTCGGGAATCTGGGGTCCCCCCACAGTTGCTTATCTGACGGCTTTGAATACCCCGAAGGCCGAGCAAATCCGAATTCAGGGAGTCATCTATGGATTGGGGGCGGTCATGTTACTGGCCGCGCATGTCTGGTCCGGTTTTCTGCGGGTGCAAACGGTTCCGTTTTCAGTAATACTGATCTTTCCTGCCATGCTTGGCATGTGGGTTGGTTTGAAATTGCAGGATCGCATCGATCAGGCCAGCTTTCGCAAGGCCACGCTGTTCGTTTTACTGGTGGCGGGATTGAACCTGCTGCGGCGTGGCCTGTTGGGCTAAGGCGCTAGCCCGGTCGCCTGTCTGCAAACCGGAACGCGAAGTAGAGACCCAGCATCAGAAAGAACAGGCCCGAGATGTCGCCGATCAGGAACGCGATGTATTCAACCGTTGCACTGCCAAAGACCAGATTGGTCAGGCCAGAGACCAGAATGGATGTGGCTATGCCCACGCCCATAACGCAAATCCAGCAGGGTTTGCGGTTCGGGTTGGGGAACAGGTCCCATCCGACAGCCTTGAGCAGATAGAAAACCGCAGGAACTGTCAGAACCGCGACAGCAATTGCCAGCAGGCGGGTGGGCAGGAAAACATCCGTTCCCGCCAGATAAGCAAAGACGATGAACACACCCGGCAGCAACGCAAATACCGCACGCCACCCCAGCAGCCAGGCCGACAGGACCCGCACGCCATGCGGCAAAAACAGCAGGCTCGCCCGGCTTGGGTATTCCGGAAAAAACACGTTCTGCATTGGCATCAGCACGGCGAAGGTCAGTATCGACGCCAGCACATAAGCCAGTGAAGCCGCAAGGGTGTCAGTCGCCCAGCCGCGCATTGCGATCACATCACCGTGCGCGCACGGGGCGCGTCATCTGGGGGCATGAACGATGTACCGCCCGCGATTGGCGCTGCCGCTTTGCGAAAGATAGCCTTTTTCGACCAGCGATTTCAGCGCGCGGAAAAAAGTTGGGCGTGAAATGCTTTGGACCAAAGTATGCTCGATCAAACCGAACGTACGCACTTCCTGAGTGGATTTTGAAAGCTCTTCCGCGGCGTAATAGATGTCGCGCTCAACCGGAGATAGTTTTTCCAGCCCAAGCGTCCGCTCCATGCTTTGCATCAATTTGCGTAGTTCGGTGAGTTTCGAGATTTCCGTCATGGTGTTACCTGTAGTTTTCTGTGCCAACCGCCGCCTGTCCGCGACCATTTGAACCACGCTGATCGCAATACTAACCAACCAGTCCCATGTTGACACTCATCCCCGTTTACTTAGACTAGAAGCCTGATTAGGTTGCTCAATCCAGCGTTGTGAGTGTGCGCATATGAGCTTCCATAAAGTCCTTTCAGTCAGTGCCCGGCGCGAATGTGCCGGGCTTTTTCGTCTCAACAGTAAATATGCCTAGCGCAGATCGCACTTTGAAACAACGCACTTGTGTGTGCTTTTAACGACATACAACTATAAGATGAGTATTCGGCGGACAGCAAAAAAGCTACGGATCGGCAAAAAGAAAGGGGCCTGACGGCCCCTTTTTCGTTTATCCGATTGCGACGGCTTTGATGTCGTCGTCAATGAACGGCAGATACTGCTCAAAGTTCTCGGCAAACATCTGCACCAGTTTCTCGGCCTGCTTGTCGAATGCGGCCTGATCATCCCAGGTCCGACGCGGGTCAAGCAGAACTTCGGGGACGCCCGGAACAGAGACGGGAACGTCAAAGCCGAAATTGGCGTCCTTGCGGAACTCGGCGTCGCGCAGTGAACCATCCAGCGCTGCGGTCAGCAGGGCGCGGGTGGCCTTAATCGGCATCCGGCTGCCGACACCATAGGCGCCACCGGTCCAGCCTGTATTGACCAGCCAGCAGGTCGCGCCGTGCTGGGCGATCTTGTCGCGCAGCAGGTTGCCGTAGACTTCCGGGCGACGCGGCATGAACGGCGCACCAAAGCAGGTCGAGAAGGTGGGTTGCGGTTCTGTAACGCCACGCTCGGTCCCCGCCACCTTTGACGTGAAGCCCGACAGGAAGTGATACATTGCCTGTGCAGGCGTCAGCCGCGCGATCGGAGGCAGTACACCAAAGGCATCGCAGGTCAGCATGATGATGTTCTTCGGATGACCACCCAGCGCGCTTTTCGAGGCGTTCGAGATATACTCAAGCGGATAGGCGCAACGCATGTTCGCTGTCAGCGAGTCGTCGTCGAAATCCAGTTTCTTGGTCTCGGGGTCAAAGACCATGTTTTCGATCACGGTGCCGAATTTCGAGGTGGTCGCATAAATTTCCGGCTCGGCTTCGGCGTTCAGGTTGATGGTCTTGGCATAGCAGCCGCCTTCGAAGTTGAAGGTGCCCCGATCCGACCAGCCGTGCTCGTCATCTCCGATCAGCGTGCGCGAAGGATCAGCGGACAGGGTTGTCTTGCCGGTGCCGGACAGACCAAAGAACACGGCGGTATCGACCGCGTTTCCGACAGCATGGTTGGCCGAGCAGTGCATCGGCATCACGCCTTTTTCCGGCAGCATGTAGTTCAGCAGGGTAAAGACGGATTTCTTGTTCTCACCCGCGTATTCGGTGCCGCCGATCAGAATCAGCTTGCGGTCGAAGTTCAGCGCAATAACCGTCTCGCTACGGCAGTTATGTTTGGCCGGGTCAGCCTGAAAGCTGGGGCAGTTGATGATGGTGAAGTCCGCGGTGAACTCGTCCAGATCCTCGCGATCCGGGCGACGCAGCAGGTGACGGATGAACAGGTTGTGCCAGGCAAGCTCGGTCACCATGCGCACGTTGATCGCGTAGGTCGGATCGGCACCACCGACGAGATCCTGCACGAAATAGTCGCGGCCTTTCATATGGGCCAGCATGTCTTGGTAGAGGGCGTCAAATCCCTCGGGGGTCATCTCGGCATTGTTTTCCCACCAGACAGTGTCAGCCACGCTGCTGGTTTTGACGACGTGCTTGTCCTTGGGCGATCGACCGGTGAACTTGCCAGTGGTGACCAGAAAGGCACCGCCATTCCCAAGTGTACCTTCGCCGCGCTTCAGCGCTTCTTCGATCAGCGCCGGTTCCATGAAGTTATAATAGACATTGCCCAGACCCTCGATGCCCTGATCCTCGAGGCGGAATTGCGGGTTAACCCGTCCAGATGTCATGTGTATCTTCTCCTGTGGCGGCGCGGGGGCTTTGGGCCCTGAGGCGCCTTTGGGGCAGTGTACCGGGAAAACCGGCGGTTGGGCGCGTCTTACCACGGTCGTTCAGGACATGAACAGGCGGGTTTGACGCAGTTAGCGCAACCAAGTTCGGGTTTAGCGCCATCACAAATTCAATGACCGAGAACCGGGCATATTTTTGCGGGCATAAAGGCAAATTTGCCGCAGACCTGCCGCAACAAAGGCACGATTCGCAGTTACGGATTGATTCGGCGTCTTAAAACCGCCAACAATGCCTTACAAATAAGCGAATTATTGCGCGAGTGAGCAGGAATAGGGGTGAGCCCGATGTCAAAGATTGCACTTGTGGATGACGATAGAAACATTCTGACGTCTGTATCCATGACACTCGAAGCCGAAGGTTTCGAGGTTGAAACTTATAATGATGGCCAGGCCGCGTTGGATGCGTTCAACAAAAAGCTGCCTGATATGGCCGTACTCGATATAAAGATGCCGCGAATGGATGGCATGGATCTGCTGCAACGGCTGCGTCAGAAAACGCAGATGCCGGTGATTTTTCTGACCTCGAAAGATGATGAAATCGACGAGGTTCTGGGTCTGCGCATGGGCGCGGATGACTATGTGAAAAAGCCCTTCTCGCAACGGTTGCTGGTTGAGCGCATCCGCGCTCTGCTGCGTCGGCAAGAAGCAACAAGCGGCGACGCGATTGCGGCCAATAGCAACGACACAAAGGTTATGGAACGCGGCGACTTGCGGATGGACCCGCTGCGCCATGCGGTCAGCTGGAAAGGGAATGATGTATCCCTGACCGTGACCGAATTCCTGCTTCTTCAGGCACTTGCCCAGCGTCCGGGTTTCGTCAAAAGCCGCGACCAGCTGATGGATGTGGCCTATGATGATCAGGTTTATGTGGATGACCGGACGATCGACAGCCACATCAAGCGTCTGCGCAAGAAGATGCGCGCGGCTGATCCCGAGTTTTCGGCGATCGAAACCCTTTATGGTATCGGTTATCGGTACAACGAAGAATAGGCGCCACGCCAGCAAGGGGTAATGGGCTCTCGTGCGCGACACCGAAGCAGCCAGCGAACTACGTGACGGTGACGTCGTACTCGGGGATGACTGGGTCATTCCCGACGATACCGAGTCAGCGGAACTGAGGGAAAAGCGGTCCCAGAGAAACCTGTTTTCTCTGCGAGGCTCGCCTTTGGCGCGCAAGATCATCACCTTCAACCTGATCGCGCTGGTGATCCTGGTTACAGGATTGCTGTATCTGGACGATTCGCGGAAAGAGACGGTTCAGCAGACGGCGCGCAATCTGCTTGGCGATGCGCAGCTGGTCAGCAACGTCTTTGAAACCCAGCTGCGCCAGGGTGCGCAGCACACCGCGCAGGATGCTGGCAACCTCGACGTCAGAGATACGCTGTCAGGTTTGACACTTCCTGAAGGCGGGGAAGTCTTTGTCTATGACGCCAGTGGCACCCTGATTGGCTGGACACGCGGTGCCCCGCAAGTGTCGGCCATGCCGGTTCTTCTGCAAACCAATTCCGAGCTGCAAACCGGCAGCACGGTGATCAGCGACACGTTGAACGCGGTCTGGATCGGTGTGTCGAACCTTCTCAACTGGTCGACCGAGGTCGAGGCACCGACTCTGGCACAGCGGGTGCAGGGAATTATCCCACAGGCGCTGGCAGGTCAAAGGCAGGTTCAGGCAGTTCAGGACGCCGCAGGTGAGACCGTGATCGTAGCCGCTGCTCCGATTCTTTACGAGGATACCCCTGCCGGAGCAGTTGCCATCACAGGCCCCGCCGGTGAGATCGACGCACTGGCCCGCCGTGAGCAGGAGCGCATTCTGCAAATGTTCGTGGTGGCTTTGCTGGTTTCGGTGGGCCTGAGCCTTGTGCTGGCTTCGACCATCGCCAACCCGTTGGCAGACCTGGCCGCAGCGGCGGAAATGGGTAAGGATCGGGGCACAGGGGTCAATCCGGGGCGCATTCGCATACCTGATCTTAGCGCCCGTCCGGATGAAATCGGTCGCCTCAGCCGCGCTCTGCGGGGCATGGTGACTGCTCTGTATAATCGGATCGACGCAAACGAACAGTTCGCCGCTGATGTCGCCCATGAAATCAAGAACCCCTTGGCCAGCCTGCAATCCGCTGTTGGCACGCTTCGCATGGTCAAGCGCGAAGATCAGCGCGACAAGCTGCTGGGTGTAATCGAACATGACGTTCGGCGCCTGGACCGGCTGGTCAGCGACATCTCGAACGCGTCACGTCTTGATGCGGAACTGGTTAAGGAAGAAGAACAACCCTTTGATCTGCTCAAGCTGATTGGCAATATCGGTCAATATCTGGGTGAAGACGCGCGGTCCAAGGGGATCGACTATATCACCGATCTGCCATCCGAACCGATTGTCATCAACGGGCTTGAGGCACGGCTGGCGCAGGTGTTCGTCAATCTGATCACCAATGCCATTTCCTTCTGTGAAGAAAGTGATGCCATCCGCGTCTGGGTACGTCAGCGAGACAACCGTGTTCTTGTCGTGGTCGAAGACACCGGGCCGGGTATTCCGGAACAGGCCTTGACCAAAGTGTTCAAGCGTTTCTATTCGCAACGCCCGGCAGAGCACTTCGGTAACAATTCGGGGCTTGGTCTGGCCATCTCGAAACAGATTGTCGAAGCCCATGGCGGCGTAATCTGGGCTGAGAATATCCGCCCGACCGAAGCGGATATTACGTCAGACCCGCTAGGGGCACGCTTTGTGGTGGGGTTACCTGTATAACTCATGCAAGCAGGTTCTCTGTCAGACGCCAAAGACCGGGACAGCGCTTGTGTTCATGCCTCATGCGTAACAGTTGCCGGGCGCGGGCTGTTGATCGTCGGTGCCTCGGGCGCGGGAAAATCGGCACTAGCATTGCAGATGATGGCCTATGGGGCGGGTCTGGTCGCGGATGATCGGGTCGAACTGTCAAGGCGAGACCATCAGGTCATTGCCGCCGCCGTGCCGCAGATACAGGGTTTGATCGAGGCCCGTCACATTGGTTTGATCAAAGCGGATGTATTCGGACCGGTCTCCTTGGACTATGTTGTGGATCTGGATCAAAATGAGCCACAGAGGTTACCTGCCGAGGCGACAATCGTGCTGCTGGGGCAAGCTGTTCCCTTGCTTCGCGGGGCGGGCGTGCCCAACTTGGCCGCAGCGTTGATGCAGCTTCTGAAGAATGGGCGTGTACACCCGGAATGGCCGAACAAATGACAGAGCAACGGCGGATCGTGCTGGTAACAGGCCCATCAGGGGCCGGAAGATCCACAGCCATTCATGTACTGGAAGACCTGGGTTTTGAGGCCATCGACAATCTGCCGATGGGCCTGCTGCTGCGCCTGCTGGACAGCGCGGACAGCGACCGCCCAATGGCGCTTGGCATTGACGCCCGCAATCGCGATTTCTCGACAATTGGGTTTATCGAACTGGCCGAAAGCCTGGGCCGCATGGCGCGGGTGGATTTGACCGTTTTGTATCTGGATTGCAGTGATGACGTATTGGTGCGCCGGTTTTCGGAAACCCGCAGGCGGCACCCTGTTGCCAAGAATGCCAGCCCTGAGACCGGTGTTCAGCGTGAAAAAGAGCTGCTGGCCCCCATACGCGAGATTGCAGATACCCTGATCGATACAAGCCAACTGAACGTGCACCAGTTACGGGAAGAAGTTGAAAACTGGTTTGCGCCCCAGGGGGGGCGACATCTGGCAGTTTCAATCGAGTCGTTTTCGTACAAGCGGGGCCTTCCGCGTGGGCTGGACATGGTCTTTGATTGCCGGTTTCTGGCGAACCCCTATTGGCGCCCCGAGTTGCGGGCGGCGGATGGGCGACACTCGGACGTTGCGCGCTATGTCCAATCGGATAAGAATTACGAACCCTTTCTTGGACGGGTGATGGATTTGCTTACCTTGTTGCTGCCGGCCTTTCGGGCCGAAGGAAAAGCACATCTGTCGGTGGCTTTCGGATGCACGGGTGGGCAACACAGATCCGTCGCAATGGCAGAAGCCGTTGCAAAGGCCCTTGCAGAGGATGGGCAGCAGGTGGCAATTAGGCATCGCGAGATGGAACGTCGGTCGTTGAATGTGAGGTCGGATTGATCGGAATTGTGATCGTTGCGCATGGCGGTTTGGCCCAGGAATACCTGGCCGCCACACAGCATGTGGTCGGGCCGCAGCCCGGCCTTGTGGCCATTGCGATCGAACCTGACCACGACAGGGATGAAAAACAGGCGGAAATCTGTCGTGCGGCTGACGCAGTCGATATGGGCGACGGTGTTGTCGTTGTAACCGACCTGTTCGGCGGCAGCCCTTCAAATCTCAGCCTGCGGGCCTGCGCCCCTCAGGATCGGCGGATATTGTATGGGGCAAACCTGCCAATGCTCATTAAATTGGCCAAAAGCCGCCACTTACCCGTTGGTGATGCTGTCCGTCAGGCAATGGAAGCTGGACGGAAATACATCAATGCGCAAAATGTGACATTGGACTAAAACCGGATTGATGAATATGACCACCCGAAGCCTGAAAATTATCAATGAAAAAGGTCTGCATGCCCGCGCATCGGCGAAGCTGGTCGAGGTTGTGGAAGGTTTCGACGCGCATGCCGAGGTGTCGAAGGACGGAATTTCTGCGTCAGGCGACAGTATTATGGGCCTTTTGATGTTGGCAGCATCACGCGGAACAACTATTGACGTCGAGACCTCCGGACCGGATGCTGAAGCATTGGCAGAAGCTCTGGAAGCGCTTGTGAACGACAAGTTCGGAGAGGGGTTCTAAGCTGCCCTTGCCGGGACAGGAAGAACGGGAAGACCAGGAATTGGCGGAAACGACGCACGAGACCAAGACACGCCCGGTGGTGGATGGGACCGCAGATCAGGGCGAGATCTACGACCGTAGAACTCTGACCTATGCGAACTCGTTCGACGATGCCTGGACTTCGACGGCCATTCGCGCCATCGAATGGTGCACGGGCAAGCTGACCATTTTGCGGATGGTCAACAAATTCGAGAAAAAGAATGAATTTTACCGGGGACAGCGGTTCTGGGGCGGTGCGCTTGAGGTGATGGGGATTGACCTGACCACACCGCAAGAACAGATTGCCCGTATTCCAAAAACCGGCCCCGTCGTTGTCGTTGCCAACCACCCTCACGGAATGGTGGACGGTATGATTCTGGCCGAGTTGATAGGGCGGATCCGCAGTGATTATCGCATTCTGACCCGCTCGGTCCTGACGGGTCTTGATGAGGCCGCGACGTCTTTCATGATCCCGGTTCCGTTTCCGCATGACCCCGAAGCGCAGGCCAAGATGCTGGAAATGCGTGGCAAGGCGATGGACCATCTGAAAGACGGCGGTGTCGTGGCGCTGTTCCCGTCCGGTGTCGTCATGTCTTCGGATGACTGGTTTGGCCCTGCGGTCGAGCGCGAGTGGAATGTGTTCACCGCAAAAATGATCCGCCGTTCAGGCGCGCGTGTGGTGCCGATTTTCTTTCCCGGCAGCAACTCGCGCTGGTACCAGATCGCCAACAAGCTGTCGCCGATCCTGCGGCAAGGCTTGTTGCTGCATGAAATCGTCCGCTCGTGCAAAAAACCGCAATCGCCGGTCATTGGCGATCCGATCTCGGATCAAGATATGGAACAGTTGGAGAAAGACCCGCGTGGTTTCATGACCTGGCTCAGAAACCATACATTGTCGCTGGGCAAGTCAGGCAAGTCCTGACCCGTGTTTTCATCTAACCGATACCGTACCGGGCACGGGCGGTTTACTTAACGTGTCGGAACCGGCACCTCGCCGCGATAGTCATAGAAACCGCGTTGCGTCTTGCGCCCCAGCCATCCGGCCTCGACATATTTGGTCAATAGCGGGCAGGGGCGATACTTTGTATCAGCCAGACCATCATGCAAGACGTTCATGATGGCAAGACATGTGTCCAGCCCGATGAAATCCGCCAGTTCCAACGGCCCCATGGGGTGATTCGCACCCAGCTTCATCGATTGGTCGATGGATTGGACGCTTCCGACACCTTCATACAGCGTATAAACGGCTTCGTTGATCATCGGCATCAGGATGCGGTTAACGATGAAAGCCGGGAAATCTTCGGCGCTGGCGGCCGTTTTGCCCAACCGGTCCACGACCGCCTTGCAGGCTTTGAAGGTTTCCTCATCCGTTGCGATACCGCGGATCAGTTCCACCAATTGCATGATCGGAACCGGGTTCATGAAGTGAAAACCCATGAAACGTTCAGGCCGGTCCGTACGACTGGCCAGACGCGTGATGGAAATGGACGACGTATTCGACGTCAGGATCGTATGCGGCAGGAGGTGCGGTTGCAGATCTTCGAAAATGGCCTGTTTGACTGTTTCCCGCTCGGTCGCGGCTTCGATCACCAGATCGGTCTGTCCCAGCTGCGGCAATTCAAGGGTGGTTGTAATACGCTTCAGGGCCGCCTGCATCGCATCGTCAGTGATCTTGCCACGTGATGCCTGACGCGCCATGTTGCCTTCGATCGTGGCCATTGCGCTGTTCAACGCATCCTGACTGACATCATTCAGCAAGACATCGTATTCCGCCAAAGCCAGAACATGGGCAATGCCGTTGCCCATCTGACCCGCGCCAATCACCCCGACTGATTTAACTTCCATGTTCAGCTGCCTTTGCCCTGGAGGATACCGGGACAGTATCGGCAGACCGGGGCGGGCGGCAAGGGGATCGAACCGGTCAATTTTGCTTCAAATGCGCGCATTAGGAGATTCTCAATACCTAAGGCCGCAAATTGGCAATTGGGTGAAAATTTGGGGGGCTTGGTATGAGCTTTCATCGTGTAAGCAACGGCACAGAGGCCACGTGCCAATATGCAGGATCAAATCTGTGGTTTCGGTCGCCGCCCGGAAATCTTGATACGCCTTATGTGGCCTGCCTGGGTGGAGAAGAGACGTTTGGCCGGTTCGTGGAATATCCGTACCCGGCATTGCTTGCAAAAAGGTTGCCGAAACCTTGTATCAATTTTGGTAACCTTTTTTGCGGGGCTGACGCGTTGCTTGCCGACCCGGGGGTACTAAACCTTGTCAACGGATCGGACCGTTGTGTGCTGCAAGTGCTGGACGTGCCCTGCCAGTCGAACAGGTTCTATCGCGTGCACCCGCGTCGGAATGATCGGTTTCTTGAACCTTCGCGCGATCTGCTGGATCTTTATCCCGAGGTCGATTTCACGGAAATCCACTTTGTCAGGCATTTGCTGGAACGGTTGCGGGCCACAAAGGACGCGCGCTTTGAGGTTGTGGCACAAGAGTTGCGAGAGACTTGGTTGCGCAACACATCCGAGCTGATACGCCGGATCAAGTCGGGGGTTGTTCTTCTCTGGCTGCATATACAGCGACAGGAGGACCGGCATCGCGATCTTGTCCTGCCCGACGCTGACATGATCGAACAGGTTCGACAGCTATGTGCCGATGTCGTGGAATGCTCGGTCAGTGTGTCCTCCTTGTCAGACGAGATCGAGGACGTGTTGTTCGGGGCGCTGCAACAGCCTGTGGCCGAGCATATGCTTGGCCCCTCGGCGCATAGGGAGATAGCTTTGAAGCTTGAGGTGGCTTTGAGGGGATTGAATTGAAAAAGGCCCGCTTGGTGGCGGGCCTTTGGTGGTTGTGGGGCTCTGATCCCGGGCTGTGGTCAGCCGAGTTTTTCGGTCAGCTCAGGGACTGCCTGGAACAGGTCGGCAACCAGTCCGAAGTCGGCGACCTGGAAGATCGGCGCTTCTTCGTCCTTGTTGATCGCAACGATGACCTTTGAATCCTTCATGCCCGCAAGGTGCTGGATTGCGCCCGAGATGCCGACGGCGACATAAAGATCGGGGGCAACAACCTTGCCGGTCTGACCCACTTGCCAGTCGTTCGGGGCATAGCCCGAGTCCACAGCGGCGCGCGACGCGCCAACCGCAGCACCCAGCTTGTCAGCCAGAGCTTCAATCAGCTTGAAGTCTTCTTCCGAGCCGACACCACGGCCGCCCGAGACAACAACGCCAGCCGAGGTCAGTTCCGGACGGTCACTTGCGGCCACCTTGTCTTCGACCCACGACGAAAGGCCGGGATTGTCGCCGACCGAGACGGTCTCGACCGCAGCCGAGCCGCCGGTCCCCGCCGCGTCGAAGGACGCTGTGCGGATGGTGACGACCTTCTTGGCGTCGTTCGACTTCACGGTCTGGATCGCGTTGCCCGCATAGATCGGGCGCTCAAACGTCGAGCCATCGACCACGCCCGAGGCATCCGAGATCACCATCACGTCCAGCAGGGCTGCGACGCGCGGCATTACGTTCTTGGCGTCGGTGGTCGCGGGGGCCACGATATGCTCGTACCCATCGGCCAGACCCACGATCAGCGCGGCGGTCGATTCCGCCAGGCGATGACCCAGCGATGCGTCTTCGGCAACCAGCACCTTGGACACGCCGTCGATCTTAGCGGCAGCCTCGCCGGCAGCGGCGGCCGAGCCACCTGCGGCCAGAACGGTCACGTCACCCAGCACCTTGGCAGCGTTTACTGCCTTGGCAGTGGCGTCCAGCGCCAGTTCGCCATTGTTGACTTCGGCAAGCAGAAGTACAGCCATTACACAGCCCCCACTTCTTTGAGTTTCGAAACCAGCTCATCCACCGAGCCAACGATGATACCTGCGGCACGTGCCGGCGGTTCTTCGGTCTTGACGATTTCCAGGCGCGGCGTGACGTCGACGCCGTAATCGGCGGCGGTTTTCTCATCCAGCGGCTTTTTCTTCGCCTTCATAATGTTGGGCAGCGACGCGTAGCGCGGCTCGTTCAGGCGCAGGTCAACGGTCACGATGGTCGGCATCTTGACGCTGATGGTCTGCAACCCGCCATCCACCTCGCGGGTGATCTTGGCACTGTCGCCTTCGATATCCAGTTCCGAGGCAAAGGTGCCCTGCGACCAGCCCAACAGGGCCGACAGCATCTGACCGGTGGCGTTCATGTCGTTGTCGATCGCCTGCTTGCCCGCCAGAACGATGCCGGGCTGCTCTTCCTCGACCACCTTGGCCAGGATCTTGGCAACTGCCAGCGGCTCGATATCGGTGTGCACATCATCCGTCGCAACAACAAGGATCGCGCGGTCGGCACCCATGGCCAGCGCGGTCCGCAGCGTCTCTTGCGCCTGCTTCACACCAATCGAAACGGCAACAACTTCGTCTGCCTTGCCAGCCTCTTTCAGGCGAATGGCCTCTTCAACCGCAATCTCGTCGAACGGGTTCATCGACATTTTGACATTGGCGAGATCAACACCGCTACCGTCCGCTTTCACGCGGACCTTCACATTGTAGTCAATCACGCGTTTGACAGGTACCAGTACCTTCATTGTAGCGCTTTCTCCTCAAAAAAACGGCAAGCCGCGAAGGCGACTCCACCAATGCTCTCGTCGGACTTGATAACGTCTGCTGCACCCGCAAAACAGAGCAAAATCGTCACGTCGTCGCGTCGGGACGTCGCGTTTTGCAGTTTTTTACCTTGAGGCACGCAAGATTGTTGCCCGAACTGGGCCTGTTTTCAGTGAAATATTCAGCGGTTTGCGCCGGGAACCCACAGCACGTCGTCCTTGCCATCGTTATTTGCGCACCGGGCCGCGACGAAAAACCAGTCACTTAGCCGGTTGAGGTATTTGACGGCCACATCGTTAACCGGTTCCATATTCGTCAACTCGACCGCCAACCGCTCGGCGCGACGCGATACGGTGCGGCACACGTGCAAATGCGCGGCCAGCCGCGAACCGCCCGGCAGGATGAAGCTGCGCAGCGGTTCCAGTGTTTCGTTCATGATGTCAATTTCGGCTTCCAGCCGGTCGATCTGAGCGGATACGATTCGCAGCGGTGGATAGTCCGCTTCGGCATCCTTCTCCATTTCAGGGCGGCAGAAATCAGCGCCAAGATCAAACAGGTCGTTCTGAATCCGCGACAAGGCGGCATCGACTTCGCCTTCGGCCTCGGTGCGGGCCACGCCAACAAAAGAGTTCAGCTCGTCCACTGTTCCGTAGGCGGCAACGCGGCCCGAATACTTTGCCACACGCTCGCCATTGCCCAGAGCGGTTTTGCCGTCGTCGCCGGTGCGCGTGTAGATTTTGTTGAGCACAACCATTACTGCACCCCTTGCCCGCGTAGATAGACGTATAGCACGATCAAAATAACGGCGATGAACTGAAAGAGGATACGCAGGCGCATCATCTTGTTGCTTTTCTTAGCTGCTTCCATGCCGCTTTTGCCGAAATTCGCGATTCCCAGGGCTAACACAACGACAACCGCCGCCATGGCCAGAAGCAGAATGACCATTAAAGGGTCCATTTAAAGTCACCGTCCGGTTTTTTCGATTATCCCCATCTAGCGTCAAGGTGACGAAAAGCGAACGGGAAATAACGTCTCAGATATCCGAAAGGATGCGATCCGTGGCTTTTGTGGGCAGAATCCGGCGCAGAACCCCTGCGACATATGTCGGGGTGGTCACATAGTAGCGTGGTTTGGGGCGGCGCGCCTCGACCGCATGGGCCAGCTTGTCGGTGACAGCAGAGGCGGGCAGTTCGAACCGGTCGGGCGCACTGTTTTCGTATAGTCGCTTCAGCAGCGAACCTTCGTATTTTTCCCGCAGGGCCGAGTTCTCCCAGTCGATGTATTTTTCGAACACCGGGATTGCCTTTTCCCTGAGCTTTGAGGTGATCGGGCCGGGCTCGATCAACACGACCTGAATGTTTGCATCCCGCAGCTCCAGCCGCAAGGTGTCGGTCAGTCCTTCGATGGCGTATTTGGTGGCCACATATGCGCCGCGCCAAGGGAATGCGACAAGACCAAGTACCGAGGAACATTGCACAATCCGGCCGTGACCCTGTTCCCGCATGACGGGAATAACCTGTCGGGTCAGTTCGTGCCATCCAAAGACATTGGTTTCAAAGATATGACGCAGAGCGTCTGTCGGGACGTCTTCAACCGCACCGGGCAGCCCGTGCGCGCCGTTGTTGAACAGTGCGTCCAGTGTTCCGTCCGTTGCCTCAAGTACATATAACAATCCCGAGGAAATGCTGTCGGGTTCGGTATAGTCGATTCTGGGGCTTTCAAACCCTTGCGCGCGCAGGCGATCACAGTCGCGCTGCTGTCGGCAGGATGCAAATACACGCCAGCCTCGCGCACGCATTCCGTGTGCTGCGTCCAGCCCAATGCCCGACGAGCATCCCGTAATAAGAATCGATTTCTGCATGTGCCTTCCGAAGCTGAACCCCGCCAAAAGCTAGGGCGGGGTTTGCGGCAGGGCAATGACGTCCGGGCGTCAGTTTGATGTTTTCCGGACAAGTGATGCTGAAATCCACCCAACCTGTTGCGCGGGCAACACGCGCAGGCGCAGCCAGCCGGTGCCGGAATCGCTCAGGACCTCGACCCGTTGGCCAAGCGCGGCCTTGCCGATGATGGGATAGATCGTGCCGGGGCCATCGCGCAGATTGACCCGGGTACCCGAAATCTCGCGGATGTCGGTCTGGGCCTCGGCAGGCGTGGGCAGTTCGACTGTGGGCAACTCGGCATCGGTGACCACCTGCTCCAGTGCGGTCACACCCTGTTCCAGTGATGCCAGGGTCAGGGTCACGCTTTCGTCTTGAAACAGCGAGGGATTGGCTTTCAGGCCAGCCGCGACCTGCGAGAGGAGGGCCTTTGTTTCGGTCTCACCCAACTGGGTTACCGCCTCGGCAACAGGTGGAACCACCAGTGCGGGTTTGACGGCGGCACGGGTGACCAAATCTTCGACAGGTGCCGGTTCAATGACCGGGGCAACCGGTTCTGCCACGACAGCCACGCGTTCCGGTTTGGCAGGGCGCACGCCGCGCGGTTCAAAATCAGGGCCACCGCTCATCACGTAAAAGGTCCAGCCGAGCGCGGCAAAGGTAACAAGTATCAGGCGCGTCATGGCGCATCCCCCAAAGCAATCGTAACATCAACAAATGGCAGCAAATCAATTGATGAGATCTTAGCATATTTCGGGGGACGAGTCGAAAAATGGGGGAAAACAACACGGTGTCTCCCCCTGTTGCAAAAAGCACGACTTTTCCCCAGCAATTTATGTGCTGCTCGCTTTACCAAGGCGCACTTGCGGCGTATCACATCATATATGAACGATACGATCGATGACCCCAACATGCAGGCCCCCACAGGTGGGGGCGAGGTGGCGGAACCGCTGCGCCGCGCGATTGGTGAGCGGTATCTGACCTATGCGCTGTCCACCATCATGCACCGGGCGCTGCCCGATGCGCGGGACGGGTTGAAGCCGGTTCACCGCCGAATCCTCTATGCGATGAGAGAGTTGCGACTCAGTGCAACCGGAGGTTTCCGGAAGTCTGCCAAGATTTCCGGCGACGTGATGGGCAACTATCACCCGCATGGCGACGCCGCGATTTACGACGCGATGGCGCGTCTGGCACAGGATTTCAACGTCCGCTATCCGCTGGTCGACGGGCAGGGCAATTTCGGCAATATCGACGGCGATAACCCGGCGGCCTCGCGCTATACCGAAGCGCGGATGACCATCGTGGCCGAGGCGCTGCTGGAAGGGTTGAACGAAGACGCCGTTGATTTTCGCGACAACTATGATGGCACGCTGACCGAACCGGTCGTGCTGCCCGCACAGTTCCCGAACCTGCTGGCCAATGGCGCAAGTGGTATCGCGGTGGGGATGGCGACGAATATCCCGCCGCACAACATCTCGGAACTCTGCGACGCTTGTCTGCATCTGATCAAGACGCCGGACGCGCGCGACGACACCCTGTTGAACTACGTGCCCGGCCCTGACTTCCCAACCGGTGGCGTGATTGTCGAGCCGCCCGAGAACATCGCGCAAGCCTATCGAACTGGCCGAGGCTCGTTCCGGCTGCGCTGCAAGTACGAGGTTGAGGATCTGGGGCGCGGCCAATGGCAGATCATCGTCACCGAGATTCCCTATCAGGTTCAGAAGTCCAAGCTGATCGAGAAGATCGCCGAACTGATCCAGACCAAGAAAATCCCGATCCTTGCCGATGTGCGCGACGAATCCGCCGATGACATCCGCCTGATCCTCGAGCCGCGCTCCAAGAATGTGGACCCTGAGGTGCTGATGGGCATGCTTTATCGCAACTCGGACCTCGAGGTGCGGTTCAGCCTGAACATGAACGTGCTGATTGACGGGGTGACGCCCAAAGTCTGCTCGATGAAGGAAGTGCTGCGCGCTTTCCTTGATCACCGGCAAGAGGTGCTGATCCGCCGCTCGCGCCACCGCATGGCCAAGATCGACCACCGGCTGGAAGTGTTGGAGGGCTTTATCGTTGCCTTCCTGAACCTCGACCGTGTGATCGACATCATCCGCTATGACGACGACCCCAAAACCGCGCTGATGCGCGAGGATTGGGGGATCGACCATGTCCGCGCCACCAGCGAGGCCGACTATGTCTCACCCAAACCGGGCGAGGGCGAGTTGTCCGAGGTTCAGGTTGACGCGATCCTCAACATGCGCCTGCGCAGCCTGCGCCGTCTGGAAGAGATGGAGCTGGTCCGAGAACGCGATGAGTTGATGCTGGAACGTGCCAACCTCGAAGACCTGTTGGCCGACGAAGGCCTGCAATGGGCCAGGATTTCCGAGCAGTTGAAAGAGACGAAAAAGACCTTCGGCAAAGATTACGAAGGCGGCGCGCGCCGCACGCGGTTCGCCGAAGCGGGCGAGGTCGAAGAAGTGCCGCTTGAGGCGATGATCGACCGCGAACCAATCACGGTCGTCTGCTCTCAGATGGGCTGGATTCGCGCCATGACCGGTCATATCGACCTGACCCGTGAATTGAAGTTCAAGGATGGCGACGGGCCGCGCTTTATCTTCCATGCGGAAACGACCGACCGGTTGCTGGTCTTCGCTTCGAACGGGCGGTTCTATACTGTCAGCGCGGCCAACCTGCCCGGCGGGCGGGGCATGGGCGAACCCCTGCGCCTGATGGTCGACCTGCCGAACGAGGCTCGGATCATCGATATCCTGATCCACAAGCCGGGGCGCAAGCTGCTGGTGGCTTCGGATGCGGGCAACGGGTTCATGGTGCCCGAAGATGACGTGCTGGCGCAGACGCGAAACGGCAAGCAGGTGCTGAACGTCAAGGACAACGAAACAGCAGTGATCTGTATACCGGTCGAGGGCGACCACGTTGCAATCGTGTCCCAGAACGGCAAGTTCCTTGTCTTCCCGATCGAGGAATTGCCCGAAATGACCCGCGGCAAGGGCGTGCGCCTGCAAAAATACAATATGGCACGCGGGCGGCAGGGGACGCTGGAGCTGGATGGCGGTCTGTCTGACATCACCACCTTCAACTGGGAGGAAGGCCTGAAATGGTCCATGGGGGGCGACAAGACCCGGCATGAGGCAGATATGTCCCAATGGCTGTCCAAGCGCGCCAGCGTAGGGAAAAAAGCGCCCTATGGTTTCCCGCGGGACTATAAGTTTTCGTGATCCGGCCTCGGTTGCGGTAGAAATCCACCGATACGGCTTGGCACAACCCGTATCGGTGCGCTAGACCAAAGAAAAACAGGCCTATCGAGAAGAGACATGTTGCGCATTCTGACCCTGATCACCGGATTGGCCCTGATGGGCGCTTGCACCCAGACACAGGTTTATGAACCGCCCGAGTCACTGGGGGAATTCAAGCTGCGGGTCAACTACGCCTTCGCTGACAAGGCCGTGCAAGGGCCAGTGTCGCGCGACGCAACGCCCGACGAGTGGACGAAGGCCATCCAGAATGCGGTCGATATTCGTCTGGGCCGTTATGAAGGCACGCAGGAATACGACATCGGGATCAGCCTGGAAGGCTACATGCTGGCGCCTCCGGGAATCCCGATCATCTACAATCCCAAAAGCACCGCGATTGTGTTGGTCAACGTCTATGACGTGAAGAAAGAAAAGTTTCTGGCCAAGGGAAAGCAGTTCCAGGTGCTGGAAGACACGACCGGAGGCAGTGCGCTGAAAGGGTCGGGGCACGAGCGCACCAAAGAGGAACAAATGGCCGGTCTGTCATTGAAAGTTGCCGACCGGGTCGAAGAGTGGCTGGCTGAAGAACATGAAGACAAAGGTTGGTTCGAAAAACGGCCAGACCTGATCCAGCCCCTCGATTCCACCGAGGTTACGCAAAATCCGGCGGGATAAGCGCATTTCCCTCAGGATGTGCTTGATTTTCCCCTTTGAACCAAATATCTCGCGCGCGCAGATAGTAACCCGGGACCAAGGGTCCCCCAAATCGCAAAAGGGCGCCTGAGGAATGGCAAAGGAAAAGTTTGAGCGTAATAAGCCGCACGTCAACATCGGCACGATTGGGCATGTTGACCACGGCAAGACGACGCTGACCGCAG